>CAYNDB010000185.1:0-2160 GCA_964395915.1 uncultured Nitrospinota bacterium | reverse complement strand
TTATTGTTAATACGAATACAACAATTATTTGCTTCAATAATCATAAATTTTCTTGAAACCGATGATTAGAATTGACAACGTTACCAAGGTTTACGGAAAAACCGTAGCCGTAGACAAGCTTAATCTGCATGTGCGCAAGGGGGAGGTCTTTGGGTTTCTTGGGCCAAACGGAGCTGGGAAAACCACCACCCTGAAAATGCTGGCCGGGCTTCTGACTCCGACCGAGGGCGTATTGACCGTTGCGGGGCATGACACGCAAAAAGAGCCATTGAAGGCTAAAATGGCCACAGGCTTTGTCCCTGACAAACCTTATATATACGAGAAGCTGACCGGGCGTGAATTTCTCGAATTCGTGCGGGATATTTACAGGGTAAACGGCGACAGGAAAATTATCGAAAAACAGGAGTCGATGATAGAGATGTTCAGCCTGAAAGAATGGTTGAATGAGCTTGTAGAAAGCTATTCCCACGGTATGAGACAGAAGCTTATCATCACTTCAGCTTTGATACATAACCCTAAAGCATTCATTATTGACGAGCCTATGGTGGGCCTCGACGCAAGAGGTATGAGGCAGGTTAAAGACATGTTTCGCTCCGTGGCGGACGGAGGAGCCGCCGTGCTGATGTCCACGCACACTATGGCTATTGCCGAGGCGGTGTGCGACAGGATAGGAATTCTAAGAAAAGGAAAGCTTGTGGCCATGGGCGCCCTGGATGAACTGCGCGCAGGGATGGGAAGAGAAGACCTCGACCTTGAATCTATTTTCCTTGAGCTTACCGAAAAGTAGTAGTTTAACAATGCTTTTTGCCGAATTTTATAAAAAGCGTCGTAGCGTTAAGTTTATCCCGTTTAAGGATGGAGGATATCTATGTTCTTGCAAATTTTCCAAAACGAAGACCCTGATATCATACTGGCGCCAGGAGAAGTTCTTTTTCGTAGAGGAGCGACAGGTGACAAAGCTTATGTTATACGGACCGGTATAATAGAGCTTCGTGTCGGCGCAAAGAAGATACCTTCTATCGGGGTTTCCGATATCGTAGGAGAAATGGCTATGCTGGACGATTTTACCCGTTCCGCCACAGCCACAGCCGGCCCGGAGGGCGCCACCTTGCACAGTCTCGATAAACCTTTGTTCATCGACATGATAAAGGCGGACCCCCAATTTGCCATTGAGCTTATGAAGCGATTTGTTTCAAGGATACGGGCTTGGAGCGAGAAAAAAGATTAGCTCATAATTTTCCAGCTACGTTTCCTTGTTTCCTTCAAACTCAACGGCCGGCGCTCCAAGGTTTCGGGCTCCTCCATATTGATATGCGGCGAGCGAAACAATAACTACAAGCCCCGCCAGTATAGAATTGCCGGAGGGGATTTCTTTTAAAATCACGGCGCCGTACAGTAAGGCAAAAAACGGTATCAACAGCTTGAAAACGGCGGCGTCAGCGGCTCCGATACGGCTCATCCCGATATTGAAAAGCAATATCGGCATACTGATAGAAATAATGCCAAGGGCGATCGCCAGGCCAGTTTGGCTGAATGAATAAAAATGAGCGCCGCCGGTCGCAAAAAGGATGACTAGAGACACAGCCGACGCTATCCACATCGACCACCTTGTAACGGTAAGCGCTCCAGCCTCCATCGCGGGCCGTTCCATGGCGACCGTTATCAGCGCTATAAGGATGGCCCCTCCAATAAGGGAGGCTATGCCGCTTCCCTCGCCGCCAAGAGCCCCCCTTTCCACGCTTATCCATACGACGCCGCAAAACCCTGTGGCAAGAGCCGCGACCTGGGTTATGGCAAACTGTTTTCTCCCTAGAGCCCAGGTGATGACGGCAATCATGATTGCGTTTGATATTACGATTATAGCCCCCAGGGCAGGCGTCACCACCATCGCTCCCCGCCACACCAGAAACAGTATCATCGGCGCGCCAAACCCGTTGAACATAATCGGCGCTATGTGCGAGCGTTTTACTTTCCAGCTGTATCTATTCCATCCTGCGATTGTAAGGAGTGTGGCTCCGGCGATAAGCGCTTGTGACACAAGCATTCCCATTCCAGCCGCCGGGTCAAACCCGCGGGCCAGCAGGTAGCTGGAAGCGGCCCCCACGCTGGAAAGTATTAGCGACAGAAAAGCTACAGGATCACGTTTAAACATAGATTATA
>CAYNDB010000184.1:0-2467 GCA_964395915.1 uncultured Nitrospinota bacterium | reverse complement strand
CCGCTCCCGCGCCGAATGCCGGATGATCGGAAATTGCGTCTTTTGTTTGAGACCACACTTCCATTCTTTGTTCAGCGCTTCCTTGGTATCTGGCATATCGCTCGGGAAGATCCCCAACACCGAGCCAGCTTATAGCAAGTATTATTATGAGAAGCAGAATAGGCGCATACCTAACTTCTTTGGCCTGCTTCCCTTTGTTTAGGAATGCTATGAGGAAAACCGTTGCCATGGCGATAAGTAGCGACGCCACGCCACCCCTTGAACCCGAGAGAAAGAGAGCCGCGAACATTATCAAAACCAAAATAAATCTGCGACCGGGACGCCCCAGCAAATAGAGACCCATGCCGCGCGCTTTGGCTCTCCAATCAACATCGCGTGCAAACTTTCGATGTTCCATAAGAAATATGGCAAGGCTGATCGGGATTAAAAGCTCCAAGTGGCCGGCAAAATGGTTTCTATTAATGAATGTGCCGGTCACAGTCCCTAGGTAATACAATTTCGGTTCCCACAATATGTACTCAACGCCGGAAAGCGTGTTTAACAGCCCGTATAGGCTTTCCGCAAACCCTACGAACATGAGGACTGTTGCCAGTCGTCTCAGGCGGGATCGACTTTTCACAAGAACCAGTGTTAAAAAGAAAATCGCGATATAGGCGGCTGATTTGAGAAACTCATTTAGAGTGGCTCCTCTGTCTATGCTCAACGACGCGTATTTTACGTCTCCTCCGGTTGCGAAATCATATAGCTTAAATGTCGCTGGGTCCAGAATCTTCAACATTGCCGATGGTATGGGAACAGCCTGAAGCAACAGGTAGAAAAGCCAGATAAACAGCAACACAAGAGGAATTTTCGCGGCTTTTACAGAAGGCGGTAATTCGAAAGGTTTTCTTGAATAGTTGTAAAGCCAGACAGAGAGAATTCCAAACGCTCCCATTTCCATAATCGCCCAACCCCAGGTGTCTGCGCTTCCGAATGGTATGGGCAGCCATACAAGTAACGCAAGATAGGCGATAAAAATTTTATCGCCTGGCCGTCTACCTGAAGAACTGTTATGCATAAGTTTATAATGTGGTGAATAGATGCTCAGGTTATATGTATTGCTAATTTTTTTACAAGGATAATGTGAACGAATTATTTTATCTTCATACTAATGCGGAAAAGATAGAATTTGTATCACGGCTTTTCAGGGAGAAAGTTTCAGCATCTTAATAAAGATTTTGTGGAGCCGACCCAGTCTTGGGTTTTATCGTTTTCTAAGAGTGTAGCTCATCTCTGTCCTTGATCTTGACAGGTGACCTATATAAGGACTATATTCAGTCATACAGAGGAAGGAGGTTGACCATGAAGTTTACTAGCCAGATCAAACCTATCAGTTACCTAAAAGCCCATGCTTCCGAGATCATCCGGAACTTGGGTGAACGACGGGAACCGCTTGTGATTACCCAGAATGGCGTAGCCAAGGTGGTTGTACAGGATATCGAAAGCTACGAGCAAACCCAGGAGACCATGGCTATGCTTAAAATTTTGGCGCTCGGCAACCGTAAAATCGAGGAGGGTAAAACACAGCCAGCCACTTCGGTAATTAAAAGCCTGCGTGAACGTCTAAAATCTCGCTGATGACATTCATTGTTTTGTTGACCGATGATGCGGCGCGTGATCTTGAAGATATCTGCGACTATATTGCCCTGCATGATGCGTCGGGCAAAGCGGCCCACGTCCTTGAGCGGATAGAGAAAGCCTTAAAAAGTTTGTCCAAATCGCCCCAGCGAGGGGTCTATCCGAAGGAACTGTTGGCATTGGGCATTCGTGAGTACCGCGAGATTTTTTTCAAGCCTTACCGCATCATTTATCGAATTATAGAGAAAAACGTCTATATCCTCCTGATCGTCGATGGGCGTCGTTATATGCAAACACTATTGCAGAGGCGATTGCTGGAGGCTTAACAGCGCCTCAACACCCAGCGCTATGCTATTTCGATATTAACGATTTTACTCGTATATAGACGGTACCGAGGAGTCGGTACTGCTTGCATCGCTTAAAAGGATAAGGAAATTAATGCTGATATTATTAACAGGACCTTTTCGACAATCTCATGAGGGGTGTAGCATTTGAGTTGTGCGTTTCGCGCTTTCCAATAAGCGTTTCAAATGTGACATCGTCGCCTGTAAAACATGGGACGATAAAAAGAGAAAAGGGCAAAACAATACGCGAGCTAGATTTATCTACAAGTCTAACAAGGCGATACAAAAGACGTTGCATCGCCACTACTGTCAAAACTAAAAGTATCAGCGCTCTTAAGGATGGTTGTGAGGGCTTACATCATCATGATGCCCTGTACCATCTCCTAAATAGTGATAATGTGTACCATTTTCTAAAAGGTGATAATGCTCCTCACCACTTTCCAAAGCCAAAGATGACTGGAAAGCCTCGCTTGCAGCAGTAGTATTTTTTACCCCTATCCGAGAAG
>CAYNDB010000183.1:0-2469 GCA_964395915.1 uncultured Nitrospinota bacterium | reverse complement strand
CATATTGCCCCTCACATCTTTTGTGTAATGTATGTTGCGCTCTGGAAGAGCGTATCCCAGTTTCTCGCCGTTTTTTTCCACAAGAACCGTGGCGACAACTTTATCAAGAGTCTGTTTAGGGCGTGTATGGTCGGATTTGACATATGTGAGAGTGTAGTCACCGATCTCCATTTTCTCACCGGGCGAGAGAGCGGCCTGTTTTTCCAGGTTGTACCATGCGCCGGTAAACCCCACGAACATCAGTATGACGCCTATATGGATGACGTACCCTCCGTAGCGCCTCTTGTTGCGCCCGAACAGGTTTATAAAAGCCATTATAACATTTTCCTTGCCGCCGGCCGCTCTTGCGCGGACTCCTCTTATTATTTCCATTCCGATGGTAGAGGCGACAAAAACGCAGATAGTAAAACTGACAAGAGGCAAAAAATCATGTATCCCGGCAAACCAGATCGTGGCGGAGCCTGTCAAAGTGATAGCCAGAGGAGTTATGAAATTTTTCTTTGTGTTGACCCAGCTTGCTTTTCGCCATGCGATCAACGGGCATATTCCGGTGAGCAGGAGTAAAAGCAGGCCTATGGGAATCATCACCTCGTTAAAAAAGGGCGCCCCGACCGTGATCTTCTGGCCGCGGACCAATTCTGAGATCATGGGGAAAGTCGTGCCCCACAATACGGCGAAAGCGGCGCCCATCAGGATGAGGTTGTTGAACATAAACGACGCCTCTCTCGACAGCACAGAATCGAGCTCGTTCTTGCTTTTTAACAAAGGCAGGCGCGTGATTATCAGGTAAGCGGAGAAAACCATGACAGCCATCAGAAAAACGCCGAAGTATGTCCCCACCGTCGATGCGCCGAACGAATGAACGGACGAGATAAGCCCCGACCTTGTTATGAATGTTCCAAACATCGTCAGGACGAAGGTTGTGGCCACCAGGATGACGTTCCAGACTTTGAGCATATCTTTTTTTTCCTGGATCATCACCGAATGCAAAAAAGCGGTGCCGGTGAGCCAGGGAAGGAAGGAGGCGTTTTCCACCGGGTCCCACGCCCAGTAGCCGCCCCAGCCAAGCTCCACATAGGCCCAGTTGGCGCCCAGCAGGTTTCCGAATCCTAGAAACATCCAGGCGAAAATCGTCCAGCGCCGGGTCGTGCGAATCCATATATCGCCCAGGTTGCGTGATATCAGGGCCGCCATCGCAAAAGCGTAGGGTATGGTGAACGCCACGAAACCTATGTATAGAGAAGGTGGATGGAAAATCATGCCGGGGTTTTGAAGCATCGGGTTGAGCCCGTGCCCGTCCGGCGGAATAAAAGGCATTTTCTCGAACACCGGCGCGGAGAAGACAATAAGAAAACTGAAAAGGGTCAGCGTAGTCGAGAGGATCGACACCACATAAGGCATCAGTTTCCTGTTAACGTTTCTGTTTTGCCATATGACTATTGTGGAAAACAGGCCCAGCATCCACGCCCATAGCAGAAGAGAGCCTTTCTGTCCGGCCCAGAAAGCGGAAAGAGCGTAGAACCTGCCAAGCTCGGCGTTGGTATAGCTGTAAACGTAATCAAGGCTGAAATCGCCTATATATAGCGCCCGCATAAGGGCGATTGAGGCCAGGGAGTGTAAACAAAACGCGGCCAACAGCGCGTATTCGGAGCTTTTAACCATTTGCCGGGAGCCGGTTTTCCCGCCGAGCGCGGAGACCACGGCTGAGTATATGGTAACCACAAGAGCGAGGATTAAAGCGTATTCACCTATCTCGTTCATAATTTTATCTTCTATTAAGGAAAAAATCCTCTTTACCGCTATAAGGATGACAGCAGGCGGGAGGAAGGGTGTCTATATCGATTCTTTAACCTCTTTGGCGGCTTCATATTTGGACGGACAGCTTGTAAGAAGCTTGCTGGCGATAAACCTGCCGTCCTGATCCACACTGCCTTCCACCACGACATCGATGTTATCCTGAAACATATCCGGGGTCACGCCTTTCCATAAGACAATCATCGATTTTTGAGAATCGTCAGTAATAGCGAAATCCAGCTTGAGGTTTTCCGCGTCCTTTTTGATGGAGCCAGGCACGACTTTTCCCTCCAGCCGAAGCCCGGCTTTCTTTGCTCCGGGGCTCATGGAAAGGACTTCGGAGACTGTATAGTAATATGTGCCGCTGGCCTTTACTCCTGAGTATATTAAAAATCCGATAGCCAAAACCAGCGCCGAAGCGCCGATAAAAAACTTCTTTTGCGCTTTATTCATGCTTTTAGACATCAGATACCTTTTGTAAGTTTATCCACACTGACCTTCCATTCTAGCGTTTCAAGCCGAACACGTTCAACAACTAACTTTAGGGAGCCTTGATTTGATTAATTATGCCCGGCAAGAAGCTTGTTTTGTTTGCGTTAAATTATTTTCGTTTTAAGCGCCACAGGCTTGCCTGCAGGAATCTAACCGGTGCTCAAAGGATCAACCGCCAAGCCT
>CAYNDB010000182.1:227-2522 GCA_964395915.1 uncultured Nitrospinota bacterium | reverse complement strand
CGGTGGCGATATGATGGCGGCGGGATGGCGGGAAACAGGAAATTCCGGCGCCGACCTCTTTGTCATACTTGGCATCGGCCATTCATTGTCAGAAGATTTTTTCGCGTGCATCGATAAGGATTTCTCCACACCTTTAGGAGTGATGAAAGTAGACTCCGGTTTTCTTGCCGCTTTGAGAGTAAATTTCGGAGAGGACATATACGGCCAGGCGGACGCCCACAGGAACGAGCACTCTATAGAATTCCAGTCGCTCTTCGTGTCACAAATGGCGAAACAGAGGCCGGAAATACGTTCGGCGCCTATCCTGCTCTCGTTCCCCGAAAACATCTGGTCAATTTCCCACCCTGTTTTTAACGGCGAGCGGATAGACAGGTTTATCGAAGCGTTGAAGAAAACGGCGCAGGAAGACGGGCGAAAAATATGTTTCGTCGCAAGCGTCGATTTTTCGCATGTCGGCGCAAGGTTCGGAGACCAGGGAGAGCTTACAATCAGCAAGCTTAAACAAATTGAAAATGACGACCGGGAGCTGATAGACGCCATCTTAAGCATGGATACCGGGCGGTTCATGGCCAAAATTCACCAGACCAACAGCAGTAACCGGGTTTGCGGTTTTCCCGCTCTTTATACTCTGCTCAAAGTGATAAAGGCCGGTCGCGGCGAATTGATCGAGTACCGTCAGAACCTGGAAAACGCAGGGGAGACTATGGTAAGTTTCGCCAGCTTGATACTGAGTGAATAAATGAAAGTTGACTTTTTCAGCGGCCTGATATAGCGGTACATGGAAGCACCGCCATTTTTCAGGAGCGAAAAGCGCTTGAAAAATGAGGAAAAGCGGAAACCGCGCTTTTCGCTTTTCCAGCTGAAAAAGCCAGGGAAGGACTTTTTTGGCACACTGATAGTTGATTGCTGGAGGCCACGAAATCCGGGCCAGGGCTGGTTAAAGGGCTGTCACTTCTCTCCCGCCAGCGTTTCGGCGATATTGAGAGCGTGATCCTTTACGCGCCTGTAGCCGTTTAGCATGTCGGTATATATCATTGTTATGAGAGGATCCTTGCGTTCGACCAGTAACCTGTCTATATGTTGCGATCTTATCTTCCGCACCTTGTGGGTAATTTTATCGGATTGGGGATGCGCCTTGAAAAGCACTTCTTTCGATCTGGTCACGCACCCGTTCGTCACCATCTTCACATATCCAGCTACGTCGTCGTGAAGCTCGAATATGTCTTTAAGATCCTCAGGGGGCAACGACAAGTTCGCGTCCCTTAGCCTCAGGTGCAGTTTAAGAATCTTGACAATGTAATCGCTTATAGATTCGTATTCGTCGGCCATATTAATCTGTTGCCTGCCCTCATCGGTGATTTCGCGCGGCAGTCCGGCCGCAAGAAGACCGGTAAGGAAAATGGAAATCTCGTTCTGGATTTTATCCAGAACCTCCTCCCTGTGAAAGACTTTGCCCACAAACTCTTTATTGACTTTCTCCCCGCTTATCGCTTCTTGCAACTGCCCCATCATCTTGTCGACGATCTCGCCCATTCTGTGGATTTCCGAACGGGTGGTTTCAATGGCTACAACCGGCGTGTCTATCAAGACATCGTCGAGCATTGTAAGCTTGGGAGCCTGGCGAACAGCTTTTTCCGGAATAATATTAAGGAGAAACTTTTCAAGGTACCTTATAAAAGGTATAAAAATGGCCGTGTTGGCGACGTTGAACCCGGTATGAACCGTGGCGATACCCAGAATTATATACGGGTAAGTCTCTATCCCGTTTTTCATCACCATCAACCCCGGCTCCATCCCCAGAAAACTTTTTACCAAAGAGATGTAAACCGGAAACAGCGAAGTGACCCATATAACCCCAAAAATATTAAAAATTATATGCGCGTATGCGGCCCTTTTGGCGTTGGTCGATGAGCCGAGCGAAGCAAGAAAAGCGGTGATCGTGGTTCCTATGTTTTCGCCCAGCACCAGCGCGGCCGCAGTGGTGAAATCTATAACGCCTGTTGACGCAAGCCCCATTGTGATGGCCAGTGTCGCGGATGACGACTGGACGATAAAAGTCAGCGCGCATCCGACAGAGGCGGCTTTTAATACGCCAAAATATGAGGTCGCCTGAAAATATGAGAACCATTCTACAAACTCAGGAATGGTGCGTATAGGCTTGAATCCGTTTTTCATCAGCTCAAGGCCGAAAAAGACCATCCCCACACCCATGAAAATCATGGCGGCAAACTTGATCCTCTCGTTTTTCGAGAAAAGATACGCTAAAGCCCCGACGCCAAGCATCGGAAGACCGTA
>CAYNDB010000182.1:0-217 GCA_964395915.1 uncultured Nitrospinota bacterium | reverse complement strand
TTCCGATTTTAATTACGAGTATCCAGCCGGTGATCGTCGTCCCTATGTTGGCGCCCATGATTACGCCGATAGCCTGGCCGAGAGTCATCACGGAGCTGTTTACAAGACCGACGACCATTACCGTGGTTATTGAGCTGGACTGGACAAGACAGGTGAAAACCACGCCGACCCCCAGCGCCACAAACCGGTTGTTCGTAACCGCGCCGATCAGGTGCCT
>CAYNDB010000181.1:0-2559 GCA_964395915.1 uncultured Nitrospinota bacterium | reverse complement strand
ATAAGAACTTCGAGGGGGGGCCGTATCGCCTGAATGACCGAGTTGTCCCATTCGGTTTTCGATTTTTCCGCGTACCGCTCCAGCATCCGGATAAAGCTTCCTATTATCACGCGGCGCATGGTCATGGTAAGAAACAGGATAAGGAAGCTCAAAAGCGCCTGGTACACGCTAATGCCGAAAAAACTGACTTTTAAAAATTCCGATAAATCGCTCATAGATAACATTCGCTCGACATGCCTGTTATTGAACCGAAGGTTTCCCGCATGATTCTAACTGATAACACTCTCAACGAAAAAATCAAGCGGAGATTATCGACGCTCCCATAATACACGCCAGCAAGCGGGCTTGCCAGATCACTTTTTCACGCTTGTAATAACATCGTTTTGATTTAATAATATAAGCATGAACGAAAGAGAGCGATTACGGCGTTTTTCTCCCTGCCGGAAAAATGTGTCTGAGAGGAAAAGGAGCGATGGTTTCTTATATCCTTTCGGCTCGTATCCTGAAAACAAATTTTCCCAGCGAACCGGTTATGACTCCAAGTTCATAAAAGAAGGGAAGTATTTCTACTACCAGGTCGTTTTAAGCCATGAGAGGATACTGCCGGTTCTGTTTGAGCTACTTAACGCCCTCCCTGAAAGAGCTTTTATCGTCACCCAGGTGCACACGGACGATTATTACAAGGAAAACGACACGTATGTCAGCGATGAGCCTGTGGAGGTGGAAGAGCTTTTGCGATGGATCGAAGGCTGGAAGGATGTGGCGCTCGACGACGGCTTTTTCGGAATCGGAGCGTTTACGGAAGGGCCCACGATGGAAGTCTTTCTTGACGAGCATAAAACCATACATGTTTATCATCACGACCCCGATTTCATGGAAGAGACGCTTGAAAGGCTGGGCATTGCTTTCGTTATGGATTTAAGGCTTTACTGGGATGAGCCCCACTACCACGAATCGCTTCCGCTGTTAACCGAATATTCCGAGGACTACCTGACAGCTTTTGAGGATCTCGCTGATAAATATGATCTTTTACTCGACGAAGATGAAGATGACGACACCGACGAAGATGGCGACCCCCTGGGTATGACCTGCTGGAAAATAGAATTGAGAGGTTATAAGCCTAAACCCGAATTCGACTCCACACCGCAGGGTTTTTACTCCACACTCTATCTTAACGCCGAATCCAGAGACGAGGCGACGGATATGGTGGAGATGTACATGGAGTCCAAAGATGAATACGCCGACCTCTTCCTCCAGATGGCAAGAGTGCCCGAAGAGCTTCTTAGCGGCGGGCTAAGGCGGAAAAACCATGATCCGGAAGAGCCGGCCGTCTGGTTTGAGTCAGAACGGATCGAGTTCAAATGGAACCAGCCGGGTGGATTAGATTACCGTCCTTCTTAAGGCGGGTGAATATTTATGCGGTCCAGCGGTTTTTTCTAAGAGCGCTGGTATAGGCTTCTTCTTCGCGGAGTTTTTGTGTAATTTTGTCCGCTATCTCCTGGGATTTCACTTTGTATGTCCTGTCCTGAACTTCGCGCTTCAGCTTGGCGATGAGCTCAGATCTGACACTGGACAAACCCTCCATTTTTTCCTTTTTCCTTTATTGTTTGTTATGCTCTTTAGCTATAGTATCGGCACAAGGAAAATTTTGCATTAGGATTAAATCAAGACTCCGAATAGACTGGTTCATACTTGTTTTTCAATATATTGCATGGATTTCAGTGATATAACAACCATGATAAAAAAATTTAAAGGTATGTGTCCTGATATAGACGCGTCGGCTTTCGTCGATCAAAGCGCCCGGATAATCGGGGACGTTAAGATAGGCCCGGAGTCAAGCGTATGGTTTAACGCTACAGTCAGGGGAGATGTCAACTACATCCGTATAGGAGCGCGTACAAACGTCCAGGACGGATCGGTTCTGCATGTAACCAGGCACACACACCCGCTTGTCATAGGCGATGATATAACCGTCGGGCATTGTGTGACATTGCACGGATGCCATATCGAAGGGCCGGCTTTGATCGGTATCGGGGCGATTGTCCTCGACGGGGCGCATCTCGAATCAAACGTCATCGTGGCGGCGGGAGCGCTGGTGACAGAGGGAATGCTGGTTAAATCAGGAACCTTGCTCATGGGCGCTCCGGCGAAACCGAAACGGCCACTGACGGACAAGGAAACGCTCTGGCTGAAAGAATCCGCGCTTAACTATGTCGAATACAGGCTTGATTATATGGACAGGCCCGATACGGCCCCTGACTTTTCCGCTTGACGGCGACTTTTCGTATTCATAGACTGGCTATCTTTAACGTATGGGAACCTTTAATAAAAGTAACGCGATGATGTTGAAGCTAACAGTTATCAGAACCGGTGGATTTCTTAAAATTTGCGCGGTTATGACTATGGCGGCGATAGTTTTTTTGGGTGGCGCGTGTTCATCAACATCGGATAAAAATTCAGGAAAAAACAGGAGCGCCGACCAGGCCCGGTTAAAAACGGAAAAAGGCGCGGAAATCACTCCCAAAAGCCTTGAAACAGGTTTGTCCTCTCCTATCTCGG
>CAYNDB010000180.1:0-2573 GCA_964395915.1 uncultured Nitrospinota bacterium | reverse complement strand
ATGGCGGGCGCATGCATATTTTCTATGCTCACCCATACATTTTCACCGTTCAGTAAAATTGATTTTTCAATACGGCATTCACCAGCAAGAAGAATCACAAGGGCTTTCGCGCCAACATCGGTGGAATTGATAATTATTTCGTCGCGCTTGAATAAATGAGGCTCAAGCTCCGCAAGATGCGCCACTTCCTCTCGTGTTAAAAGATCAAACTCAGGCATGCGGGCGATCATGCTGATGGTCTCTTCGCTTATGACAGACTTGCGTTCGATAAAATCTTCATCCGCAATCTGAAAGTCTTTGTCGCTCATTTTCGCAGGCTATGTTGAATGATAAATTGTTCTTTTATTCATAACCTTAAAATTTAATTTAAAAGAGGCGCTTTTAAAAAGTCTATATCATCTTCAGGTCAATCGTTTTCAGAGCCTGACGTATAGGCGTAGTGTATCTTCTGGCGAAGATCGTAAAAGCCTTTCATTCCATCAATGAAAGCCGCAAAATCCTCTTGCGACAACTGGTTCAAAATTTTGTCGAGCTCGGACTCCCCGCCTCCGTTCCAGATATCCCAGGCGAGACGGACAAGTATGTCACCAGAGTCGTCGAGGTCGAGAAATTCTGGTGTGGCTTCAGTGTTGAAGTTTCCATCAGATGTAATAAGCATATCCATGATGACAGGGTGGTTCCGTAAGACGGCTTTAATGGCGTCCAAGCGCATCTGGTTGTTGAAAATAGATAAATTGCTCATGCAAAGCTCCTAAACAAACAGGTAAAGCGTGTGTAACAACTTGGTATAAGTCTCATTTTACATATTAGACTATTATGAAAGCCCGCACATCCCCTTCGCGCAACCTGGCAGGTTTGGCGTGGCGCAACCTCCTGTTGTCTCGCACAATGGGGGGACTGAAGCCTGTGAGCCTGTTGATGGCGCGAAAACAGACAACATTTTTGACAATGTCACGCTCCCGCAGTCAGGACAGGCAACGTCCTTTTTTCCGGTGGTCGAGAATAGAACCAAAGCTTCAAACCTGTGACCACACTCAGAACATGCGTACTCAAATATTGGCATAATCGAAAAGCTCCTAAATCGAATAACTAGCTTATTCTCAATTATATCCTATGCCAAACTGATTTTTAATGAAAATAATATATGTTTAACCGGAAATGCAATTATCTTCACGCATAAGTATAATTTCGTCGACATTCCATGTAATAATTAAACGGTTTCATAAATATGCGCCCTAGATATTGGGAAAGCGGATTGTGGGATAAAGTCTGTTTTGTAATACATTTCTGGAAAGGATGTTCGCGATGCCTGACACGGTAACCATAACTGACAACTCGACCGGTAAATCTATGGAAATCCCGATAAAACGTGGAACACACGGCCCGCCTGTGATGGACATTGGAGAGCTTTATAAAAAACTGGGTATGTTCACGCTGGACCCAGGTTTCTTAAGCACCGGCTCCTGCGAAAGCAGGATAACCTTCATCGACGGCGTGAAAGGGATTCTCCTGTACCGGGGTTATCCGATAGAACAGCTTGCCGAGCATAGCTCCTTTCTGGAAGTGTGCTATCTGCTCTGGTACGGAACCTTGCCGAAAAAAAAGGAACTGGACAACTTCACAAGCATCATATCTCATCACACCATGGTGCATGAAGGACTGAAAAGTTTCTATTCAGGCTTCCGGCGTGACGCGCACCCGATGTCGATTATGGTCGGCGTTGTCGGCGCGCTATCGGCTTTCTACCACGATTCGCTCGATATCCACGACGAAAGAAGCAGAGAAATATCGGCTCACAGACTGATCGCTAAAATGCCGACTATCGCCGCCTGGTCATACCGCTACTCCCGTGGAGAGCCATTCCCCTACCCTAAAAACAACCTCGGATATGCGGAAAATTTTCTTCACATGATGTTCTCGTATCCATCGGAAGAGTACGAGATCAACCCTGTCGTGGCCAAAGCCGTAGATGTCCTCTTTACTTTGCATGCGGATCACGAACAGAACGCTTCCACCTCCACCGTGCGTCTCGCCGGATCGTCACAGGCAAACCCGTTTGCGTGCATATCCGCCGGTGTCGGCACTTTGTGGGGCCCTGCCCATGGTGGCGCCAATGAAGCTGTGATAAAAATGCTAAAAGAAATCGGGGATGTTAAAAATATCGATAAATATGTCAACAAGGCAAAGGATAAGAGCGACCCGTTCCGCCTCATGGGTTTTGGACACAGGGTATATAAAAACTACGACCCTCGCGCCACGATTATAAGAAAGTCTTCCAAAGAAGTTTTAGAAGCGATGAAGGTTGACGATCCGCTTTTCGAAATAGCCCAGAAACTTGAAGAAATCGCAATGAAAGATGAGTATTTCATAGAGAAAAAACTTTATCCGAATGTTGATTTCTATTCCGGAATAATACAGCGGGCTATTGGCATACCTACCAACATGTTTACAGTCATATTTACAATCGGGCGCACGATCGGCTGGGTAAGCCAGTGGAACGAGATGATATCGGAGGATAAGCAGAAAATCGGAAGGCCGCGCCAGCTGTACGTGGGAGAAGCCAACCGGGATTA
>CAYNDB010000179.1:0-2716 GCA_964395915.1 uncultured Nitrospinota bacterium | reverse complement strand
TTCATTGATCTCTCCCGCCAAACAGGTGGTGATGAGCTTAAGGAAACCGTAGAACGAATGGCTGGAACATTACAACATCGCGGGCCCGATGGCGCAGGCTCCTGGACCGACGCTGAAACCGGATTGGCCCTCGCGCACAGGCGGTTGTCGATTGTCGACCTTTCACCAATGGGGAGCCAGCCGATGCTCTCTGCGGATGAGCGATATGTGATTACGTATAACGGTGAAATATATAATTTCAAAAGCCTGTCGCGCGACCTTAAAAAACTTGGACACAAGTTCAGGGGGCATTCGGATACGGAGGTCGCCCTTGCCGCCATTTCTCAATGGGGGCCGGAAAACGCGGTTAAACGGTTTGTCGGCATGTTTGCCTTTGCTTTATGGGATAGAAAAGAACATATCCTCTATCTTTTTCGGGATCGTATCGGTAAAAAACCGCTCTATTATGGCCGGTTCGATAACGTTTTCATGTTCGGTTCGGAGCTTAAATCATTAACCGCTCACCCAAAGTTTGACAAAAACCTAAACCGAGACGCCTTGACGCTTTTCCTGAGGCATAATTATATTCCTGAAACTCATTCCATCTATAAAAACGTTTACAAGCTTGCGCCAGGCCATTTCCTTGCGTTTAATTTACACGCCAAAGATGTTGCGCCAGCGCCTGTTTCATACTGGTCCGCGTTCGACGCCATGACAACGGGAAATTCAAATCTTTTTACAGGATCTGATGACGAGGCGATAAATGAACTTGATATTTTGCTTAGAGATGCGGTTAAAGCTCGTATGGAAGCGGATGTGCCGCTCGGCGCTTTTCTTTCCGGCGGTATCGACTCTTCTCTTGTGGTGGCCCTTATGCAGGCGCAAAGTAATCGGCCAGTAAAAACGTTCTCCATAGGGTTCCATGAAGAAGAGTACAACGAAGCTCAACATGCAAAAAAAGTGGCGCAACATTTTGGGACGGAGCATACCGAGCTTTATATAAAACCGGAAGAGGCGCAGGCTGTGATACCAAACCTGCCAGAGCTTTACGACGAGCCTTTTGCGGACGTGTCTCAGATACCGACTTTTCTCGTGTCAAAACTCGCTCGCCAGCATGTGACCGTAAGTCTTTCAGGTGACGGGGGCGATGAGCTTTTTGCCGGGTACAACCGCTATTTTTGGGGCAGAAGCATATGGGAAAAAATCGGCTGGGCTCCCGTATGGCTGCGTTCTATTATGGCGAACGTTGTGACAACGATTCCACCGCAAACATGGGAAACGCTATATAAAGCGGTTGGCGGAATCTTGCCGAAAAAAATGAAACAACCATACCCGGGTGACAAAATTCACAAGCTGGCGGAGATTCTCTCGGTCAAAACCCCGGATGAACTGTATTTACGCTTGATATCGCATTGGAAAAACCCGGCGGCTGTGGTTTTGGATGGCTCCGAGCCGGATACCGCGCTATCCATGTTTGATTGTAACCGAGGAAAAGCTTTAACCGACTTTACCAAGAGAATGATGTATCTTGATATGGTCACATATCTGCCGGACGATATATTGGTTAAGGTGGACAGGGCGAGTATGGGTGTGGGTCTTGAGGCCAGAACGCCGATCCTGGATCATCGTGTGGTCGAATTCTCGTGGCGGATACCACTTTCCATGAAAATCAGGAATGGCCAGGGGAAATGGCTTCTTCGCCAGGTTCTATACAAGTATGCGCCAGAAGAGCTTTTCGATCGGCCAAAGATGGGTTTCGGCGTTCCTATAGATCGTTGGCTTCGCGGGCCGCTTCGCGAGTGGGCCGAGGAAATGTTGGCGGAACGAAGGTTGCAAAATGAAGGTGTGTTTGACCCCGCTCCCATTCGGATAAAATGGGAGGAGCACCTGTCCGGGAAACGCAACTGGCAATATTACTTGTGGGATATTCTTATGTTTCAGGCATGGCGTGAAAAAAGCTGGCCTATAATACTTTAGCTTTTAGAGAAACTTGACATGAATGTAGATATCAATAATTTAACGGTCACATCACTCGTGGAGACCGAAGCTCATTTCCATAAACCGACGGATATAAGGTGGGCAAGACTGCCGGAGTCCGCCAGCCCGCCGGACAGCAGGAAAATCAAGCGGATACTGTTCATCAACCCTCCCATGACATTGTATAAGCACGATTTCCCGCGTTGCACATACCCTCTCGGGATCGGTTATATGGCCGGAGTTTTGAGCAAGTATGAATATGACGTGAAAATTCTGGATACGTACGCTGAAGGATATTACGACAGCGTCACAATTGAAGATGATAACGATTTCATACGCTACGGTCTTTCAGAAGAAAAAATAGAAAAAGAAATAAGAGATTTTGATCCGCAGGTCGTGGGTGTGTCGGGGATATTCACTAATCAGGCGGACAATATCCACAAAATGCTCAAAATCATCAAAAAGGTTAACTCTGAAATCGTGACCGCGTTGGGTGGCAGCTACCCGCACTATTTCCCAAGAGCCTGTCTTTCCGATCAAAATCTGGATCTGGTTGTCCTTGGTGAATCGGAGCTGACATTTTTCCAATATATCGAGAGCCTTAACGGATATTTTGATATAGAAAATATCAGCGGCATCGCATATAGAAAAAATGGCGACATAAGAGTTAACCCAGGGCTTACCCTTATAGGCTCTCAAGACGCAAAAACCACTTTGACAGATTCCGAACTAGATAACGTTCCTTTCCCGTTGTGGAGTC
>CAYNDB010000178.1:0-2787 GCA_964395915.1 uncultured Nitrospinota bacterium | reverse complement strand
CTTACCGTCGGCATAGTTCCAAAAGGTATGGAGGCCGCATCTCCCAATCCTGTTGGCGCCGGGCCTTTTCGATTTATCGAGTATAAACGCGATGAAAAATTGAGGCTTGAAAAGTTTCAGGATTATTTTGACGGCCCGCCAAAACTTGACGGTGTAATATTCAGAATATTGCCGGACGAGACCGTGCGTGTTCTTGAGCTTGAGCGAGGCTCTATACATATGGTGATGAACCCGATAACGCCCGACCTTCTGCCAAGGCTTGAAAAAATAGACCGGCTTAAAGTTGTGACCAAGCTTGGAACCAACTACTCCTACCTTGGGTTCAACATGAAAGATAAATTGACTGGAAACAAAAAGGTTCGAGAAGCCGTAGCGTACGCAATAGACCGCGAAGGAGTGATACGACATCTGTTAAAAGGACTCGCCAAAAAAGCTACCGGCCCGATATCGCCCGCCTCGAAGTTTTACGAAGGGGCGGTGAGGCGGTATGAGCATGATACGGAAAAAGCCAAACGCATATTGGATGAGGCGGGTTACAAAGACCCTGACGGCGACGGCCCTTTAAACCGCTTTACGCTAAAATACAGCACATCGCAAAACGAGCTTCGTAAAAGGATCGCCGAAGTTTTTCAGTGGCAGCTTAAAAAAGTGGGTATCGGGCTGGATATCCGTTCTTACGAATGGGGGACATTCTACGCCGATATTAAAAAAGGAAATTTTCAGATGTATTCGCTCACGTGGGTGGGAATAGCCGACCCGGATATACTGCGTTACATATTTCACTCATCCTCCGTTCCGCCGGATGGAGCCAACCGGGGCTGGTATTCAAACAAAATGGTGGACAGACTTACAGAACAGGGGAACGTGACGTTTGGCGACGATAGAAAGAAAATATACTCCGAAGTTCAGAAGATTCTGGCTGATGACCTGCCGTATGTTTCGTTATGGTATTCGGTAAACGTTGCGGTAATGGATAAAAGGGTCAAAGGATTTCGCCTTGCGCCGGACGAGAATTTAAAGTCATTTAAGGATGTGACATTAAACTGATGCAGGCGTTTATTTTCAAACGGTTTCTATCAACGGTAGTCGTTGCGCTTGGCGTGGTGACGATTGTTTTTCTGATAATACATCTCACGCCGGGCGACCCTGTGGAGATCATGCTGGGAGAGACGGCGGCCCCCGCCGACAAGGAGTCCCTGCGAAAAGAACTGGGGCTGGACAAACCGTTGCTTACGCAATACGTCTCTTTTATCGGCGGACTTATGACAGGCGATCTAGGCTCCTCGCTTTACACGAAAAAAAGTGTTATCGAATCTATCGCCGAAAGGTATTGGGCCACTTTTGAGCTTGCGTTGTCATCTATGGCCCTCGCTGTCTTCTTGGCGGTTCCTCTGGGTGTTATGGCGGCGGCGCGAAAAGACACCGCTATAGACCGTGGCTCCATGGCGTTGTCGCTTGTAGGCGTGTCGATACCAAGCTTTTGTATCGGGCCTTTGCTTATCCTTGTTTTCGCAATAGAGCTTCACTGGTTCCCTGTGTCTGGCAGAGGAGGGATGGCAAGCCTTGTTTTACCGTCGATCACTTTGGGCACGGCGATGGCGGCTATTCTATCCCGTCTTTCCAGAGCTTCGATGATAGAAGCGTTGGGCGAGGACTTTATAACCACGGCGAGAGCCAAGGGAGTAAAAGAAAAAACAATCTTGTTCAAACATGCTTTGGCAAATGCGCTTATGCCTGTGGTTACGGTGGCAGGGCTTCAGCTCGGCGCGCTTTTGGCCGGAGCGATCATAACAGAAACTATTTTCGCCTGGCCAGGGATTGGGCGGCTGACCATACAGGCGATTACCTCACGCGACTACCCGTTGACCCAAGGGTGCGTTCTGACGATAGCGTTAACATATGTGCTGGTCAATTTTATCGTCGATATCCTGTACACGGTTATCGACCCCAGAGTGAGAAAACAATGAAAGCGGCGCCATCTTCCTTAAAGCTGGGAGCGGTTTTGACGGCAGGATTTATCGCCGCCGCTCTTTTCGCCCCCTGGATAACGCCGTTCGGGCCGATCGAGCAAGACCTTTATGGCGGGCTGAACGGGCCTGGCCTTGAGCACTGGCTGGGGCAGGACAAGCTGGGGAGGGATATCTTCAGCAGAATAGCTTACGGCTCCCGCGTATCTCTTCTTGTCGGCTTTTTAACCGTTTCCGTTTCCGGAATAATCGGAACACTCATAGGCGCGACGTCCGGATATCTTGGGGGAAAAGTGGACAACGTCGTTATGCGGCTTACAGATATGTTTCTCGCCTTCCCTGGCATATTACTGGCCATTTCGGTGATGGCGATACTTGGCCCAAGCTTGTTGAACGTAATTGTGGCGCTGAGCGTTATGGGATGGACGGGCTTCGCCAGGCTTGCAAGGGGGCAGGTATTATCATTGAAGGAAAGAGAATATGTGACGGCGGCCGAATCGCTTGGCGCGTCCATTCCGCGAATTGTTTTCAAACATCTTTTACCGAACATCATGGCTCCTATAACAGTGGAGGCGACATTTGGCGTGGCGTCGGCTATCGTGGCGGAAGCGGGATTGAGCTTTCTCGGGCTTGGCGTTCAGCCGCCAACGGCAAGCTGGGGCGCGATGCTTTCCGAAGGCCGCCAGTTTTTGATGATCGCTCCGCACCTGACCATTTTCCCCGGTATCGCTCTTATGATAGTCGTGATGGGAGTAAATTTCCTGGGCGATGGATTGCGCGACATGCTCGATCCTAAACGAAAAGTTTCAGGGAAGGTGAT
>CAYNDB010000177.1:0-2875 GCA_964395915.1 uncultured Nitrospinota bacterium | reverse complement strand
GAAAAAGTTAAAGAAAGAATAGTTTAACGAAGGCAATGACAGCTTCTGTCGACCGCGGGATAGACGCGCTGAACAAGATTTTTAGTGAGTTTTGTATCGGGAAGTGAAATTATTTCTTTTTATCGGTAAAAGCAGCATTTCCAAACATCCTAACATCGTGACCCAGCGCAAGAAATGATTCTGAATTTTTTGCTCTGTCTAAATTATTTCTAAAGGTTTCATCAATTTTCTTTTTTTGTTTTTGAGAAATCGAACCTTCTATCTTAGATACATTGCGCGCTTTGTCTAATAGGTAATTTTCAAATGGTTGTGGCAATTCATATTTACGCGGCCTGATTGTCCCATGTTTTACATGTACCTTTGTGCCAACCCATTGCTTGCGTTGCGGCATTTCAAAAAATCCTAAAATTAGAAAGGGCCCCAGTTTAGAGTAAATAAAAGCGGTATTTGTCCAATGCACAGCATCCAGAGCGACAGTACGCAGGAAATATCGGCTGATGTTAGGAGGCATGTTTTGCGATGTATGACTTTCGATAGCATCTAAGGGTAAGAAATGTTGTTCATGCTGGTCTGGATGAGGAAGGTGATCAAGGAGAAATTCCCTCCATACATTTTGTGCTTGTTTTGCGCTTTTCTGGAGTGGTTCGGGAAAACTGGAAAGGATATTTTCTTCCATAAAAAAATTAAGCGCTCGCCATGAGACAGATACACATAGTTTTAAGAACCATGGTCCATACAATGCACTATCTGTATTACCTTGTGTAAAAGGGTGAAAGATGTTGTTAGCAAATTCAGTCTCCCAGTTATTTAAGAGGGATTCGCAATTACTACATAACATGCGCATTTTAAGGCCATCTTGTACACGTTGATTGGGCTGTTGCCCAAACCTAATGAATCCTGTAGCAGAAGTTTTTTTCTGCCACTTATAAACAAAATGAGGGATTATGTGACTTTCCTGAAGATCAGCAACCTGATTACAAAGTCTACATATGTTGGGCATGATCGAGTTCCCAGAATATCTTGTTAAACTATAATATATTCAAAACCTGAAATAAAAAACCCGCGGCCCTATGAAAAAGACCGCGGGTGAAAAATCTAAAAATTAAACTTAAGCTTTTGCCGCTAACGCCGCGTCGTAGTTCGGCTCCTGGGTGATTTCCGGAACCTGCTCTGTGTACACAACTTTTCCGTTCTCGTCTACAACGACAATCGCGCGGGAAAGAACACCGGCCAGCGGGCCGTCGGAAATCCTCACGCCATAGTTATCGCCAAAATCCCTGCCGCGAAGTTCGGAAAGGTTGGTTACGTTCTCGATCCCTTCGGTCTCGCAGAAACGTTTGTGGGCAAAAGGAAGGTCGTTCGAAATACACAGGACTACTGTGTTGTCGAGCTTGCTCGCCTTTTCATTAAATTTCCGCACTGAGTTGGCGCAAACCGCCGTGTCGAGACTGGGGAAAATGTTCAGGATAACGGTCTTTCCGGCGTAATCTTTCAAGCTTGCGTCTGAAAGGTCAGTTTTGGTCAGGCAAAAATCTGGCGCGTCGGAGCCTATCGCCGGAAGGTCGCCACATGTGTTGATAGAATTTCCTTTTAAAGTAATCTCAGCCATTACAGCTATCTCCTTAATTTGGATGTAGAACCACTCATATACAACTCAAAACGTATAAATAAATCCGGGTTTGTATTCCCTGACAGAGATTGCAAAAATCATAAAAACATATTATCGAATTATATATAATTTAATTACGCTTGTGGCAAGTTATCGTGAAAAATAATTCACAGGTTTTTAGCCTCCATATACGCTCGCTCGCTCATAGCCGTCCATGGCTCCACCTGCCCTGCGAACTTGCGGAACGCATCGTATACCTGTTTGATTTTCTTGTTGCTGGCGGCAAGCTCCTCATACGTTTCGGTCGCCAGTTTATGTAGCTCTTTTATAACGTCGTCGGGGTATTTATGAACTTTCACCTTATATTTGGTCATAAGCTCATTCAGCGCGGCGCCGTTTTTCGCGTCCAGCTCCGCCAGCGTCAAAAGGTTCGCCTCCGCCGCCGCCGAAGAGACTATCTGTTGCAAATCTTTCGGCAGTTTGGCCCATGCCTTATTATTTATCATAAGCTCAAGGCAGGAACCGGGCTCGTGCCAGCCTGGATAATAGTAATATTTAGCGGCGCGGTAGAACCCCATCTTAAGATCGTGATATGGGCCGACCCATTCCAGCGCGTCGAGAACCCCGCGTTCCAGCGCCGTATAAAGCTCTCCGCCGGGAAGCAACACGACGTTGACTCCCGCTTTTCCCATGACCTTGCCGCCAAGTCCGGGGATACGCATTTTCAATCCCTTAAGGTCGGCGAGACCATTGATTTTTTTGTTGAACCAGCCGCCCATCTGGACGCCGGTGTTGGCTGCGGGGAAAGGGACGAGATTGAAGCTTGCATAGACTTCACGCCACAGGTTAAGTCCGCCGCCGTAATACATCCATGAGTTCATCTGCTGGGCGGTGAACCCGAACGGAGCGGAAGTGAAAAACTGCGCTTCCGGTACCTTGCCGGACCAGTAATACGCCGCGCCATGCCCCATCTCCACTGTACCCTGGCTCACAGCGTCAAATACACCTAAAGCCGGGATAAGCTCTCCTCCGGCAAATACCCGTATGGACAAGCGTCCCCCGCTCATTTTTTTAACCTTTTTGGCGAACTCTTCCGCCCCGGTCTGAAGCACAGGAAATTTCGGAGGCCAGGTGGTGACCATCTTCCAGCGGAACCTTTTGGCCGCATGAACAGCCGGAGCGCCCGATATGACGCCAGCCGACGCCGCCACGGTAACCAAACCTGTTTTACCAAGAAATTCGCGTCGCTTCATCTTTCCTCCAAAG
>CAYNDB010000176.1:0-2913 GCA_964395915.1 uncultured Nitrospinota bacterium | reverse complement strand
AGCCATTTCGACTAGCTCAACATGCTTGGAAAGCGGGGCGCATATATGGACAACATCGAGGTTTAACCGACCGAACATTTCCTCCGCATCGGAAAAAATCTCAGAGCCCGGATATTTGCAGGCTAGATTCTTTGCCACTACATTGTTGATATCAACAAACGCGGATAAGCTTGCCCCTGCCCTTTCGATTGCCCGAGCATGCCAATCCCCCATTAACCCAGCCCCTATGACCGCGGCTTTTAATGGAGCTGTATTCATTTTGCTAATATCATTATTTGTTGGAGGAGCTTAATTCAGCCAGATTTACAGGAAGCCCTGTCCTGGCGGATTGATATGCGGCAAACACCATCGCCAGCGTATTCCTGTTATCTGCGGCGGTGGTGTCTGGAGTCGTCCCGTTTGCAATCGCATCCAGAAATTGCGCAAAATGGTCACGTGTTGAAGTCATAAAAGGGTTCATCGGGTCTTTTGCTATGACACGGCTTTTGTTTCGTTGTCTGATTTTAGCTTGCGCTCCCATTGCAAACTGAATATTGGTAAAAGGCTTTCTCTCTTTCGTATGCAAGCCGGCTGTAAATTCAAGCTTGCCGCCAATAGAGTTTTCAATAGCCGCATATTCTCCGTCGAGCCGCATATCCAGATAGTTCTCCGGCCCTTTACTCATCCTGTCAAGCAGAACAGACGCCGCCCTGCCGTCTGGAAATTCTACTGAAATAACATTTATCAGGTCAGCCTTGATCGACGGGTCTGGTTTGGGAATATGCGCGTAAATCCTGGCGGGCTCCATATCGAAATAGAACCGTATCAGATCAAATACATGTATCCCGAACTCAAAACATACTCGCTCCTCCAGTCCCTGTCGCCACCCTGTTTCCGTTTTATCGGTGGGGATAAAAGTCTGCGAAGCATGAATAAACAAAAGCTTTCCGAATTCTTTTGAGCCGATCATTTCTTTTGATTTTTTGTGAATAGCCATTTTCTTGAACTGATTGTTCACAACCACCCAGCGCCCAACGTTATCTGCTTTTGCTATCACATCGTCGGCGTCACGCAGATTCGACATAAAAGGTTTCTCGCAGAATACATGCGCTTGAGACTCCAGGGCCAGATAACAAAGATCCTTATGAAAATCGGGCGGAGTACATATGCAGACAATATCGGGTTTTGTCTGTTTTATCATTTCATCTGGGCTGTCAAAAACAGCGGAGCCCGGAACACGGTTTTTAAACCACTCCCTTGCGGCCGGGTCCGGATCACATCCTCCTGCTATTTCTATCCTATCCTTTAACTGTTCGTACGCTGGGAGATGAATATTTCTTGTCACCGCCCCAAGTCCGATAATCGATATTTTAAGCGTCAATACCTCCTGCCTTTCCATCATTCCAACCGGTTTCCATCGCCATCCGCCCGGTCAGCGTCCCTATAACTTCTCCGAGAGTCCAAGCGTAGTAAAAAACTACTACCAAGGGAAAAGCTTTGATAAACGACCCAAAACTCCGCCCTTTGCGAAAAACATTTTCACCTGTTCTTAACGCCATAAGAAAAGGCGTGGCGAAACCGCCTAATAGCCACATCATACGATATAGTCCACTTTTAAAATGCCGCAGCGCCCCATGGTTTCTGCCGTGAATAAAAAACAACCTCAAGAACTCGAGAAGCTTGAATTCTCTTTTATGATAAACAATCATCGCAGGGTTGCAAAATAACGTTATCCCTTTTTCCCTTAGCCTTTCATGCCAAACAGATTCCCAAGCGCTGTTATCCAGCAAATCCTCAAAGAGGGAAATGGCGGCTCTTGAATAGCTAACGTTATTTCCGGGAAGACGCTCTACTATTCCACTATCGAGCGGGCTCATAAAAGCGCTGTATTCCACAAAATACACCGCCCAGTCAACAAGCCTGCTCCCACCGGCGTAATCTATCGCTCCGCCAACGACAAGGTTTCCAGAAATGGCGCCATCTATTATGCTATTAAGCCATTCTGCGTCCGGCAAACAATGATCCTCGAGCAAAGCAATAACATCGTTACGGGCCGCTTTTATTCCTAAAGCCCGAAGCTCAGGAACAGAGCGGTATTCCTGTGTGGAAATTACCGTAACACCTTCATACTGTTCACTAATTATATTTTTCAACCGTTTGCTAATATATCCGACAACGATAATTTCCAAACTGGATAGATGCGCGTTGAGTTTTAGTCCTTTAAACGCCGACAGACATGAAAGCAGCTCGCCATTTGGATTGTGTGTGGCGATAATAACCGAAACGCTGACTTTATCTCCCTTTTCTTTTGTATATAAATCATTGCTTTGGTTCAAGGTCTTTTTATCCCTCTTACTTGGTATGCAGGGCCAAAAATCAAAAGGATTTTTTTAAATATCCATATATTCTTTAATATCCGATACAACTTTACTTGCAGTTTTTTCCAGGCGCTAAAATCTTCCAAAACTTTGTCGTCAATGTCGGGAAACTCGAAAGAGACATTTTTAAAATTTTTCAATAATTTTTTAAGTTCGAAATACGATAATAGTCGTTTGTTCTTATATTCAACTCCCTTTACAAGCTTCACGTAGGCATTCATCCAGGCGCGTGGCAAAAAACCTACCCCCCACACATACACATGCGGTTCAACTGTGATACTGAAGCGGTTGGGCGTATTTATGAAAAATACGCCATCGGGACGAAGAACTCTATGCGTTCCCTCTACCACTTTTTTCTGGTCACGAGTATGTTCCAGTGTGGCGTAGGCCGCAACAACATCGCAGAACCCGTCCGGTAACGGCATATGTTCGGCGCAACAACATATCAACGGAACCTCAACATCCGCCTCTTCCAACCTTTTTCTTGCGACCGTAAGCCACCGCAGGGCAATGTCTATTCCTACGACTTGTTTATATTTTTTTGCGGCCGACACGA
>CAYNDB010000175.1:0-2958 GCA_964395915.1 uncultured Nitrospinota bacterium | reverse complement strand
TCCTCCGGATACTTTTCACAAAACTCCATTGTCCATTTTTTCTTTAAAGTGAACACATCGTCGTCGATGACGAATTCGTTGAACTTGTACTGATCGGCCACAAGGCGCAATTCTTCAATAGCCCTGTCGACACCGACCCATCGCACGTAGGAGCCCTTGTGGGGGAAATTATCTTTCAAGGTTTTGTTGCAACAGTATGTGCAGTCGTATGGGCAACCTCGGCAGAAAAGAAATCTCACGCGGAAAGGTAGAAGACGAGTGCGATCCGCTTTTCGAAACCGTTCGAGGAGGTCTCTATCCGCTATGGGTAAAGTGTTCAGGTCTTGCACAAAATAGCCACAAGAGCCTTGCGTAAAGCCGCCCCCCCGCCCGGGGAAAGACATATTGGGAACGCTGTCCGGCTCCTCACCATTTTGCCAGACGTTGACAAGCTGTAAAAGCGGCTCTTCCCCTTCCCCGCGACACACCGCATCCACACCATCCAGCGTATTTATACAACCCGGGTCTATGGTGACATGCACACCGCCCAGAACTGTTTTAATGTGCGGCATTTTGGTTTTTATCGCCTTTAAAATTTCAACGACATGTGGAAACTGATGACTGTTTGCCGTCGCCGCAAAAACGTCGGGCGCATATTCTTCAACCTGTTTTATAATTTGGCCGACATTACTATGGTTAGGTTCTATAAGGTTCGCCTGATGACCGTTTCGGCGCAGGTATGTGGCGAGAGACGCTATGCCCTGGTGCCATTTCGCTTTTGAGCCGATCATGGTCAGCATGAATAATGTTTTCATGGACTGCTTTCGATCGAGTTCTTGATTTTTATATCTTCCAGTAGCATGACATCAGTACGGTCAAATCCCAGCTCCCATAGCACAGCGGCGCGATGGTGTCCGCTCCACACCTCATATCCATCAATTTTGTGTTCAAAACCGAAACGCGTGTTTTCAAACGGCTCTTTTACAATAGAGATAATAGTGTTACTAAATTTACCTTTTTGATATCCGTTATTTTTTATGCTCTCGTATACCTTGGCAATTTGTTTCATCTTGGATTCTATGATGTTGTCTGGATATTCCTTTTTCAGCCTCTCAGGATAGTTGTACCAATTGTACCTGAAGCCTACTTTGTCAATTTCCCTCCACATCTTGTAATAAGATGTGTCTCTAAAGCTTCCGCTGGTAAAAAGATCATTGCCGGCTTCTTTATATTCGCTGATAAATTCCACCAAAGGCGAATCAACCACCCGCAACTCCTTTTTACATTTGGGATTTGATGTTTGTTTATGCATCGGCCATTCGTTCCTGAATTGTATATAGAGGCTTTCCAAAGGAACCGAGACAATTTCTTTTGGCTCAAGCCCTATTTGATGAAGTTTCTGCGCTTCAACCGGTCGCAATACTTCCATAAACTTAAGATCGAAAGGCGCTGCGACGTCATTTGAGTTTTTTGGTCGCACAATATTTTTTATGGACCTCAAGACTTTATCCTTAATTTTACCTATCACCATAGCGCGAGCAGTCTCTTTTCTCCGGCAAACCTATATCATCGCTTCGATTAATTTGCCGACCTCGTCTTCCGTAAATTTGGCGACGTTGTTGCCAAACCTGTCGGCTTTTAATACCGCTTCAGATATTCGTAAGCTATCCTCAGGCTTTATGCCATAGGAAGATAATTTTGTTTCAACCCCAAGCTGTATGAAAAAATCTTCAATAGCGGAGCTTATTCCCTCTGGCGACTTATTCGACCCGATACTGTGAGAAATTTTCCCTAAAAACTCAGGCATGCCAGATGCGTTTGCTTCTACCAGATGCGGTAATGGCAGGGAACAGGCCAGTCCATGTGGAATACCATATATAGATGTAAGTGGATATGAAATGGCATGGGCCATGGCTGTCTGTGTATTACTGAACGCAAGCCCCGCCATCACGCTTGCCTGCATCACCCTTGATCGCAGTTCGAGGTTCGCAAGATCATTTTTTAATTGCGGCAAGGTTTTATAAATTATATTTATCGCTTTTAACGCAAGGGAATCAGAAACAGGATTATGATTTTTATTCCACACAGCTTCGATAGAATGGGAAAAAGCGTCCAGCGCGCTATAAATTGTCTGTTGTTCAGGAAGTGTAACGGTAAGCTCTGGATCCACTATAGCTTTTGCGGGATATAGCTTGGGATGACTCACTGAATATTTTCTTTTTTCCTCCATATCCCAAACACTGCTCCACATAGTCACTTCGCTTCCGGAGCCAGCCGTTGTAGGTATCGTCACCACAGGTTTAGGCGTAAAGGGCTCGGGGAAAGGCTTGGCGCCTTTAAGATGATCGTACAACCATTCCCCTGTCCCGGCGCAATCCATTGCGGCGATCATTTTCGACATATCCAAAACGCTGCCACCACCCAAGCCTATTATCAGGTCGTAATCCGATTTGGATAAATCGTTATAAGCCAAAAGCGCATTATCAAAAGTTGGATTCGACACAACGCCATCGAAAACATGCGTCAGCCTCGCGCCCAAGTCATTTTTTATACGGTCAACAACTCCACGTTTTACAAATCCACGTGTGGTAATGAGCGCCGCTTTCGAGTTTCCAATGATTGAGCTTAAGTTTCCAAACGAGCCTGCGCCAAAACTTACACTGACAGGATTGAAATATTCGAAGCTGTGCATTGTCATCTGGGGTTTATCTTCAGCTTTGTTGTAAAAACCGCATGAATCGTTCTTTAACCTGATGCGGCTTTATGGTTGGCCGCCCAAGGTCAAGACTGGAGCCGTCCGCTACTTTAATATGTATAAGCGTAGGTCCTGCGCCATCTTTGGCTGCTTCCAGCGCTTCGGAAATATTAGTGTCGGTATCTGCGCGATAAGCGTTTTCATATCCGCAAGCTAAAGCGACCGAGCAAAAATCAACGGTTGGCGAGACTGTGAACTGGCCACCGGTTGATTCATACGTTTCG
>CAYNDB010000174.1:0-3115 GCA_964395915.1 uncultured Nitrospinota bacterium | reverse complement strand
GGGGGGGGGGGGGGGGGGGGGGGGGGGGGGGGGGGGGGGGGGGGAGGGGGGGGGGATTCCGCGGGAAAAACGTTATGGCGAACGTTTGAGCCCTGGAACAAAAATCGCCGACCTTATAGGTGACCTTGATCCAGCGAAAGTGGCC
Organism: uncultured Nitrospinota bacterium; assembly: GCA_964395915.1. Taxonomy (GTDB): domain Bacteria; phylum Nitrospinota_A; class UBA7883; order UBA7883; family JAJRTC01; genus CAYNDB01. The sequence continues at coordinate 2,970 of CAYNDB010000174.1, read as the reverse complement.
GGAGGCGCTCCATTAGCTTCGGAAGACGCATTGTCGTTCGGCCTGATCCCTCGTATGAACCGTGGCATATTCGGCATAAACGAGTTGCCGGACCTTGAATACCTCATCCAGGTATCGCTCTTTAACATACTTGAAGAACGGGACACTCAGATACGCGGATACCCGATACGGTTTCCACTCGACGTGGCGTTGGTGTTTTCCGCCAACCCTGAGGAGTATTCCCGTTCCGGAAAAATAATCTCTCAGCTAAAAGACAGGATAGGCGCCGAGATTCGCACCCACTACCCCTTGAGCCGCGACGTGGGAATAAAAATCATCGAGCAGGAGGCAAAGGTTGAGGTCGGTGACGGGTTCACGCTCAAAACTCCCGATTTCATGACGGATATCGTGGAACAGATAACGATAGAAGCTCGTAAAGCGCCATATGTGAACCATAAATCCGGAGTATCGGCGCGGCTTTCGATAAGCAACCATGAAACGATGATCGCGAACGCAAGGCGTCGAGCCTTGTACTTGAACGAAGAGATCGTCACACCACGTATATCCGATCTTAATTACCTGCATACATCATCTTCGGGAAAGATAGAGCTGGACCCTTTTCGTGAAGATTCATTGACCGAAGAGCAGGTGATCAACCGTGTCATGGAAAAGGCGATAGAGAGCATTTTTGTCGAGCGCTTCTCCTCGAGCAGGCTGGACGAAATAGCGGAAGGCATAAACAATGACAACACCATAGAGGTGGGCGATATGATCCCCTCGTCTGAATATAAGAAGATTGTCGCAAGCTTCCCGCGATTATGGGAGCCAGTGCATGAACTTGGTGGAGACGAGAGCGACCAGATGCGCGCGTCCTGTGTGGAATTCGTTCTTGAAGGCTTGTATCTTACCGGAAAGCTTTCGCGGAAGAAAATCGGCGAACTTGCCACCTATAGGGGTAAAATTGTATAATACCATGTGATTAAAGGGTAAATTTACCCATTATTCTTTTTGTATTATTATACTTTTGGAAGTTCAAGCCTTATATCAATCATGAGCAGTAGCCTTGGTGTCACCCAAAACACCGCCAGCAATTTACCTGTAAAACAGCGGCTTGCAATGGAATTCAGGCCGAAATCCAAAGGCTTGCTTAACGACTTTCCATACATCACATATAGCATCGACGACGAAGAGCTTTCCTCCAACCTGGGGGAGGTTTTGGAAAAAACAGGATTTATTTGCCAGTCACATTCCAGTGAAGATATAGAGAAGCTGACCCAGTTTCTGATCTACAGCCTAAAAAAAGATCATCTCATCCTGGTTCAGTTCCATACCAAACAAGGTGGATTAAACATTGTAAGCCTGCTGCGAAAGCTCAAAAATAAAAATCCGCGGCTCTCATTCAAAAACGTGGTCCCGGTTTTCATGGCCAAGGCGTCGTCGGCCAGTCAGCAAAAAATATTCAAGCTCCTTGCAGGGTTTGATATCCGTTTCGCATGCTTCCTCGAGCCAGGCTCCCCTGTCGAAAAAAACATGGAAGACGTTATGTCTGGATTGCTCGCTTTCCATGAATCGCTGACCAAACGTATCAAAACTGATGACCAGGAAGACCTTGATATAAGTATCGAGACAAGGAAAAGCTCCGAAGCCATTGAACAGTATAAAAAAATCCTGGCGAACGCCGACGAGATAATGACAACCGACCCGGAAAAAGCTATTGAGCTTTTCACCGAGGCGATCAACCTTAATCCGGACTTCGACGCGCTGATGAAAAGAGGAGACGCGTATTACAATATCAGGAAACACCTGGAAGCCTTGACCGATTACAAAGAGGCAAACAGACTCAACAAGGGGAAGGCGACGCCATACGCAAAAATGAGCGTCTGTTGTTTTTCCCTGCTAAGAAAAAACTCCGAAGACAACAGACCTGATTTGGCGAAAAAATGGTTTGATATGGGGCTGAAAGCCTTAAACAACGCTAAAAATGTAGTCAACGAGATCAAGGAGAAAGGGATTTTTGAGGAAGATGTGACAGCGTCAATGTATGCTCCGATAATCTCTGCTCTCGCTCAGACCGATTTAAGAGAGCTTGGCCTTGAAGAAGAGGCCGCCAAGGTGGAAGACTTTGTTGTGGGCATGTTCGATAACACGAAAGATGTGGTGTTTGACAACATGGCGCAGGATATCGACAGCCAGATAGACTATGCCACACTTTTGGCGCGGAAGAAATATTATAAAAAAGCGGAGGAAATATTCCGCGACATAATAGAAAAAGACCCGGAGAGCGTCGGCCCGGCTTTTAACAACTTCGCTGTGGAGCTTCGAAAAAACGGTGAGTACGGGAAAGCGTTCCAGATATATATGGAGCTGTTGAAACACACAATCCCGGACAGGGATATCGTCACGCAAAACCTCATGACAGCCGGAAGCGCCTACGGTGAAGCCCTGAGAAAAGAACCTAACCTGGAAAAAGCTGTCTCGGTATATGAAAATATCCTTGCCTGCGCGCCGGACTGCGCGGAAAGGGAGTGGGTTCTTTGTGACCTTGCCATGGCGCTTCTGGAAATGAAGGATAATGCGCAGGCGTCATCAAAGCTTATGGAGGCTCTTTATATCAACAATAAGCTCATGCAAACCGAACGGTTCAAAAAACTGTATGGGGATCTTGTAATCCTCAAGGAAAACATGATGATGAAATTGAGCTGATAAATTGGCGACCGTTTAGATCAGCTCATCATAACGAAGCGGCCAACCGCCTTAAACCGGAAGCTATTTTCTGAAGACGGGCCGATGTGTCCGCAGTGGTTGCAGAGGCAAGCTCATCAAGGGAATCCGAACGCTTTACAAGATCGTTACGAGCCTGGCTGAACTTCATATCGCCGATTTTTCCTGAGATATCGGATATGGCGTCCGCATTTTCGGTAATCATGCTCTTGTTACCGGTTATCACTGATTGGTTCAGACTAACGCTGTTTTCAACAGCCGTAACCTGAC
>CAYNDB010000173.1:0-3338 GCA_964395915.1 uncultured Nitrospinota bacterium | reverse complement strand
AGGTCTAAGCGAACGCTCCATTGACGAACGTAGGCGTTGGACAAACTCCCGTTTGGAAAAGACGCTGAAGGCGGCTTCGCGAACGGAATATGGGCGAAAAATAGGGGTAGGCCCAGATATTTCCTCGTGGCCTCTGTTAGAGAAAGATGCAGTCAGGGAAAATTCTGAATCTTTTCTCACACGCCCGGCGTGGATGACTATACCAGCGGGAACAAGCGGCACGACAGGCTCTCCTACAAAACTATATAGGTCACCACAGTCGGTTGCTATTGAGCAGGCGGCGATGGACAGGCTTCTTTTGGCTAAAGGTGTGAATCCCAAAACAGCCAGAATTGCCGACATGAGAAATACTCATGTAAAAGACCCTTCAGATATGGCCCCACCGTTCTGGAAATTAGCGGATGGCGGCAGGCGGCTGATACTATCTTCAAGTCATCTCACACATGAAACAGCAGACGCATATATAGACACGATAAATAAATTCAAGCCGGATGTCCTTATGGCTTATGTCACTCCTCTTGAAAGTTTATGTGATTTGGTAGAGATGAGTGGCGCCAAGGTAAGTATTCCGCTGGTTATCACATCAGCCGAGGTTTTGTCCTCACAAACCAGAGCGATGGCAAAAGAGCTTTTTGATTGTGAGCTTATAGACCAATACGGGCATGGAGAACGTGTTGCCTTCTCATACAGTTTTAATGAGGGGGAATACTATTTTCTCCCTGGCTACTCACATGTAGAGCTTAAACATGCTCGCTCCGAGGAAAATTTCGACGCATACGAAGTGATCGGCACAAGTTTGTGGAACACGGCGATGCCGCTGGTCCGATATAGAACAGGTGATTACATTCGTCTTCAGAAAAATGTTGGCGAAGAAGAAATAGAGGACGTCCGTTTTGGGCTACGTCCGTTCTGGGGGATAGAGGGGAGAAGTGGAGATTACGTAATAACGCCTGAAGGCGCGCATATATTTGCCGCTAGCAAGCCTCCTTGCAGGACTTGTCCTCCGGGTTTAGATCCGGACGCTCCAGGAGCTTTGCTGAATATTAAGCGGATGCAGTTGATTCAGGAATCCCGTGATCGTGTGAGAGCCTTGGTGGTGGCGACAGATGATTTTGATGAAGAAGAAGAGGAAAGTATAACCGAGGAGTTGTATACGAAAATCCCCCGTACGATACGGGTTGAAGTGGAGAAGGTTGACGAGGTTGAGCGTACAGCTCAAGGCAAGTCACCATTTGTTATAAGACGTTCTGGCGTGGAGTGATTTTTCGCTGGAACATTAGGCCTTTTATCCCCCCCCTGTAGGTCTGAATTGTGGAATTTACATTTGAGGAAAGCTTTGTCTTTAGTGGCTAGGTGTAGCTAAATGGCGGTAGCCTGTCTTGGCGGGCAAATAAACATTGAAGCAGTTCCTTTCTTAAGCTGTCAAACCTACTGAAATATAGTAACTTAAATCAGTATCATCCCAGCTTGACGCTTACCAATAAGTGTCATTTACTAAAGCGCAATAATGAAAACCGGGTTATAATTAACCTAATGCCGAATATGAAACAGTCGGAGTGGGGCTATCGTATTAATGGGGTCTGTCGGGGAAGATAAGCGAGTTCTTATTATAATTGAGAACCTCCCCGCTCCATTTGACCGCAGGGTATGGCAGGAAGCTACAACATTACGAGACGCAGGATATCAAGTATGCATCATCTGCCCGACAGATGAAGGATATGAAAAGCGATATGAAGTTGTGGATAATATATCAATATACCGATATAAACTACCTATCGAGGCCAGTGGCGTGATCGGTTATATAGTTGAATACACTATGGCGTTCCTGTGGCAATCATGGCTGACGATGCGGGTTATGCTTTTCGGCCCCGGTTTCGATGTGATACACGCCTGCAATCCACCCGATAACATTTTCCTGATAGGCGGTTTTTATAAGCTATTTTTTGACAAGAAATTTTTATTTGATCATCATGACATCAACCCTGAGCTTTACGAAGCGAAGTTTGATCGCAAAGGTTTCTTTTACAAGCTTATGCTTTTGTTAGAAAAATGGTCATTCAAAACAGCGGATGTTTCGATAGCGACGAACGACTCGTACAAAAATATCGCGATCGAACGCGGCGGAATGAGCCCTGAAAAAGTTTTCGTGGTACGAAGCGGCCCCAGTTTTGAGAGATTGCGAATATCGACGCCTGTGGAATCTTTAAAAAAAGGACGTAAATACCTTGTGGGATACATTGGCGTGATGGGGAAACAGGATGGCGTTGACTATCTGTTGCGCGCCGCAAGTTACATAATCAAAGATATGAATCGCAAAGATATTCACTTTGGGCTGATGGGGAGCGGTACGGAGCTTGAAAAAATGAAGCGCTATGCGAAAGAGCTTCATATAGATGAATATGTTACTTTTACTGGAAGGGTGCATGACCCTGAGATGCTGGAAATGCTAAACACCGCCGATGTGTGCGTATGCCCAGACCCTGTCTGCGATATGAACGATAAATCCACAATGAACAAAATCATGGAATACATGGCGCTTGGAAAACCGATTGTTCAGTTCGATCTGACGGAGGGGCGATTTTCCGCCCAGGAAGCGGCTCTTTATGCCAAGAATAATGACGAAACAGATTTTGCCATGAAAATAGTTCAGCTATTAGATGATCCTGGTCTCCGAAAACGTATGGGCGAATTTGGCAGGAAACGTATCGTCGATAAACTCGAGTGGAGTTATGAAACTCCCAAGTTGCTTGCGGCTTATGACGCTCTTTGGGTCTGATTAAAAGGCAGTCAAATTTTAGATATGGAAAAACAAGAAACTAAGCAAAATATTCATGGGCAGTCGGCGTTAAATAAAATGACACCGGTTTTCATTGATAATTTTGATGAAGAGGAAATCAACCTTGCCGACTATTTTGCCGTTCTCAAACGTCACAAGTGGGAAATAATCGCTGTCGCTTTCGTAGCTGTGCTTATCGGCGCATTAACCGCTTTTTCGATGAAGCCTGTATATCGCGCTTCCGCCACTATGCTTATCGAGCCGGAGCAACCGAAGGTTGTCTCTGTTGATCCGCTTGAGGCAAGGACAAACATCTATTTCTTTTACGAAACCCAATATGAAATAATCCGTAGCTTGTCTGTAGCGAAAGCTGTTGTTAAAAATCTAAGATTGGATAAAGAAGTTGAGCCTGACGATTCCGCTTCCACCTCCGTTAACTGGCTTGGCAAGTTTAACTGGCGCGAGTGGATTCCGGATATATTGCCCACCTCTCCACCAAAAGTATTAACCGAAAAAGAAAAATTTTCCACCCTTGCAAAAGGCGTTGCGGCAAAGCTCACAG
>CAYNDB010000172.1:0-3522 GCA_964395915.1 uncultured Nitrospinota bacterium | reverse complement strand
TGATATGGCCGGTCGCAACAGACATAGTCTCCATAACGCCCGCGCTCACGATTTTTGCGCCAGTTAGCGTCTACGACGATTCCTATATCGCCTGTTTCTTCAAGAAGACTCCGCGGAATATATTTTTTGTAAAGGATATCGCCAAAAGTGATAAGCGTATTTCCGGTAATCGTATCGAGCGCCTTGTAGAGCGAATAAGCTTCCTTGGTGGTTGCGTATTCGTCGTTGTCCACAAAGTTGATGTTTGGCGCATGGACCATCTCCTTTTTATATCCCCTCACGACAGTGATATCCTTGATGCCGATTTCATTTAAGACGCCAACCATCCGATGCAGAAGTGGCTCGCCGCTTACCTGAATCATTGTTTTTGGATAATCTTTGGTAAGCTCGCCAAGCTCGTCACCGCGTGAGGCCGCTAAAATTACGGCGGCTACGCTTTTACTTTTCTGTGGCAGATAGATCTCCTCCGCGCGTTGCAGCTCGTCGGCTCCCTGTAACCTGAATATTTCAGAAACAGGCACAATGCTATCCTCAACGCTTGTGAGGGATTGCTCCACATATATTGCCCTGGCGGTTTGCTGGATCGATTGCGTCGCGCTTCTTAAAAGGTGATTAGCCCAAATAACAAGGCTGATACCGATTTCTCTGAATAGCTCTGTTGGTGCGCTGTAATATTTTGTTGGGACTATGACCACGGGGCAATCTTTGTCCCACCTCTTCATGAATTCGATAATTTCGTCCGGTCGTGATTTCTTGCTGTGCACAAGGATAGCGTCGGCGCCGGCCATATGATAAGCTTCGGCCCGTTTCAACGCTTCGGAAATCCCCCATCCCAGCACGAAAGCCTCCGTCCTTGCCACAACGCAGAAATCGTCGTCATTCTGAGAATCTTTGGCGGCCTTTATTTTTCCGCAAAATTCATCTATAGACGCCATTTCCTGCTTTGCGCCGTCTATAAAACTGTTCGTTTTAGGGAAAACTTTGTCCTCGATACAAACACCCGCGATATTTCGTTGCTCCAGCTTTTTCACCAGGCGCCGCACAGTGTTGAAGTCACCATACCCGGTGTCACCGTCAAGCAGGATGGGAATGGATGTTATATCGCTCATAAACTCCACCACTTCAAGGACCTGCGTCCATGTGGCCTCATTGTTGTCACGGACTCCCATCGCGGCGGAAATGCATAGTCCGCTTCCCCATATGCCACCGAACCCGGTTTCTTCAACTATCTTTGCGCTAAGCCCGTTATGGGCTTCCATCAAAAAGTCGGTTCCCTTGTTGATAAGCATCGACCTTAATCTGGTTGTTTTTTTAGACGTTGTTTTCATATATTAATTTCCATCCGCAAGCAGTTCACGCGCAAGCTCAAGATCATTGTGTGTATCTATCTCCATGCAAAGCCGATTTTTGTAATAGTATGGTTTGATAATTTCCTCGCCTAAAATTTCATTCAAGGGGTTTTCCGCATAACAATTTAGTTCGCCTCGTTTAACATAACTGTCTATAACATCCATCCATCGTGTGAACACTTCCCTTGAAACGCTATAGACCGGCGCAAGAAATATAGCCGAGTTTTTATTCAGGTCTACCCCGATTTTCGTCACATACCCGTTTTCGATCTCAGCTTTAAAATCTTTCTCAGGTGGCGTAATGCTATCGTTGACCAAAACAGAATCCGGTTGACCACATAATTCTTTTAGAAGTCCATGCTCTACAATCATATCTCCATGCATCAATAACAAGTCATCATTTATATAATTTCTGGCAAGCCACATGGAATAGATATAGTTCGTTGTATCGTACAAATCATTTTTCACAAACGTTAATTTCAAATCAGGATAGTTTTCGGTCGCGCTGGTTTCCAGCTTATTCGCCAGGTGGCCTGTTGTAATAATCACATCCTCGATCCCGCAACCACTTATTCCATGCAGCAACAGATCCAATATCGTCTTATCGCCTTCCACTGGAAGCAGCGCCTTTGGCGTGTCATCGGTAAATGGCTGTAGCCGACGCCCAACACCTGAGGCAAGTATCATCGCCTGCATATTCAGGCCGCTTCTTTTCCGGCGAGAGACTGAACAATCCCGGCGATCCGTTCGCCAGCGTTGCCCGCAGGATAGTTGGCCAGATAAGCCGTCGCTGCTTCTTTAGCTCCCATGCGCCACTTTTCTTTAATCAAATCGTTATTCGCCCACTCCTGAACTATGGCTGTCAATTCCTCTGAGCATGTAACCACTGGCAGCCCATGCCGTTCCAGGCGCAAATACCTTTCTTCGCTACGAGCTTTATCATCCATCTCTAAAGTGATAACAGGCGTTCCGACAGCGAGTGAATCAAGATTCGTAGTGGAATGCGCCGTCACACATATATCGGAAGCAAAAAGCAGATCATGCAGATTCACCTTCACTTCTTTGGAAATTAAAGTAACGTTGCGAAAAGCTTCTATGTTCGCCCAATCAGCCCGGCTTTCATGTGGCCGTGTTTTTATCAACGCGATCACACCATTTATTTTATCGATTTGTGATAACACCTCCGGCAGAACTCTACTAACAGCTTCATCGATGGTGATCGTAATATACAGCTTGTCGTCTTCAAGCGCTTCCTGGCCGGAAGCCGTTATAGCCTCATTTAAACTTCTACGCGCTTCTTTTTTCGCCGAAACATTATCAGAATTATATTTCCGCACCGGCCCATCCCACAAAACACCTCCGACAACATCCACTTTATCAAGATCAAGATCGGGATATAACGAAACCCAGGTTTTCTTTTGCTCGTCGTTCCATGCCAGTATGGAATCACATATAACATCGGGGCTACCCAACGAAAACGGATCCCACCCGGAGCCGATGTGTCCATGGTTGGCAAGAATCACCGGAACTTGCGATTCCTTTGCCGATTGCGCAAATATGTTTTCGGTAAACCGTTTGAGACGGGTCACAACAAGAGCTTTTGGATTTATCGTTTCCATGGCTTTGTTAGCGATATTTTTAAACGCGCGAGCCTGCGGATTCACGTCTGTAAAAATATACCGCACAGCTTCCGGCGCGATGGCCAACGCGTCTTTTAGCGCCCGTGGCCCATCTATTACGATTTGTTTTTCACAAGAGGGCCATTGTTTTTGAGCGAACGCCTTGTCTTCTTCAAATTGTTTGGCGACTCCATGCTCCAGATAGCTTTCCAGCGTTTCAAGCCTCACATTATCCGGCAATTTTTTAAAACAACCCCAGTCGCATGAAGCTTCCGGAGCCAGAACAACGCATCTGATTTTATGTTCGCTAAACGCCTTTGCCAGTCCGGCGATCATTGCGCCATAACTTTGCATCGACGCCACCAGTAAAACCGGCCTTTCGCCATCCGGCTTTCCGGCGTTTATATTTTTATTTTCAAGTTGTGAATACAAGTTTATTTCCATCGTTCCAGGCCACCGCCTCCCCCGGTTTCTTAGCCTAAATATCAAAAGCCTCATCCCCCAAAGAACGGGATAGATTAAAGGCAATCGCTCATACGCCGCAATCTTTTCTC
>CAYNDB010000171.1:0-3744 GCA_964395915.1 uncultured Nitrospinota bacterium | reverse complement strand
ATTATCGCAGCGCTTCCCCGCCAAAGGAATGAGGCAACAGGTCTATCAGAGTCATGCGTGTGATTTCTCCACTATTGTTTGCGGTTATAACAACCGTATTGTCGCCAAACTCGTTTAATACCTGGCGACACGCCCCGCATGGATAGGTAAACTCTCCTGAAGATGAAACAATCGCAATTTTGGTGATCTTTTTATGCCCTTCGGAAACCGCCTTGAAAACCGCCACTCTCTCTGCGCAGATAGTCAGGCCGTAAGATGCGTTTTCTACGTTTGCGCCGGTAAATATGTCGGAAGAATCTGTCACAAGAGCCGCTCCGACCTTGAAATTTGAATAGGGAGCGTACGCTTCATTCATAGCTTGCATGGCAAGCTCCACAAGATCCTCGTCCGTGATCTCCATTTCATCCTTGTTTACAGTCTTTTTTGTCATGGTGGAATTATACACAAGTCTGACGGGCTACCCGGACAGTTTTATCTTATTGCGCCCCGCGGGAATGCATTGCGTGGGCCACTTTTTCCATGGCGATTGAATAGGCCGCTTCACGCAGAGAAACACCGTTTTCATCGGAGTACAGTTTTACGCGGGCATAAGCCTTTGCAAGCCTGTCCAGAAGGCGTTCATCTACGAGATGTTCGCTCCAGTAAAACCCTTCACGGTTCTGCGCCCATTCAAAATAGGAAACAATCACGCCGCCTGCGTTCGCCAGGATATCCGGAACTATGATTATGCCCTTATTTTTTAAAATAGGTTCGGTCGCAAGATCGACAGGGGCGTTGGCTCCCTCCACTATGAGTTTTGCCGCCACGGAATGGGCGTTGTCCATGTTTACGCTATGACTCAGCGCGCATGGCAAATAAACATCCGCAGGGTATGAAACGATATCATCGACAGGCTCCCCACCAGGGAAATCTTTTACGCCTTTATTTTTAGCCTTGAAATCAACAAGAGCCGTAACATCCAGCCCGTCCGGATTAGCCACAGTTCCAGATGTATCTTTAACCGCAACCACTTTGAGCCCCTTGTGATTAAGCTCCATTGCCGCAAAGATTCCCACATTACCAAAGCCTTCTATAGTAACGGTCGGTTTTTCAAGGCCAATATCTCTCGCGGCTTCTATCATGGTCGCCACCACTCCCTTGCCTGTGGCTCCCCTTCTGCCAATAGAGCCGCCAAGCTCAATAGGCTTGCCGGTGACAACTCCTCTGGCCGCTTCCCTATACTTTCGATACTCGTCGTATATCCATGCCATTTCGCGCTCACCGGAGTTTACGTCCGGCGCCGGTATATCTATGTTCGGACCAATATCGTCTATAATTCTGTGCGTATATTTGCGTATTAATCTTTCTGTTTCAGACTCCGACAACTCGGATGGATCGACGACTATGCCACCTTTACCGCCTCCGAAAGGGACATCGACAAGCGCCGTTTTCAAAGTCATCAGCCTGGCCAGGGTTTTCACTTCTTCCATGTCCACTGTCGGGTGAAGCCTCGTTCCACCCTTGTACGGGCCAAGAGAGTCGGAATGCTGGACACGGTAGCATTGGAAAAGCATCATCGTGCCGTCATCCATTTGCACAATGGCTTTAAACCTTATGATTTTGTCCGATATAGTAATCCGTTCGAACATTCTTTCGCCAGGGTAGCGAGTATCGAAATCGAGCTTATCCGACACATCTTTTACCAAATCTATTATATTGTTGATTTGATGGCGCATGCTTTATACTCCAAAAAATTTAATGTTCCTGATATAAATATACACCTTAAGGCAGGTTACGTCGGCTACAATTAATATGTTATGGAGCTTGTATATATTGAAATCCTTCTGGGCGACGGGCGCGTGTCGGCCTGGTCGTCGTTCCGCGGGAAGCTTGCCTGTGGAGACCGTCATTGGAGAGATGTTTTCGATTCTGTAAAGCCGTCCGGCGGCAGCGATCCCGCGCGGGTGATGATACATTTTCTGGGTGACGACATAAGTGTTTCCGACGATGAGCGTATGCGGCTTATGGAAATGGCAAGAGGGGCTGGGTTCGGCGTTGTGCGCGTGGAGACTGGCGACAGAATGGAGCCTGAGGAAGCGTTCGAGCTTATGACGCTGCCTTTTACCTGACAATGAAAACGATCATCATTTCCGTAGGTAACGAAGTCACATCCGGCCACACGGTCAACACCAACGCCGCCTGGATCGCCAAAACGCTCGACCCTTACGGAGTGACACCTGAAAGGGTTGTCACCATGCGCGACGATGAGAAGGCTCTCGTAAAGGAAATACGTTCGGCGGTCAAACAATATGAGCTTATCCTGATAACAGGCGGTCTCGGCCCGACTCCGGATGATGTGACGAAGCCTGCGCTGGTCAAAGCTTTCAGGACAAGGCTTGTCCGCGACAAAAAAACCTTGGCGGCGGTTAAACGCTTTTTTAAAAAACTCAATATCCCGATGCCGCCTATCAACGTGGGGCAGGCGGATTATCCGGAATGTTTTACGCTTCTACAGAACAAATGGGGCACGGCGTCGGGACTTTATATCGAGAAAGACAGTTGCATGCTTTTCGCTTTGCCGGGTGTGCCATACGAGATGAAGAATCTTATAGAGAAAAACGTGGTTCCACTTATCAAAAAACGGTTTCCTTCGAAGACTATCGTAAGAACTGTTTTGCATACGATAGGGGTTGGCGAGTCGACACTCCTTGCCATGATCGACGACGCCAGTTGCGTTGACGACGGGATCGAGCTTGCCTACCTGCCTCACTTCGGGCAGGTAGACCTACGGCTCACCGTGAAAGGGGAGACGGCGCCAAAAGCAAAGGCCGTTCTCAATAAGGCCGCAAAAAAGTTGATAAAAGTATCAGGACAATTCTATTATGGGCGCGATGATGATACTCTCGAGGGTGTGATCGGCGCTAAATTTGCCAAGAAAGGCTTGACGCTGGCCAGCGCGGAAAGCTGCACTGGCGGGCTTTTCGCTTCGAAAATAACTTCCGTCACAGGCGCGTCACAATATTTCCTGCAAGGGCTTGTAACATACAGTAACGAGTCGAAGGTTAAGCGACTTGGTGTGAGAGAATCGACCCTTGAAAAGTTCGGCTCCGTATCGGCCGCGACAGCGGCGGAAATGGCAAAAGGTGTGTGCGAGACATCGGGAGCGGACATAGGAGTGTCATCCACAGGAGTGGCCGGCCCGACGGGAGGAACCAAAGAAAAACCTGTAGGGCTCGTTTATATCGGCTTGTGCGTTAATGGCGATGTCAAAACGAAAGTTTTCCAGTTCGGCGGGAAGCGGGTTTTCAACCAGGAAAGGACGGTTCAAGCGATGCTGACGTGGCTGCTAAGGGAAGTTTCAGAAATTTGAAGGGATATTGATTTTATGTTCAAAAAAAGAGTTTACATGCTGGCAATAGCGCTGTTCCTTTCGCCAGCGATCTCTTTCGCCACGGATAACGAGGATTGGAGCAAGCTTTTCAGTGAAGCGTTAAAAGCGCAGGAGCTTGCAAAAGCCGCCGATGCGGAGAAAGCGTATATCGCCACGTTGAAAGCGGCGGAAAAATTTGGGGATGAGGACAACCGTCTTGTAATGAGCGTCAAGTTCCTCGCGGCGTTCTATAAATCCCGTGGCCGGTACGCTGACGCAGAGCCATTATATAAACGTGTTGTCACAATATTGGGGAAAACGCTGGAGCCTGACAACCGCCACCTGATATCGAGCGTAAACGATCTTGCCATGGTCTACGACGCCCAGGGGAAATA
>CAYNDB010000170.1:0-3764 GCA_964395915.1 uncultured Nitrospinota bacterium | reverse complement strand
TCGCCGGCTCTTTCGGGTTTTCAAAAAAGGAAAAGGCGGCATACGCCCGCAAAAGTTATATAAGCCGAATAAAGGCGGGGGTCGCGGCGTTTAATGAGCGGGATTGGGGCCGCGCCGCCGACATGCTGGAGCAGGCGTTGGTATATACCAATGCCGCCGGGGTGAAAAAATATGATGAAACTTTACTCGACTATCTGGCGGAAACGGAGTTCAATCGCGGCGAGTATAAATCCTCCCTGAAATATCAGAATCATCTCAATGCGATATTCCGCGCGCAAAAAAAGAGAGTGAAGCTGGCCGATTCACTTCTTCTAACCGGAGTTATTCAAGCTCGTCTTAAACGTTTTAACCAGGCTGTGGAAACGATGAATGCGGCGCTAGGGATATATCGCGAGAAAGGGCTGAAGGACAAGGTCGCCTCGACATTGTCTAAAATGGGTATCGCTGAGGAAAAATTCACGCGATATGATAAAGCGTTGGCGGCGTACAGGGCGGCGCTTGATATAAAAATGGAGGAGAGCGCCGATTCCAGCGCGGCAAGGGAGCTTCTTAGAATAGGACGTATATACCACCTTCGCTTGAACCAGTACGACAAAGCGCGCGCGGCGTATAAAGAGGCGTTCGACATCTTTTACGATAACGGGGACAAAACGATGGCCGTTGCCAGCCTTATAGACGCTGGCGCGGTGGAGGGGGACGCAGGCGCCCTAGACGATGCGGAGCGACTATTCCATAAGGCGCTTGAAATGGCTGTGGCTAACAAGGATGATAAAGCGGTGGCGCTGGCCCAGTTTCACCTTGCCAATATAAGCTGGTACCGCGGAGCTTATGAGCCCGCCTTTACATGGATAAGAAGGTCTATCAAGACCGCTGAATCAATCGGCTCCGATAGTGTGAAAATCATGAGTCTCAACACGCTTGGCCTTGTTTACATCACACTCAACGATTATCGAAAGGCGCTTTTAAACCTTGAAAAATCACTTAAGCTCGCGCGCGTAACCGGGGCAAAGCTTGACGAGGCGTCCGCATTGAACAATATCGGGCTTGCGTACAGGAAGATGGGCAAGCTTGCAAAATCGGTGGATTATTTCCGCAAGGCCCACGCCATAGACGAAGAGCTTAAAAGCGAGTGGGGTGTTGCGTACGACGCGAGAAATATAAGCATCAGCCTCATGAAGCTGGGGAAAATAGCGGAAGCTACGCGTATGGCCAAGGAGGCGGTGAGCATTACAGAGAAAATAGGTGACAGGGTAAACGGAGTAAAAGCGCGACTTCAGCTTGCCGCAACCATGGCGGCCGATAATAAGTGGGATAGCGCTTTGTCTACATACAAGAAAGCTTATAACAATGCCATGGCGGCGGGTATTCGTGAGATAACATGGCGCGCGCTTTGGGGGGCGGGCAGGGCGCTGAAAGCCAAAGGAAAAAGTAAAGACGCGGTGGAGGAATATAAAAAAGCGGTTGATGTGGTTGAAAAACTGCGCGGGGAGATAAAGGCCGATGAGCTCAAAAAAGGATTCCTGGAGGATAAGCAGGAGTTGTACGAGGAGCTTATCCTGCTTCTGCTCGACAGTGGAGCCAACAACGCCGCGTTTCAGTATGCGGAAAGATCACGCGCGCGGAGTTTTATTGACCTTTTGGGAAGAACGAAAATAAAGCTTAAAGACGGACGCTCTCAGCGTGAATATGAAGCCGTGCTCGAACTTAAGCGAAAGCTTTCCGAGATCGATAAGGCTGTCGCTCTAAACGCGTCTGACAAAAACCTTGCCGCAAGACAAAGGACGCTTGCCGACAAGCTCAAAAGAACTATCAAAAGGCTTTTAGCCCAACAGCCGGATATCGTTCCGTTTGTTACGGTAGAGCCTGTTGACGCAAAACGCATTCTATCCGTTATTGATGACGAAATGGTTTTGCTGGAATACGTAGTGACCGATAAGGAGGTCGTAATTTTCGTTGTCGGCTCAGGGAAGATCAAGGCTACCAGGGTTCCTGTCTCACGCAAGGAGCTTTCCGCGCTTGTTCTCGGCTATCGAAGCCTTATCCAGGACTCCGCGCCGATAGGGGAGAAGGGGAGAGAACTGGGTAAAATATTGATCGACCCAGTTAAGCATGAACTTGCCAAATATAAAGTAGTCGCTATCGCCCCTCATGGTGTTCTGCACTATCTTAGCTTTGCGTCGATTCAATTATCAGGCGGCTATCTAATTGATAAAAAACCTATCTTTTATGTTCCTTCAGCGTCTGTTTACGAACGCGCCGTTAAAAACAGAAGACCTCACAAAACGGTTGAAACGACAAGCGTACTGGCCTTCGGAAACCCCGACCTTGGGAATTACAACACAGATTTGCCGCTTTCCGAGCTTGAGGCGTTATCAATAAAACGTGTGTTTCCAAAAGTCGATGTGTTTACAAGGGGGGAGGCTACAGAGAGCCGGTTAATAAGGACGGGAGAACGGTATCAGATGATACATATCGCCTCCCATGGACAGTTTGATCCGGCCGCTCCACTTAAATCGTCCTTGTATCTGGCGGCTGATGTCAAGAATGACGGAACATTGCAGGCGAAAGAGGTTTTTGCTCTCAACCTGCCAGTTGATCTGGTCACACTGTCCGCATGCCAGACAGGGCTTGGCAAAGTGTCGAAAGGAGACGAGGTCGTGGGGCTCTCCCGCGCTTTCATGTATTCCGGAGCGTCATCGATATTGTCGACCTTATGGCGGGTTGATGACATGGCATCGGCTATTTTAGTGAAACATTTTTACCGAAACCTGCCGAATGGTGGGAAAGCTGACGCTTTGCGAAAAGCTCAATTGACAATAAAGCGACGTTTCCCACATCCTTCTTTCTGGGCTGGGTTCACATTGGTCGGGGATTATCAATAGATAAAATAACGCTGATATAACAATAGTTTAACATTGGTATCCTCGTTTTTTATGTTATAAATCATTACATGTTATTCCACCTGTTTTAATCCAGCCATAATGGATCAAAAAAAGTTAATGCTTTTCGGTATTGAAATTCAATGAGTTTTGTGATAAATTGCCACTTTTTTCTTAGCCACCACTATATCCAGATCCCGCATACAGGACTGGGTTAAAGAATTATATAAGCGAGGATATGGGATGAATACCAAAGATATCATAGGTTTAGCGACAAAATACCTCACACCTAACTATAGCCATCAGCCGATCGTGCTGGTCAAGGGAAGGAAAACTAACGTCTGGGACTCGGACGGTAACAAGTATCTCGATTTTGTGTCGGGGCTTGCTACGTTGAACCTGGGGCACAATTTCCCTCCTGTTATAAAGGCTGTGCGTAAACAAATTGCGACGCTTGGCCATGCGTCGAACCTTTACTACACCGAGCCGCAAATTCTCCTTGCCCAAACGCTGGTCGAACATATGTATAAGGGGAAAGTCTTTTTCTGCAATAGCGGCGCTGAGGCGAACGAAGCGGCCTTAAAGCTGGCCCGGCGATATTCAATAGATAAATATGGCGACAAATCGAGAACCGATATCATTGCGTTTAAAGGCTCGTTTCATGGGCGTACGATGGGCGCATTGTCGATGACTGGCCAGGATAAGTTCAAGGAAAATTTCGGGCCTATGCTTTCCGGAGTGAAACATGTTCCTTTCGAAGATTTGTCAGCTGTGGAGAAAGGTATTACGAAAAAGACGTGCGCGGTAATCATTGAGCCGATCCAGGGTGAAGTCGGGATAATTGTGCCGACTTCGACTTTTATCCAGAAACTGGCAAAACTTTGC
>CAYNDB010000169.1:0-3779 GCA_964395915.1 uncultured Nitrospinota bacterium | reverse complement strand
TGAAAAGCCACAAGCCGCAGACAGCCTGATACATTTTAAACGCGCCCCATCTATTGGCCGCGAAGCCCCAGAGCAACGCCCCCACCACGGCTCCCAAGGTCGCGGTGATTAAAAACAGGTTTAGCTGACCGCCCTCAAGACCGATCACCTGGCTTGCGTATACAGACATGAAAGCGATCACCGTGTTCTGCCCGTCGAGAATAAGCAGGTTGGCGATCATGAAAATAAAAAGGTTCCTGTGCTCTTTTATCGCTTTGAATGTGGCGCCAACACGTCTAAACGCTTGTGTCACATCAACCTTTGCCTTTGCTGATATCGAGTTGTCACGAACCAATATGAAGCATGGTATCGAGAAGATGAGAAAGAGAACCGCTGTAACCGGATATACGGCAGACGTCCCGTACGCTTTTTCTATCGGTATCAGGGCAAGCAGACCCACTATCGCGCCGACGTAGCCTAATGAAACGCCAAGCCCCGCCACTTTGGGCACGGTCGTCCCACGCGACACTATTGGAAGCAAGCCGTCGTAGAACACAAGAGCCGCCTGATAAAAATAGTTCGCCGCTACGAACAGGATAAGCCCGGTCATAAGCGAGTCCGCCCAGCCGATGGCGGCGGTGGCGAGGACGGAGCCTATGGTTATGGCGATAAGCGGTTTGATACGTCTGCCGGTCTGGTCGGAAATCGCCCCAAGTAGAGGAATGCTGACGGCGACTAGCAGCATCGATATCGATAGCGTCGCTGAATAATATATGTCCGGCGCGCCATGTTCTTTTGTCACCCACAGCGGGAAATAGCGGGAGATAATATTCATGGAGAAAATGGTGTTGGCGAAATCGTACAACGCCCAGCCCCATATCGCGCGGTTATCTTTTTTACAGGTCATAGTTTTCCCCCTGTAAATATTAACAGGTAAACCATGAAATATTTATATTGACAGCGTTAACGCTGTCTGTCATTATTAGGTCAGTTAACTGACTATTTAATGCGGGAGAGCGGAACCATATACCGCTGAACGAGATAAAGAGATGGCTGGAAAAACCAAAGGCGAGCTTACAAAAGAGCGAATAGTGGAAAAAGCTGTGGAGCTTGCGCATAAACACGGATTTGAGCGTACGACTCTGGCTGATGTGGCGGAGGCGGCAAACGTGCGCAAAGGCAATTTTTACTACTATTTCAAAACCAAGGAAGAGCTTGGGAGAGCGGTTATCGAATCCCAGAAAGAATTGATCCGATCCAAAATTGAGGAATGGAAGCGGTTGTCGGACGATCCGGCGCAACGAATAATAGGTTTTCTGAAATATATAATCGGCGATTGCGAGGCGCTTGCGGCCCACGGATGTCCGACCGGCGGTCTTTCATACGAAATCGCCAAGCTGGATACGGCCATGCTGAACGAAGTTGGCGGGATATTCAAGGTGACGTTGAGCTGGCTTGAAAAAGAGTTCAAGAGCATGGGGAGAGGCGCAAAGGCGAAAAAAGACGCGTTGCACATATTTACCACTGTTCAGGGCGTGATCCTTGTCGGCAACACCCTTCAGGACAAAAGTGTTATCAGGAGTCAGGTAAACGTATTGATAAACGAGATTAAATCGATGAAGCCTTCTAAGGCGTGTTCTTAACAGAAAAGGAGAAGGCCTGTGGTCAAAGTGAGCATTTTTTATCCGAATAAAGATGGTGGCAAGTTCGACCTCGATTATTACCTGAACACGCATGTCCCGTTGTCCAAGGAAAGGCACGGATCGGCTCTCAAAGAATTTATTGTCGAGCGTGGTATCAATGGGGGCCCTCCAGATTCGAAAGCGCCATATGTTGTCGTTGCGAACCTGCTTTTTGATTCGGTGGAAGCTTTTTATGAAGCTTTTATGCCTCATGCTGAAGAGCTTCAGGGAGATATTCCCAACTATACTAACGTTGAACCGGTTATTCAGATTAGCGAAGTTCTAACCCTTACTTAGTGACTCCATATGCATGGTGAGGATAGAAATGCGCTGACTATATTTTAGGTCATTACGCTGACCTTTTTTATTATATTTAATCAAACAGGAGAATTCAGATGAAGTTGAAAAACAAGGTGGCGGTTATTACAGGCGGGAACAGCGGTATCGGGCTTGCCATAGCAAAGGAGTTTGCAAATCAGGGAGCGTCGGTGGCTATTTGCGGACGGAACGCTAAATCACTGGCCGAAGTTGTAGGCCAGATCGGAGACGGGACATTGGCGGTTCAGGCGGACGTGTCCAAGCTGGATGATCTTGAAACCCTGTTTACGCAAACCGGCGAGCGTTTCGGGAAAATAGACGTTCTCGTAGTAAACGCTGGAATCGCGAGATTCGTGCCGATAGAAAATATGACTGAAGAGGTTTTCGACGAGGTTTCAGATATAAACTTTAAAGGCGCCTATTTTACAGTGCAAAAGGCCCTGCCTCATCTGAACGACAACGCGTCGATCATTTTGGTTTCGTCGGTTCTGAACAGTAAAGGTATGGCCGCCTCGTCTGTTTACAGCGCCACAAAAGCCGCCTTGCGTTCGATGGCAAGGACTCTTTCAACAGAGCTTGTTGGAAAGGGAATACGAGTAAATGTATTAAGCCCGGGGCCAGTTGAAACACCGATATATGGCAAGCTGGGACTGCCGGAAGAGGCGCTGGAGGGAATGGCTAAAGATATAAGCGCGCAGGTTCCGTTGAAACGGTTCGGCTCGGCTGATGAAATGGCGCAGGTTGCGCTGTTCCTTGGCTCCTCTGCGTCATCATATGTTGTCGGCGCGGAAATTGTGGCCGATGGAGGGTTTGGCCAGGTATAAAAGAAGCGGGTAAGGCGGCGGCGTGAAGGCTTAAAATAGGCCGCGCTTCCGCCTCCCTTTGCCCCCGCACAGTTTACAGGTTTTCAGCATATTAAACTGGTCTCTGCGGACACCGTAACCGCGGCACGAGAGGCATTGGTTTGCGGCTATGGTTACTTTGAGTTGCGGCGTATAACTCGTACATGGTCTTGCTGCCCTTTTTTTCTTCAGGTATTCGCTTACAAACGATAGATCGTGTTTTACTTTCGCCATGGCGGCGGATTTTTTAAGAAGCTTTCTGTCATAAGCCAATTTCTTTTCACTGTTGGTCAGGGTATCGTGCGCCTCCTTCGCCAGGATAAACCTTGGTGTTGAGTCGTTGCCACCCAGGTCTGGGTGATATCGTTTTGCCATTTCTCTGAACGCTTTTTTAATTTCGGTTTCAGAGGCCTCCGGGGGTATTTTCAATATCGAGTAAAAGTCGGTGACAGGTTTTGGGAGGTTTTTGTTATGCATACGCGGCCATTCTATGCCATCCGGAAAGAAGGTATACGAAAAATAAATGTATATTCCTAATAGATTGACTCCCCAAAACAGGAGATGCATACTATATTAATAAGGTGGGAATAGTGGTTTGGACAAGCTATGGAAGCTCTTGAAGCCACCTGGATATGTTCCAGGGAAAATGGTTTTTAAGAAATGTGAAAATAATTGATTTAGTCTATTGACTTAGCTTCGATTGTCCACTACACTTTCTCTCTTGCCGCTTTGTTATTTAGAAGTTGGCAGTTGGTTCTTTGAAATTGTGGGAGCGCGTTTTACGTGATAAAACGCGGGCTAACCGTTTTTGGTTAATATCAGAAACGGACGTTAATTTTTATATAAGGCGCCTTAAAGCCGTGAGGCCTTAAGGTGTTGATTTTGAATACAGGATTTAAACTGGAGAGTTTGATCCTGGCTCAGAACGAACGCTGGCGGCGCGCCTAACACATGCAAG
>CAYNDB010000168.1:0-3790 GCA_964395915.1 uncultured Nitrospinota bacterium | reverse complement strand
CAAATGGATTGTATTTTTCGGTAGCATCTAAAAATGTCGTTTTTCCATCTTTTAGCCTGAATATAAATAACATCCAAACCAAGCTTATCTTCTTTGATAATTCCATCTATTCCTTCGTCTCCTGCTTTCCCAATGGCTTTTCCTGCATCCTCTCTAGAACCCCCGTATCCCATTTTGAGAAGTAGCTCGACAACGAGCTTTTCAAAAAAATCTGGAGCCATGCTTTTTATAATTTCCAGTAATTCATTGGCAAGCTCTTGTCTTAATTTTAAATATCCGTCTTCAATTCGCTCTTGGGGAGGTGTAAGTTCATTTTCGACTTTCCTCGAGACTTCTTTTCGCTTGGCCGGTTTGAAAGCATCCGGTGATATACTTTTTAAAAATTTGATATTAATTAATTTCGGTTTTCCTTTTAAAACAGTTTTACCTTTTTGTGTGATCTTGTATGGACCGCGTTTTGGTGATTCTACAAGCCCTGCTCTTTTCAAATAAACAATAGACCACGCAACACGATTATGGAAAACGTGTCCACCACTAGTCGGGTAAGTTTCTTTTATATCTTCCTCTGTCAATTGGAATTCCTTAGCTAAAAACTCACGCGTTTCTCTTACGGAGAGTTCATTCCCATCACGGAAAAGCTTTAGGGCTGGAAGCATTACAGTTTGAAAATCTGGTATTGCCATAAGTTATAGCCTGCCCAAGGTTAGGAAATTTACTTTGCGCCCCCACCTGACCTCCCCCCTCGATGGGGAGGAAACTGGGAATCTCCCCTCCCTTGAGGGGAGGGGATTAAGGGGAGGGTGTGTAATTAACGAATAGATCATTTCTGCCCGCACATTTTCCGAATTTTCTCCATGACTCCCGTAATATTTTTCAAAACATCATGGTTTGAAAACCGCAAAATAGTACAACCGTTTTCTTTTAACCACTCGTCCCTGATTGTGTCTTTATTTTTCCCTTCATCCATCCCATGTTGTGCGCCATCCACTTCGATGACCAAGGAAATCTCCAAGCATACGAAGTCCAGAATATACTTTCCATATGGCTGTTGCCGTCGGAACTTATAGCCCTCAATCTGTTCTGCCCTCAAGCGGCTCCACAGTCGTTTTTCAGCTTCGGTTTGATGTTTGCGCAGTTTTCGGGCAAGCTTTGTGAGGTTAGCCATCATTTACTTTTCCCCATCAACTCAGCAAACCTGCTGAACAAATACTCCGCTTCATGCGGGCCCGGGGACGCCTCCGGATGATACTGCACGGAGAAAAGTTTCATCTTGTCCGACTTTATTCCTTCAACCGTTTTATCGTTCAGGTTTATGTGTGTTACTTCAACATGGTCGGGCAACGTATCGGTATCGACAGTGTAGTTATGGTTTTGCGCGGTGATCTCCACCTTGCCGGTCTCAAGATCCATCACAGGTTGGTTGCCGCCGTGATGCCCGAACTTGAGCTTATACGTCTTCGCGCCGAGCGCCAGCGACAACATCTGATGCCCAAGGCAGATACCGAAAATCGGTTTTTGTCCGACAAGCTTGGCGATTGTCTCTGCTACGTATGGCGCTGCGGCAGGGTCGCCCGGGCCGTTGCTCAAAAAAATCCCGTCTGGTTCCTTGGACAATATTTCTTCCGCGGAAGCCCCGGCCGGAACCACGTCAACCTCGCATCCGATATTAACAAGATGTCGCGCTATGTTCCTCTTGATACCAAGGTCGAGCGCCACTACCTTGAACTTAGGTTTTTCATCGGCGGGTTTGAACCCTGCTCCAAGCTCCCACAATCCCTCGTTCCACTTGTATGCGCTTTCGCACGTCACTTCCGCCACAAGGTCGACACCATCTGTGCCGGAAAGTTTTGCCGCGCGTGATTTAAGGTCTTCGACGTCGTCCGAAACGGAGCTTATGATGCCCGGCATGGCGCCATGTTTACGTATATGCCTTGTAAGCGCCCGCGTGTCTATCCCCTGTATTCCGACGATATTCTTTTCGCGAAGGTAATCTCCAAGCGAACCGTTTTTCCGCCAGTTGGAAGCTATCGCGCTTTCCTCTTTTACGATGAACCCTTCGGCGAATATCGACCGTGACTCCACATCCTCGTCGTTCACGCCATAGTTCCCTATGAGTGGATTGGTCATTGTTATGATCTGCCCCTTGTATGAAGGGTCGGTGAGGATTTCCTGATATCCGGCGATCGAAGTGTTGAACACAACTTCGCCGGAAGTCTCCCCTGTGGCGCCCAAAGGTTTTCCTTTAAACACGCGCCCGTCGCACATAACAAGGTAACAAGCGGTCATGGTTAAACTCGATTCTCTTTCTTCATTTCACGTAGACGTGCTCGCATGGTAGCGGGGCCTGAGCCAATACGCACACCATGTTTTCCGAGTCGCCGGTGTTGCGTATCGAATGGGGAGCGTCTTTCGGACAGAGAACAACGTCGCCCGGTTTCACCTGATATGTTTCATCGCCAATAACACACTCGCCAGTCCCTTGCGTGAAGTAGAGAATCTCATCCGAGCCGGGATGTTTATGAAGCGAGTTTTCCTGCCCCGGTATTATGCAATACATGTTGAACCGCAGATCACCTGTATCGAAAAGAGATACCCGCGTGAAAGCGTCTTCGCGGAACTCCTCCACTTCCTTTATATTGAAATGCTTTTTACTTTCGCTTCCTACAACGGACATTATCGTCTCCTCATGATTTTTCTTCGTAAACCACTTTGCCTTTAACCATTGTCATATTCGCTTTTCCTTGAACGCGCATCCCCGCGAAAGGTGTATTTTCCCCTTTGGTTTTGAATTTGGCAGGATCTACAGTCCATTCAGAGTCAGGATCGATAATCGTAACATCGGCAACCGCGCCTGCCGACAAAGTACCACGGTCGACTCCAATAATTTTAGCGGGATTGACGGTCATGGTCTCGATAAGCTTTGAAGGCGTTAAAACATTGTCTCTAACCAGCGCAAGGCTTAATGGTATTGCCGTCTCCAGCCCCACTATCCCGAACGCCGCATGATCGAACTCCACCTCTTTTTCAGATACGTCATGCGGCGCGTGATCTGTGGCTATGCAGTCGATAGAGCCGTTTTTCAGCCCAGCCCTCAGCTTCGCCACGTCGGCTTGCTCTCTTAAAGGAGGGGCCATTTTAGCGTTTGTGTTATAGCCCAAGCAGGTTTCGTCTGTAATAGTAAAATGGTGTGGCGTCACTTCAGCGGTTATGTTAACGCCCCGCTTTTTCGCCTCACGAATGAGCGCGACTGAATTGGCTGACGATACATGGGCGATATGTATGTGTGTGCCGAGATATTCCGCCAGGGCGATATCTCTTGCCACGATGGCGTCTTCCGTGGCTTTGGGCTGGCCTGCAAGCCCAAGCGCGGAAGAGACCGCGCCTTCGTTCATCACGCCATTTCTCGCCAAATTGCAATCCTCGGCGTGTTCTATTATCGGAAGGTTGAACATGGAGGCGTATTCCATGGCGCTTCGCATCAACCCTGCGTCCATAACGCACTTGCCGTCGTCCGACAGCGCCACGATACCTTTTTCCGCCATCTCCCCAATGTCGGCAAGCTCCTTGCCAGCAAGCCCTTTTGTCACCGCGCCAATGACGTATATGTTCACAACCGCCTGCCGTCTTGCAATATCGATTATCCGCTCCGTTACAGAAGCGTTGTCGTTGACCGGGTATGTGTTCGCCATGCAGGCTATGGATGTAAACCCGCCAGCCGCCGCTGATTGCGATCCGGTCTCTATCGTCTCCTTATACTCATGCCCCGGCTCCCGCAGATGGACATGTATGT
>CAYNDB010000167.1:0-3908 GCA_964395915.1 uncultured Nitrospinota bacterium | reverse complement strand
TACATCGCATTTGAGATCGAAAAGAGCGGCGGCCGTGGCGGCGGCCACACCATGCTGCCCTGCGCCGGTTTCCGCAATTATGCGTTTCTTTTTCATCCGGAGCGTGAGCAAAGCCTGGCCGATGGTGTTATTTATCTTGTGCGATCCGGTGTGGTTGAGGTCTTCCCTTTTAAAATATATTCTGGCTCCGCCGCAATGCTTTGTAAGCCGTTCGGCAAAATAAAGCGGGGTCGGCCTGCCGATGTATGTGGAGCCGTAGCGCTTCAGTTGTTTGTGAAACTTTTTATCGTTGAAGGCCTTGTCGAACTCCTTTTCGAGCTGTTCAAGAGCCGGCATCAATGTTTCGATAACATATCGGCCGCCAAACTGCCCGAAATGCCCTTGCATGTCTGGTAAGTTCATATATCTTTCTAGATAAAAGCGTTAAGTTTACAGCCACGCAAATAAAATGTAAAGAACTGGCTCACTACCTGCTATACGATGCCTTGCGGATAATATAGGCCCAAATGATATGCGGAACGACGGCATTATCCTGATTTATCTAAATAAATTAATCTTTAGCGTATTTATCGGGAAATACAATCCTTAAGGGGACTCGCCTATGATCTGCGATTAATGAAAAGAAAGAGGCCTAGATGGCTTCCGCTTCTTCCGTGTCGGCGGCGGTAGCAAATCTCATTCGCTCTTTACCGAAGGAAAGCGATTTCAGGTCGGTCATCCTGTCGATAAACAGTTTCCCATAAAGATGGTCGATTTCATGTTGCAATACACGAGCATAAAAATCTTCCGCATCGATGCTGAGCGGCTCACCGTTCCTGTCAAAGCCGGAAACTGTGATTGATGTAGCCCGTTTTACCTTTCCCCACAGGTCGGTAAGGCTAAGACACCCTTCCCAATCCTCCTCCATTTCATCAGAGAAGCTTGTTATTTTAGGGTTTATAAGGACGGTGAGCGGTATCCCGGGCATTTCAGGATAGCGTGGGTTTCCTTCGGCCTCCAGCGTAATTATCTGGGCGGACTCATGAACCTGCGGCGCCGCAAGACCTACGCCCGAGTATTCACGCATCGTGGTTATCATATCGTCGATGAAACGTTGGACTGTTTCAGACGTTATGTAATCGACAGGAATAGGTTCTGCCTTGTCACGCAACACAGGCCGCCCCATCTGGGCGACATTTAATATGGCCATATAAATTAACCGAAATATTTTGCGCGGTAATGCTCAAAAAGCTCTGTAGCCTTCGGGCGACACTTTCCGCAACCTGTAGAAATTTTTGTTCGCTCCTGCAATGTTTCAAAATCAGGAACACCTTCCAATACCTGCTCTTCTATTTCGTGGTCGGTGACATTCACACATTCGCAGATTGTTACAGCCTCAACGACATCCACCCTGTCGCCTTGCCCGGTTTTTTGAAAATAGTCATGGATGGCGGCGCGAAGAGCCTTGTCGCCCAATACCGAACAGTGAATTTTTATAGACGGCAACCCGCCCAACCGGTTCATGATATCTTCCGGTTTCAGGTTTAGCGCGTCATCCACACTCATACCGCCTTCTTCGGTCACCATCTCGGACATCATCGACGTGGAGCCGATAGCGGAAGCGCAACCGAAAGT
This sequence comes from uncultured Nitrospinota bacterium, assembly GCA_964395915.1. Lineage (GTDB taxonomy): Bacteria > Nitrospinota_A > UBA7883 > UBA7883 > JAJRTC01 > CAYNDB01. The sequence continues at coordinate 2,294 of CAYNDB010000167.1, read as the reverse complement.
TTTCCATTTCAAATCTGTAATCTTTTCGTTTTCATCAACCTTGATCCAGATTTTCATCATATCCCCGCAAGTGGGATTGCCAACCATTCCGATACCGCTGGGGCCGTATTCCTCCTCCGGTATTGAAAGAACATTGCGCGGATTCGTGAAGTGATCCATCACGATGTCGCTATATCCAAAATTTGCGTCCATATTCATTCTTTTATTTAAACTCCCCTGTAAACTTTCTTCAATAAAAAGTGTTCAAACTGTCGAGATAATAACTCAGCAATTATCAGGCCAATTTGTCAGCGCTTTATTCAAACCTAATATTACAATGTATTTGCTCTATCCTGCAAACATGTATCAGACATTTTTGTCTGCCGCCTCGTCATGAAGACTGATTTGTCCATCATCACAACGGCTTTTCTGATTTTCCAGGACAACTAAATTGCTAAGTTTACACTACTTTTATTCGCCGTTTTTTTATTCATTTTAGAAGAAAATAAAAGTCGCATTTTGACCCTAGAGAAATCGTCCATCTGATATCATCAATCTCATGTTAATAGATTCACATACTCATCTGGTCACTTTCCAGATGATCGAGCGGATGATAAAACGGTTTGACCGTATTCATCCCGGAATAGGGAAAAAGGTTTTAAAGAAAAGCCACAGGGTGATAACCGCTGAGTTTGTCGAGTTTCTTAAAAAAGCGAGCGTGGAAAGCCTTGCAAAGAAATGGTTATCCGAGCTTGACCGCAACGGTGTGGATCATGCGATATTTCTTCCTATTAGCGGAGCGCTCGATGAGCTTGACGAGTTTGTCAGCCTCCACCCCGAAAGGTTTTCCGCTTATGTTTATCTCGATGATCCGACAACCAAAGCCGCTGTAAAAAATTTTCGCAAACGAGTCAAATCCGGCGGGTTCCGCGGGTTAAAGCTCTATCCTTCCATACAGCAGGTATCGGCCGCTGATAAAAAGATGTTCCCCCTGTATGAAGCGGCCGCCGAGCTAAACGTCCCGATTCTTTTCCATTTCGGCATAACGTTTGCCCCTGTGGCCGACTATAGATACACGAACCCGATGGACCTTTACCTTCCGTCCAGGCTTTTCCCGGACACTAGGTTTATAATCGCTCATTTTGGGGCTGGCTACTTCCGTGAGCTTTTACTTCTGGGCTTCCATGCGCAGAATATACATGTGGACACGTCTGGAACAAACAACTGGCGGCTTTATATGCCAAAAGTTCCTCCCTTGAAGGACATTTTCAAACGAACGATAGAGGTATATGGGGCGGAAAAGGTTTTGTTTGGAACCGATAGCATGCTAAACGATAAAGCGGGCTACAGAACACATATTTTAAGTGAACAACGAAAAGCGTTACACTCGTTGAGAATAAAGAAGGAAGACCGTGAAAAAATTCTTGGCGGCAACGCGGCCAGAATCTTTAACATTGGAGAATAGCAATGAAACGATTCTTAGCGTTGGCGATAATGTTCTCTATTTTATTCCCCAATTTACCCGACGTGATCGCTAAAGAAAACAGAATGGCCAAGGCGCGCAGCCTTTATTTGCGTCTGCATAAGGACAACCCCATAGACTGGTATGAATGGGGCCCCGAAGCGTTTGAAAAGGCGCGGAGGGAGAACAAGCCTCTGTTCATCTCGATCGGCTATTTTTCCTGCCATTGGTGTCATGTCATGAACGAAGAGACTTTCATGAACGAAGAAGTAGGGAAAATGATGAACGAGCTGTTTGTCAATATCAAGGTCGACCGTCAGGAAATGCCGGATATCGATCAACTATACATGTCATACCTGCAGATGACGGTAGGCTCCGGAGGATGGCCGATGAGTATTTTCGCGGCTTCTGACGGAACACCATTTTTTGGAGGGACATTTTTCCCGCCGCACGATAACGGCAGGCTTCCCGGCTTGCTTTCTCTGGGGCCAAAAATCGCCGCCATCTATAAGGAGAACCGAGAATCGATATCGAAAAACTCCGCAACGGTCAAGAAAGCTTTTAAAACACTTAACTCAATGAAACCATCCGGAGACCTTGATTACAAAATCGCAGAGAAGGCTCTTGATGACTTGAGAAATATATTCAACAAGGAGACAGGTGGATTTGGTCAAAGCCCCAAATTTCCGAACGAGACAAACCTGCAGTTCATACTTGAGTATGATGAAAGTTCAAAACCTGATCTTGATATGGTCAGGTTTACTCTGGATAAAATGGCCGAGGGAGGTATTTACGACCATATCGGCGGCGGTTTCCACCGTTACACCGTTGACGAAAACTGGGATACGCCGCA
>CAYNDB010000166.1:0-3917 GCA_964395915.1 uncultured Nitrospinota bacterium | reverse complement strand
GTCAACCGATAAATCGTTGATGTCGTATCGGTAACGCTTAAGTTCATTCATATGCAATGGATCGCGGACATCAGCTACTATCAACCCTGCATGACGATCGGCAATGTATGCGTGCGAACCACGAGCGCGCACGATATATGCGTCCCCCGGCGTATCCATAGAGCCTAAAAGCTTTGAGTAAAAAGGGTCTGTTATGTCGATAATCTGAACGCCGCCCTCCCCCGCCGCAACGTAAACACGATTTCCATCCACCCAAATATCTTTCGCGTCAGGAACGTCCACACCTGTCGACCAGATCGGGTTCAACGGATTATTGATATCGAACACCTGAACGCCGCCTGTAGCGCTTGCCGTGTATATAAAATTGCCGCTTGCGGCAAGGCGTTCGATAGTTCCACGCGCATGATATCTGTCCACAAACAAAGGATGGGAAGGCTCGCTAATATCAAGCGATATCACCCCACCCCACCAGTCGAGAACATATGCGAACCCATCCTTCACGTTTACCCCCCACGCAGAGCCTCTCGTGTCGTACTGTCCCACGATTTCAGGCGATGTCATGTCGGCGATGTCGACAACAATAAGCCCGGAGTCAAACCCGGCGACATACGCATATGACCCGTCAATACTTATACCGCGCGCGTTTCCAGGAATCTTCGTATGACCGACCTCAACCGGTCTGCGCGGGTCGCTGATATCGACTATGTACAGCCCAAGATCGAAAAACGTTATGAAAGCGCGGTCGCCTGCGACCACGACATCCTCAGCTTCGCCTCCGGGGTTAAACTTACCGGCAAGCGTTGGGCTCTTGGGATTTGACACGTCGAACACCAGTAATCCCGAAGAGTCGTCGGCGACAAAAGCAAAAGCTCCTTTCACGTCGATACCCCACGACTTGCCCGGAGTGTCGAACCCGCCAATGGTTTTCGGCGATTTTACATCGCTTATATCGATGATGTGAAACCCTCCGCGATGATCGGCGAGATACAGGATGTCTCCCACAATTTTCATGGTGTAAGCCAATCCTGTGGAGGCGACTTCGGATATCTTGCGCGGATTAGCAGGGTCGCTCACGTTAAGAATTTGTAGTCCATGATCGTCGTCGCCGACAAATGCGTAGTCCCCCTTCAACACAACGCCTTTGGACGAGCCTTGCGTATGAAAGTTGGAAATATGCCGAAGCTTGCGCGGGTCGCTGATGTCATATATGTGCAGGCCGGAAAACCAGTCCGCCACGTAAAGGATGTTGTCCCGTATAGTAGCCCTTCGGCTGCCGCCCTGGCTCACACCTTCACGTGATATCTGCGGCGCGGATGTTTTTGGCGATATGGCGCCTAGCCCGCCAGGTTTGATAACGAGCCGTCTGTTTTTATCCCAGCCGCTCACTTTTATCTTAATTTTAGTCCGCCTGCCAAAATCGACAACGGCAGGGGTTACGGACTCAATATTCGCAGCCTCAGTGGCTGAAACGAAGCTTCCAGCAAGATATAGCAGTGTAATAGCAATAAAGCCCGCTCTGGTCTGAAAGAAAAAAGGTTTGTTGTTATTCATTAGTAAAGGTTCTCTAAGGTTGTTACTTAACCTACTGTAATCTAGAATATCCAGATGCGGAAAACAAGAGAGATAACATTAGGCGGCGTAAAAATCGGCGGCGGCGCGCCTGTCTCGGTTCAATCAATGACAAACACCGACACACGCGATGTCGAAGCTACCGTCGCGCAAATACGCAGGCTCATGGAAGCCGGATGCGAAATTGTGCGCGTTGGCGTTCAGGACGAGACAGCCGCAAAATCTATCTCCGCTATAAAAGAAGGAATCTGCATACCGCTTATAGCCGATATTCATTTCAACTACCGCCTCGCGCTTACTTCCATCGAACAGGGAGCGGATGGGCTTCGTCTCAATCCGGGAAATATCGGAGCGCGCTGGAAAGTTGAAGAAATTACCAAGGCCGCTTCGGAGCATGGTGTCCCGATAAGGGTCGGCGTGAACGCTGGTTCGTTGTCTAAAGAAATTTTGCTGAAATATGGCGGACCTACGGCGACCGCTATGGTGGACTCGGCCATGGGTCATATAAAAATGCTGGAAGACTTGAACTTTACCGAAATCAAGGTATCGCTAAAGGCTTCAAATGTTCCGCTTACGGTTAACGCATACAGGCTGTTGGCGGACAAAGTGGATTATCCTTTTCATATTGGCGTGTCGGAAGCGGGAACGCGCTGGGCGGGAACTATAAAGTCTGCCGTTGGGCTTGGCGTCCTGCTTTTTGACGGGATAGGAGATACTGTCCGGGTGTCGCTTACAGACGATCCGGTGGAGGAGGTAAAGGTCGCGTTCGAAATATTAAAATCTCTCAGGTTACGAAACGCGGGGCCGGAGCTTATCTCCTGCCCCACCTGCAGCCGTTGCGAGCTTGACCTCATATCGCTGGCCACGAAAGTGGAAGAGCGGTTGAGCAAAATGAAAAAACCGATAAAAGTGGCTGTGATGGGCTGTGTGGTGAACGGGCCGGGAGAAGCGCGGGAAGCGGATATCGGCATGGCTGGCGGAGGAAACGGTGAAGGGCTGATATTCCGTAAAGGTGAAATAATTCGCAAAATACCGGAAAATGAAATGCTGGAAGCGTTGATGGAAGAAGCTGAGAAATTTTAGTTTATTCAACTGAAAATGAGGAAATGATAAACCTTGGGTAACTTAAAAGTTCTGGTAATAGGCTGCGGCGGACGGGAGCACGCCCTGACATGGAAAATATCGCAAAGCCCGCAGGTTCGCGAGGTGTATTGCGCTCCCGGCAACGCAGGTACGGCGTCTATCGCGACAAACGTAGATATAAACGCCGCGGATATCGAAAGCTTGCTCCGGTTTGCAAAAGAGAACAATATCGACCTTACGGTTGTAGGGCCGGAAGATCCGCTGTCGCTCGGAATAGTGGATTTATTTGTCGACGCCGGGCTTGAAGTGTTTGGCCCTAGTAAAGACGCGGCGCTACTGGAAGGGTCGAAGGCTTTTATGAAAGGCATTCTCACCGCGGCAAACGTGCCAACAGCCGCCTATGAAACACATTCAAACCTCGATTCGGCCATAGACGCCATAGAAAGATTCGGTGATAAAGTTGTTATCAAGGCGGACGGGCTGGCGGCTGGCAAAGGGGTGGTGGTGTGTGATTCGAAAGAAAAAGCAAAAGCGGCTGTAAAAAGCATGATGCTGGACCGCGCCTTTGGAGACGCCGGTGGTACGGTGGTGATTGAGGAAATGCTTGAAGGTGAGGAAGCGTCAATCCTTGCTTTTTGCGATGGGGAGCGGCTTCTCATGATGCCGTCGTCGCAAGACCACAAGCCTATCGGCGAAGGAGATACCGGGCCTAACACCGGCGGAATGGGGGCGTATTCCCCTGCGCCTGTTGTCACACCCAAACTTGCCAAATGGGTGGAGGAAAACGTTATGAAAACAACTCTTTCCGCCATGGCAAAGGATGGAAGACCGTATAAAGGGATTCTTTACGCGGGGCTCATGATTACCGAATCAGGGCCAAAAGTTCTGGAATTCAACTGCCGTTTTGGAGATCCTGAGTGCCAGCCGATATTAATGCGAATGGAAAGTGACATAGTTCCCATACTTCAAGCCTGCGCCAGAGGTGATGTGACAGATGTGGAAATAGAATGGTCCGATAAGGCGACGGTTTGCATTGTGATGGCTTCGGAAGGTTATCCCGGCTCATACGAAAAAGGAAAAGTGATCGAGGGCATCGATGACGCAAACAGTCTGGACGGCGTGGTGGTATTCCACGCAGGAACGAAGCTTGGGGAAAACGGTGAAACGCTGACTTCCGGCGGACGCGTCCTTGGCGTCACAGCGGCAGGGGAAAATGTGCGGGGAGCGATTGATCTTGCGTATAACGCCGTATCCAAGATAAGCTG
>CAYNDB010000165.1:0-3961 GCA_964395915.1 uncultured Nitrospinota bacterium | reverse complement strand
GGGGCCCATAGCTCAACTGGCTAGAGCTTCCGGCTCATAACCGGGCGGTTCCAGGTTCAAGTCCTGGTGGGCCCACCAAAATACCACCCTGGCCGAGCGGTTCACGCCACTATTTCACTTTCAACAGAACGCCTTCACCCATCGCCACTTGTTTACAAAGATAGGCTCGCCAAGGCGGCAGCGCTATTCGCCGTGGCCGCGCCACTATTTCACTTTTAACAGAACGTCTTCACCCATCGCCACTTGTTTACAAAGATAGGCTCGCCAAGGCGGCGGCGCTATTCGCCGTGGCCGCGCCACTATTCACGGCGTGATATGAACAGCTTTGATATCAATCCCCCCCGGTTTCTCACCCCTGTTTTGCGATAAACTGATTTTAAATGGCCTTTCACCGTTTCAGCCATGATGAAAAGTTTTTCCGCGATTTCACTATTTTTATATCCTTGCGCAACCAAAGCGGTTATCTCCTCTTCTCTCGGTGTAAAATCATAAGATATTTCCGCGTAGGACGCTTTTTCCCGCTTTGCCATTAACTCCGCCGTCAGTAAAAGGGCAGGCTTCATTTTATCCGACCGGCAGGGCGTTAATATTGAACAGGCGCACATATAGTTTTCCCCTCCTCTTTTCACAATCATGTTTCGTGAGCTTACATAAGCGCCCATGCCGTATTCCTGTCGTTCATTCAATTGTGAAACAACCGCCAAAAGCATTTTTGCAACTTGTATCGGAATTAAAGATATAAATGGTGATTTGTCAGCCAGCTGCTTCCTTGACGACCATTTTTCGCCAAGCTTTAAGCCTTCCACATTTTGCGAAATCAGATTCAAATCTATGTCAAGTGTCCACACCGCCATACTTGCGTTGCTGTGATAGTCATCCGCCCTTTTTTTTCCTTTTTTCGTCACGGTAGATTTTTTTCTACCGACAGTCAGGTTATAAGCCGAATATGCAAGGTGCGGAGCAAGATGCCCCAATATCGCCCGCTCTCTCTCTGTGAAATCTTTTACGCCAACTCCCCTGTGCAGGGCGAGACCACCGACTGACTTTCCGTTGAGCCCTATATTACAGCCAAGACAATACACAATGCCGAGAGGTTTTAAAAAATCGTTATAATACTCTCCCTCAGTCACCTTATCCGGATGCACATAGTCGGTGGTCTTTTTAGGTTTATTTATGTTCGAAGGAAGGGTTAAGGCTTTTAAAGGGTCGAGCGCATAATAGTAAAAGCCGTACCGCTTCCCAGACTCTATGTAATCGGGAAGGTTAATGGCTATATGGCCAGTTCCGGAAGGGATTTGCGTCACAAGATCAACAGGAAAATAAACGGCCGACCTGTGCGGGATAAGACGTTTAATTTCTATAAAAAACGTTTTGACAAGTTCGTCCGTATCTTGAGCGGCGGAAACTCGTTCAAGCGTCTTCCACATCTTTTTCCATACCGTGTTGGGTATCTGAACAGATGGTAAGCCGTGCTTTGCCATGTCATATAGGAGCAATGAAATTGAAGTTATCAATATTTTTTCATACTAGCTGGCTAATTCGCAATATCTTTATATGACATACGATAATTGTGAACGTAGAAAAATAGGCATAACATACTGTTTTCAATATATCAATCTACGAATATTTCCTAATTATTGACATAAATACACCACTTTCGGGGGGTAGTTTGTATTTTGAAAAGACTCTATTTTATGTGCATGGATGATAAGGGGCTGGCCTGTCCCAAGGTGGGAACGGGTCTGGAATAAAGAATTTTACGAGGGGATTTAATTATGAAACGTTTGCTTTCCATATTGTTAATTGTAGGGGCAGTGGTCTGCCTGATGGGTACTCCAAGTTTTGCGCTGGTAGTCGACCTCATAGGATTTAATGATGGTGATTGGGGTGCAGGGGAATCTGCTGGCCTAAATACGGAAAGATATACTTGGACAGAAGTAGCCGAGATGGAAGATATTTACAGTGACTCTAGAATAACTGGGGGCGGTGTCATAAGTACATATAGTGTGGGGTCCTCTGATTGGGCCAAAGGAATGTGGATTTGGGGAGCGCCGGGATGGGTGCAGACAGCCTTTACCACACCCGCCGACAGCCTTTTTGTTCAGTTCCAGGCAGATTCTAACGATGGACCAGCAGATTTTTATCTCAACGGAGTTCTGGAGTATAGTTTGAATACGTACAATGGAAGCTGGTTTGCCGTAGTTTTCAGTGACCTTCCTGTTGCAACATATACGCTTAAGGTAGTTGCCACGAGTTACGGATATCCAAGGGATCTTGCCATTGATGCGATGGGCTCGAATGCGCCAACCGGTGGCGGAGGCGGTGGCGACGAATCGGTCCCAGAGCCCGCAACACTGCTTCTGCTAGGCTCCGGCATATTCGGGTTCGGCCTGTTCCGGAGGATGAGAGGGGAAAGATAATATTATTATAGCTTTTCAACGGTGCGCTACGCTCATCCGAGCGTAAAAGGCACTTTACTTCATTCACGCAGACTGCCCTGAGTGAATGAAGTAAAGCGCCCGTGGATGACCTTTTGCAGGGACGCGGTATCGTGTGTCCTTATTCGGGCGAAGCGTATATCATCTTTGCAGTAAAAAACGCCCATCGGCGTAACTCTCAAAATTTCACCCAGCCACCCCCCTTTAACCGTTAATGTCACGGTCAGCAAAATAACTTAAAAGCTTGAAAACCTTACATTTTGCGAACCCTTCCATGAAAATAAGAATCAATATCAGTAAGGGCGGTAGTGGTTTTAATCCCTCTTTAAAATTAAAAATAAGTTTATAAAAATATATGAAAGTTGAGGTAATTAGTCATGGATCAGAGTACAAATGAAATTTCCGCGCAGGCGCTTCTATACAGGCTAAGGTCTGGAGAGGCTCCGCTGATACTGGACGTTCGGACAGAAGAAGATTTTGGTGAGTGGCATATCGAGTGCATGAGCCATCCGGAAGAAATTAACATCCCTTATATAGAGTTCATCGAAGAGCCGGAAACGATGATCGCAAAACTTCCAAAAGACCGTGAAATAGTGGTTATCTGCGGCAAAGGCGGGGCGAGCGCATATGTGGCGGATATATTGCGTAATCACGGGTTCACGGCATGGAACATTGCAGGCGGTATGAAGGCGTGGGGTTCGCTATATCGCAGCGCTGTCGTATGGGAAGAGGGCAACTCCAGAATTATCCAGTTCAACAGGGTCGGGAAAGGCTGCCTCTCATATCTCATCGTATCTGGCTCCGAAGCGGCGATTATCGATCCTGCCCGTCATGTGGACCAGTATATTTCATATCTAGTAACCAACTCATACCAGCTAAAATATATTATAGACACGCATCTCCATGCAGACCACCTCTCCGGCGCGAATTCATTGCGAAAAGCCACTCAGGCTAACTACCTTATCAGCTCAAGCGATATGGGCGGCGCAAAGATAGATTATGAGCCATTGCGTAACAGGCAAAGCTTCAAACTTGGCAATCTGGAATTCGATATTATAGCTATAAGCTCACCGGGCCACACACCGGGGTCGTCTTGCGTAATGTTGAAAGACAAATTTATTTTCACGGGAGATACGCTGTTTCTATCAAGCATGGGCAGGCCGGACCTTGGTGGTAAAGCTGAGGCATGGGTAAAGGACCTTTGGAAATCGGTACGTTCGCTTGAAAAAATCTCTGATGAAACTATTGTGTTTCCTTCACACACGGCAGGCGTAAATGAATTCGACAGCGAAGGAAAAGTCTATAAAACGTTGGGGGATTTAAGAAAAGACAATGAGCTTTTAAGCATGGACGATGAAGAAATTTTCGGGAAAGAAGTCCTTGCGAATCTGCCGAAAGAGCCTGACACATATCAGAAAATGAGGCTGGCCAACCTCGGCGTAAGCGATCCTTCGGATGATGATAAAGACCAGTGGGAGCTTGGCCGTAACCGTTGCGCGATCGAAGCTTCCAAACATGCTTCC
>CAYNDB010000164.1:0-4000 GCA_964395915.1 uncultured Nitrospinota bacterium | reverse complement strand
CGGTCGACAGAAGCTGTCATTGCCTTCGTTAAACTATTCTTTCTTTAACTTTTTCATTAGTTTTCGATAGCCCTCAGCATCGCCATACTCTTCAAAATCCTGATATACCGAATGTGGATGTTTGACGCGATGGGCGTGTTTTATAGGACACCAATATTTTTCTGTCCTAGCCACAATTTCCCTCAGGTATCCGGCCAAGCCTGTCCCATAACCACAGTATACGCAGTTAATCTTTTCGTAAAAATTAAGGTACTCAAGATGATGTCTGTCTACCACTATAAAATCTGACCGCGGCACCTTTTTAATCCCATAAATCGGAAAGCATATTGCCTGGTAAAGCGTTACACAAATATCTGTAAGTACAAGCGGAACGATCATGGCGTAAATCACAGGAGCTGTTAAAACCACATACGGGTTGGCTTCTATCATATAGCGCAGGAATGTTTTTTTCAGCTTGCGGTGATATTCGATAATGCTTTGCTCAAAAAATACCTTGTTTTCGCGGAAGTGATACTGCAGCTTTTCAGCGGCCAGGTTTACCTCTTTTTCCAGATCCTCCTCAAGGTCCTTTATTTTCTGATAGATCGCCTTAATTTTCATATCCATGAAAGGTTTCCTTTTTCTGGTAAGTGTTTTGCCGTAAAACAATGAAAAGTCAGAGGGTCTTTAAACTGTAAATAGAATATAGCCCAAACTTGAGGTTGCAGGCGACAAAAAACGGGGACGACTTTTACGTCATCCCCGTGTATAAAGCAGTGTTTACGAAATAAGGTTACCGTCTGTCGCTGCCAATGGTCTCTTCAGGATAGGCGTGAATATTGTGAATAGAAAGATCGCTCCCCCGAACCTCATCCTCCTCGGAAAGACGCAAGCCCAGAGTTGACCCTATAATGGTGTAAACAATGAACCCAGCCGCAAGCGCTATCGCCACGCCTATGAGCGTGCCGACAAGCTGCGATATGAAGCTTACGTCACCGATGCCGCCGAATATTTTAAGCCCGAATATACCGCAGGCGATCCCGCCCCATGCTCCGCAAAGTCCATGTAACGGCCATACGCCAAGCACGTCGTCTATTTTCAACCTCTCCTGTTCCCACTCAAAACCTTTGACAAATATGACACCGGCCACAGCTCCGACGACAAGCGCGCCAAGCGGATGAAACTGGTCTGACCCTGAGCAGACCGCCACAAGGCCAGCCAAGGCGCCGTTGTGAACAAATCCTGGGTCGAGCCGTGATATGACAAGCGCCGAGATAAGGCCGCCTACCATCGCCATCAATGAATTTACCGCTACGAGACCTGTTATGCCGGATATCTCTTGCGCGCTCATCACGTTAAACCCGAACCAGCCGATACACAGCATCCAGGAGCCTAGCGCCAGCATCGGTATGTTGCTTACCGGGATGGCATGTGATTTCCCGTTTATCCATCGGCCCACTCTCGGCCCAAGCTTGATGACCGCCACCAAGGCTATCCAGCCACCCATGGCGTGTACTACCACAGACCCGGCATAATCATGAAACGGCGCGCCGCCCAGGTTGGCAAGCCATGAGCCTTCCTGTCCAAGCGAAGTGAACCGGCCCCACACCATGCCTTCAAATAATGGGTATACAAACGCCACGCATAAAGCGCCCGCCAACACTTGCGGCCAGAAGCGCATTCTCTCGGCTATACCGCCGGAGATTATCGCGGGTACAGCGGCGGCAAAAGTCATCAGGAAAAAATATTTTGCAAGATCATAGCCGCGTGTCGTTCCAACGATATCTTCAGCGGATGAAAGGAACATCATTCCATACGCCAAAGGAAAACCTATCAGGAAATAAATAATTGCAGAAAATCCAAAGTCAGACAATATCTTGACCAGCGCGTTGACCTGGTTCTTTTTTCGAACAGTGCCAAGTTCAAGAAAAGCGAATCCGCCGTGCATGGCAAACACCATAACAGCGCCCAGCATTATAAAAAGAACGTCCATGCCGTTTTTAAGTTCAGTAGTTTCCATCACCATGCTCCCTCATTACATGATTGTTTTTTAAATCCGGTTTTAGAATTCTAGATAATGGCGGATGGTCAGATAGCGCCCTCACCGCGTTCGCCAGTGCGGATGCGAACCGTTTCCTCGACAGGGATAACGAATATTTTGCCGTCACCAATCTTGCCCATGGAGGCGGCCTTGACAATTTTTTCAATAGCGGATTCCACGATATCATCCGGAACCACGACCTCGATTTTTGTCTTCGGCAGGAAATCGACAACGTATTCAGCGCCGCGATATGTTTCCGTGTGCCCTTTTTGCCGGCCAAACCCTTTAACTTCGGTTACGGTCATGCCCTGGGCGCCAATGGAAGAAAGCGCTTCTTTAACCTCTTCTAGTTTAAACGGCTTGATAATCGCTTCTATCTTCTTCATATACAAAATCCTCCTAACCCTAAGAATTGGGAAACCCTCAATCGAATGACCTTGCAATAGGGATAAGAGCTCGTTATCTTGCGGGTGTCCGCTCGGCGCGATTTCCTCCCCAAGCGCAATTGGCCAATAGTACCTTCTTTCACCTCGTTGGACAAATATTTTCGCCTCAAGGTAGTATCACTGCTAGCCATGATTAATTGGAAACAAAACTCATGGTATAATTCGAAAAACATTCATTTAACAAGGCGACCTGTGATAATAGGAGTTCCTAAAGAAATCAAGGCGGATGAATATCGCGTCGCCATAACCCCGGCTGGAGTCCGACAGCTTACCCTTGCGGGGCATAGCGCCCTGATAGAACGTGGCGCGGGAATCGGCTCCGGGATTCTGGATGCTGAGTTCGAATCGGAGGGCGCAAAAATGACAGGCTCCGCCGAGGAGGCGTGGTCCGCCGAAATCGTGGTAAAAGTAAAAGAGCCTGTTGAGCCAGAGTATAAATACCTTCGCGATAGCCTTGTTCTATACACTTTCCTTCACCTTGCCGCGGCTCCTGATCTTGCGATTAAGCTTATGGAGAGCGGAACCGTCGCGATCGGTTATGAAACCGTTCAGGACGAGACAACCGGCGCTCTTCCCCTGCTGATTCCAATGAGTGAAGTGGCCGGGAGAATGGCCGTGCAGGCGGGGGCCAAGTATCTTGAAAAAGAACATGGCGGTAGAGGGGTGTTGCTTGGAGGCGTGCCTGGAGTGGAGCCGGGCAAGGTGGTTATATTGGGCGGGGGCGTTGTGGGGTTTAACGCCGCCAAAATAGCCGTGGGGTTTGGAGCCAGGACGTTGGCGCTCGACACTTCGTTACCGAAATTGCGGGTGATCGACGATATTTTCGACGGAAGAGTGGAGACTTTATATTCAAACAGCCACAACATACTGCAGGCGATACGGGAGGCGGACCTTGTAATAGGCGCGGTGTTGCTTCCTGGAGCGAAGACCCCGTGGCTTGTTACAAAAGATTTGCTAAGCGAGATGAAGCCTGGCTCTGTGATCGTTGACGTGTCGGTCGACCAAGGTGGATGCGTGGAGACAAGCAGGCCGACAAGCCATTCCGACCCTGTGTTCGTCATAGATTCAATCACCCATTATTGCGTCGCCAACATGCCGGGAGCCGTGCCGCGGACTTCGACAATGGCCCTGTCCAACGCTACATTCCCCGGATTGCTGGAGCTTGCGGAAAAAGGGGTTGAAAAAACCATGAAGGAAAATTACAGCATGAGAATGGGGCTTAACGTAGCGTACGGAAACGTGACGCACAAGCAAGTGGCGGAAGCGCTGAACATGCCATACAAATTTCCGGAGAAGTGGATAGAATAAATCAGCCCTGCGAAAGCTTGCCCAGTAAAATACTCCGGTTTTTCGACCCTGTGATAGACGATAAATCAAGCCTAGCGCCGTTATCAGCGTAAAACGCCAGCAACGCTATCAACGCGCCTTCCACAAGCTGGCACGGGACGCCAAGTTGATCGGATCGAACAACTTCCATAGTTTCCGGAAGGGTAGACTCTATTCTTTTAAGCAGGTAGCGGTTCTTCGCTCCGCC
>CAYNDB010000163.1:0-4045 GCA_964395915.1 uncultured Nitrospinota bacterium | reverse complement strand
TTATAAGTAAACGGTTTTGGCTCTATCCCGAATACTTCCTTATAATCATGCTCAGGGCAGACGTTCCCTTGTCTTAACATGTTGAGCTGATCGACAGTCACCGGGAAGAATTTAAAACCGCCCATCAGCGCCGCGACAGGTTTTACCATCCAGAAAGGGACGTTTACGGTTTTCGTGCGGACTTTCCCGACAGCTTTTCCAATCGTCTGCACAACGTCATAGTAGGATAGCGGCGTCCCTCCCCCAAGGTGAAATACACGGTTTTCAGATTTCGGTTCTGTCAGCGCTTTGACAAAACAGGCGGCCACATCCTCCACTGCCACAGGCTCCATCTGATACTCTCCGTCGCCGAACACAGGCATGACCGGCGCCTTTGAAATTATCGTGGCAAGCTCACGGGTAAATTCCATCTTGTCTCCCGAATCGCCGAAGATTACAGATGGACGGAATATCGTCCACGAAAGCCCGCTTTTCTCCACCAGCTTTTCCGCCCGGCGTTTGGTTGTTTGATATTGGGAGACTCCGTTTTCCGAAACTCCGTTTGCGCTCATATGGATATACCTTCTCACACCGTTTTGCTTGGCGGCTCCCAGAATGTTGCGTGTAGCTTCAAAATGCATGCGTTCGAAAGTTACTCCTTCCCGTGGAAACTCGCGTATGATTCCGACAAGGTGGATAACGGCGTCCATGCCCTTTAGCCTGGCGGCCCACGCTTCAGGGTCTGCGATATCTCCATATATAACTGTAACCCCCTCAAGGAATGGGAGTTTGATTTCCGAGCCTATGCGGACTAACGCGTGTATGGAATGGCCTGCGTCCCGTAGAGAGGAGAGCATATGGCCGCCTACGAAACCTGTGGAGCCTGTTATAAAGACTTTCATTTAGACTATAATTGTTGCATTACTGAAAGAATATATTTTAAACGCAAAGTTGGTATACTTGAAAAGTATACAGTTTCTTTTTTATTAAGTTAGGGCTGAGATTCTTCGTCGCTTGAAGCTCCTCAGAATAGACATCCTTATGTCATCCTGAGCGCAGTCGAAGGATCTCAACAATAAATAGTCAAACTAACCGGCTACTCGTTTATCGGAGCGAATTAACGCAATATGGAAAATAAACCTCAAGGCGAAATGACGGAACTCGATATTCTGGAATTTGCCATGGAAATAGAGCAAGACGCAGCGAAAACATATCTGGACGCCGCAGGGACTGTTATAAACCACAAAGCCAAAGTTTTGCTAATGAATCTGGCGCAGGAAGAGCTCGATCACCAGCAGATGCTTGCAGGTATTGCGGAAAAGGTTGAAGCCCATGATCCTTTGCCAAAGAAGTTTTCCAGATCGCCCGTTCAGGAAGTCGATGACTCGATAAAGAATCTAAAAATCGGCCCCGATTCAACAGTGGAAGAGATTGTGCTTCATGCCATGGGACGGGAGAAAGCATTGCTGGAAATCTACGAAGCTTTCGCGCTTTTTCTGCGCGCAGGAGAGTTTCGCGATCTTTGCGAATTTCTGGCCGATGAGGAGCGTAAACATCTGGCGGATCTGGATAAGCTTTTACAGCAGGAACGCGCCGCCGCCGAGTGATTATTTATCGCTGTCCCGATATTTTCCGCAGGATGCGACAAACCTCTTAAAAAGCTTGCGGCTGAAAAGATCGCTATCGAAAAGCTGTTCCGGATGCCACTGAACGCCTACGATAAAAGAGCCTTTGGCGTCGACAGGCTCCAATGCTTCTATGACTCCGTCTTTGGCCTTGGCGCATGCGGTAAGGCCGCGGCCTAAATCTTTTACGCTCTGATGATGCGTTGAGTTGACCTTCAGCGTATCTTTTCCCGCTATACGTTTTAATATTGAGCCTTTAGCCAAGATAACGTTATGGCTTGGTTTGGTCGGCTTAGGTTTCTGCTCATGTTTCAACGCGTTGGGAACCTGATCGGGTATATGTTGATACAGCGTGCCGCCTAGCCCCACGTTTATGGCCTGCATACCACCGCAAATTCCAAATATCGGCATTCCCATTTTACGCGCTTTTTTGAACAGGGCGATTTCCATCAACGTTCTGTCCGGCTTTAGCGGACCACACTGTGGTAGAGGCTTTTCTCCGAAAAGCTTCGGGTCGATATCGAAATGTCCTCCGGAAAGGATGATGCCGTCGATAAGAGAAAGATACGCGTCAATCGTCCCTTTCGCTTTTACAATCGGCAATATTACAGGCGTGGCGCCAGATTTCTCGACGGCGTCCGTATAGCTTTTTTTCAGCCAAAGAACGGTATCCCCTTTATAGTCAACCAGGTCATATTCCCTGCCCTGATTACTGTCCGCCGATATGCCGATAACCGGTCTTTTCCTTTTTGCCATAAGGAACGAGTATCCTTGCCAACCATGCCGTGTGTCAATAGTGAAAAGACAGGGGCAAGTTGTAATATAAACGGACTAAAGCTACAATCAATGAGGGCAAGAACAGGCAATACATTTGACTGGTGGAGACTTGGGTTAGTACATATATATGAAAATTTTACTTGTATACACAGATATCAATGTGAAGGGTGGCGCGCGCAGCTACCATTTTGGGCTGGGTATTCTATCGTCTGTTCTCAAAAACGCGGGACATACAACCGAGCTGCACTATATGTTCGATAAATGGGACCCGGAAGGTTTTGTCTGGCATGTGGAGCGTTTTAAGCCGGATGTTATTGGATACACTTCCGATTCTACCCAGATAGGCAATGTCGGGAAGCTTACCACGCTTATAAAAGGCCGGGGGATTTTACAGATCGCAGGTGGGACGCACCCCTCGTTATATCCAAAATGTCTGGAGCTTACAGACGGGCTGGACGCTATCTGCATCGGCGAGGGAGAAAAACCTTTGCTCGACCTTGTTACAGCTCTTTCGGAAGGTGAATCTCACCAGAACATACCAGGGTTATGGATAAAAAAAGAGGACGGCTCCATCATCCGGAACCATCAGAGCTGTTTTGTTTCCGAGCTGGACAATATTCCTTTTGGTGATCGGGCGCTTTTCGATTTCCAGCAGATTATAGATTCCGACTATGACCGCGCCACATTCATGCTGTCTCGCGGATGCCCTTATCAATGTAGCTATTGCGGCAGCCCTGCCATGGGCAAACAGCAGGAAGGCAAATATGTGCGGTTCCGAAGCGTGGAGAACGGTATTGCGGAGATTAAGCAGGTTATATCGCGATATAAGGTGAAGTCGATATTTTTCGCCGACGACGTTTTCACGATAGACAGAAAATATGTAAAGGCTTTTTGCGAAGCGTACAAGCGCGAGATAGGGCTCCCCTTTGAAGTGACGACGCGTGTTGAAAGCTCTAACCCTGAGACCTTTGAATTTCTGGCGGACGCAGGCTGTACACGTGTTGCTATGGGAATAGAATCCGGCAGCGTAGAGCTTCGTCGTAAGGTATTAAATAGAAAAATGACGAACGATAAAATCATCAAAGCGTTTAAGGATGCGAAAAAAGCCGGCTTGAAAACAAAGTCGTACAACATCGTCGGTTTCCCGCACGAGACAAAAGCCCTGCATCAGGAAACCATTAAGCTTAACAGGGAGCTTAATCCGGACAGCCTCGTATGCTACATTTTCAATCCATATCCCGGCACAGGGCTTTACGATGTCTCCATCAGGGACGGCTTTCTTAAACCGGAACAACTTGAAGAAGAAGGTTTTATTTCCAGAACCGACACGCCGCTTGTGATGCCTGATTTTCCAAGAGAGGAAATTCTCAAGTGCTACCGCAACTTTGCGTATAACGTATACAAAGGCAGGTCATCAAAAAAAGCGCTTCTTTACAAAGTTTACTATTCACGGTTCGGCGAGTCGCTTATCCGAATTCTGGACATAGTGAAAAAACCGATCCAGAAGCTTGCCATGGGCTCCTGACTTGCCGGTTTTGCGTGCGCCTGCCTTGTGCTACACTTCAAACGCGATGCGCCCGTAGCTCAGCTGGATAGAGTGTCGGATTCCGGTTCCGAAGGTCGCAGGTTCGAATCCTGCCGGGCGCACCAAAACTAGGCGCAGG
>CAYNDB010000162.1:0-4054 GCA_964395915.1 uncultured Nitrospinota bacterium | reverse complement strand
CGCTTTGTGACGGATCGTCCGGTATCAGAAAACCGAACCTCTCCGGGTGTCCCTGAATGACACCTGTTATAAGGTTCATTTTATCGGGCAGGCCGTAATAGCCGCCTTTTAACCTGACCAATTCTCC
The DNA here is from genome assembly GCA_964395915.1 of uncultured Nitrospinota bacterium. Lineage (GTDB taxonomy): Bacteria > Nitrospinota_A > UBA7883 > UBA7883 > JAJRTC01 > CAYNDB01. The sequence continues at coordinate 3,927 of CAYNDB010000162.1, read as the reverse complement.
AGATTTGGCCAAGCTACGTATTATGCGGCGGGCTTCACCTCTGCTTGGTTGGGGCACATCGAGACGCGCCAAAATCTCCCGCATCGGGAGTGGTTTTGGTAAAAGTTTTTCTAAAGACTTCCTAATTTTCGATTCAAGGAGCGCCATAACATGATGCGCGGGGCAAAAAATTTCTCATCTCGGCATTGTAACGTAAATCATGGAACACAGCTTTAATATTTTCTGGTTTGCCGCCCTTGTTAGATATTTTGGAACATGTTAAAATTTAACAAGTTATAGCTGTTACTACTGTTTCATGCGGATTTTAATATACGATGTGGCTAAGCGTAAACGAATTAAGCGGTGAAGAAAAAAGAGTTCGGGCTCTTTATCAATACCTAAGGGATGAACTCCAGCAGTATCTTACAGATGTCGCCCTTGTAGATTCCTACAACAATTTTCTTAAAGCTAAAAAGCCGTTTCCTTTTGTGGAGAAAAGGGAGCTTAAACCACGCGCCAAAGTGCATGAAAAAGAAAATTCTCTGGTGAACAGCTTTATCGTGATTTTTACGGAAGGCTCCATTCCCCAGGAAATGAAAAAATATATACGCTATTTTGACAGCAATAAAACAACCAAGGAGAACCTTGGCGAGCTGGACCTTGGCGGATCAAAATTCTCCGACCGTTTCCAGAAACAACAAAAATATTTTGAGACGAACAAGTTTTATGACTTGATAAGAACCCTCCTGCCGGTCGATTATGCGCTTTTAATTCAGCGAGACACTTCTGTGAAACATAAAAACCGGTTTACCCTTAGCCATTTTCACGTGAGAGTTGACTGGCTGATAGATAGCGCCGCAGAGGCCATGGGAAAAGAGCTGCGCTATATTTCCAAAGACCTGTATGAGAAAGGCGACGAATACGCCCAGGAGCTTGGCGAAAAACTGTTTGAGTATTTTTCATTTCACCACACTGTGGCGGGTCGCAGAACCGCAGCCATGTTGGCGGCGCAACTTTTGCGGCAGGCTTCATTCCACAGCACTGTATTTGTATCATCGTCGGAAAGCAGGACCATTACGACCATTTCGGAAAAAGGTATATCTAAAAGCACGCTTATTAAACTGGACAAAGACGCTATCCATCAGATTGAAAAGCACAAAAATGGAAATGAGGATTTCCGGAAAAAATTCCTGATAAACGAAAAAAGCAATTATGGCGTTGCAAAATTTATGGTGGTATATAAGCCAAACGAGCATTCCAAGCCACCGGTAGATGGAAAACTGCGGGATCTAAATCCTGATGTGCAATGGCTCAGAGTCCACAACCAGCTACTTATCCCGTTGTCTCAATATCCTAATGTGCGGCCAATACGGTATCAGACGATATACGACCAGCAGGACCCTTTGTCCTGATTTTCTTTGTTTTATATCCCTTCCATATGGAAATATTATTTCTTGATAAATTTGCGCAAAGAAAAGCTTTCCTCGGCGACCTTTAAGCTATAATAGCCAGCCATACGAATTTCATTAATATCGGCGAAAAATTAATAAGGATACGGTTTGAAAAAAATATTGGTGACCGGGGCCGCAGGGTTTATCGGGTTTCACCTTTGCCAAAAGCTTCTTGAGCGCGGCGCCAATGTCGTTGGGCTCGACAACCTGAACGATTACTACGATGTAAAGCTCAAGGAGAGCAGGCTTGCCATTCTCAAGGAAAACCCTTCGTTTGCGTTCGAGCGGCTTTCGCTGGACGACAAGGACGGGATAGACGGGCTTTTCGCTCGTGACGCTTTCGACGTGGTTGTAAATCTGGCCGCGCAGGTGGGCGTGCGTTACTCTGTCGAGAACCCTATGGCTTATGTTAATTCCAACCTTTTAGGGTTCGCCAATATTCTGGAAGGATGCAGGCATAGTGGTGTCAAGCATCTTGTGTTCGCTTCCTCCAGCTCCGTTTACGGGGCCAATAGAGCCATGCCTTTTTCCGAAAAACACAACGTGGATCATCCTGTGTCTTTATATGCGGCGACGAAAAAGGCGAATGAGCTTCTGGCGCATTCATACAGCAGTTTGTACGGTCTTCCGGCGACGGGGCTGCGGTTTTTCACGGTCTATGGCCCGTGGGGCAGGCCGGATATGGCGTTGTTCAAATTTACCAAGGCGATAATCGAGGGGAAATCTATCGACGTTTATAACCACGGCGATATGCGGCGAGACTTTACATATGTGGCCGATATTGTGGACGGCGTCATCCGCGTGATGGGCAAGGCTCCCGAAGGCGATCCTTCCTGGAACGGTGAGAACCCGGAGCCTGGGACGAGCTTTGCGCCATATCGCATTTATAACATTGGGAACAACAAGTCGGAAAATCTAATGAAAATGATCGAGACGCTTGAAAACGCGTTGGGCCAAAAGGCGGAGAAGGTAATGTTGCCCATGCAACAAGGCGACATGAAAGATACCGCCGCCGATATAGAGGCGATAGAAACAGATTTCGGGTTCAAGCCATCTACGTCTATAGAAGTGGGCATACCTAAATTCGTTGAGTGGTACCGTGATTACTACGGCGTGTAGTCGCCGTTTGTTATAGGGGGGAGGAAAATGGCGATAGTAAAAATGGCGGTCAAAGATTGTGAAGGTTGCCCGGCAAAATGTTGCAGCGATATCGAAGCGCCGATATTGCGGCCTCGTTCACGCTTCGACGTGGACAACCTCAAATGGCAGGTTTCGTTTGGGAATATAAACGTTTTTATCCGCAACAAACGCTGGTACACGTTGACGCTCGGCAAATGCATGTATCTCGATAAAAATTTCCGATGCTCGATATACGAAACCCGTCCGTCTATCTGCCGCGACCACAACCCGCCTGAATGCGAGCAGTATGGCGAAATTTATGACGTTATTTTTGAAACACCCGACGAGCTTGAGAAGTTTTATCAGAAAGAGGTCAGGAAGAGGCGAAGGAAGGCGAAGGCGAAGAAGGCGAACTCCTGAAACAGGTAGCTGTATTAAATAAGAGCTGTATTTACAGGAGGCGGTCTTAACAAGCGGAATCTTTTTTTACAATTTGTCATGCCGGACCCCGATCCGGCATCCCGATGGGAAAACGAGGGAAGCCAATTCTCAAATGACGAGATCCCGCATCAGGTGCGGGATGACAGGGGATAGCAAAATTTATTGGCCATTACAACATTTACTAAGTGTAAAGGCTTTTAACAATCAGAAATGAGACCCTGTATACACAAATCTTGATTTTCACAATTATTTAAGCTTTAACTTGCCACTTTTTGTGAACAATTCTTTATAAAGAGTGTCGAAATAATCGTCGAGCATTGATTCAATGCTATTATTTACTTTTTTTATTATGCCAGTCCACTTTTTTCTAACTTGCTTGCACTTTTGCTGATAAAGAGCTTTGGCAGGCAACATGTCACCTCTAGACAATAGCTCTATAGTTACAAGGTTATCTATACTTATTGTCGAAAAGCGTTCCAAATGCACATGTCCGCTTCGCATGCGTGCAATATTTTCAAAGCTACTGATAACGTCTTTTTTAAGAGTATTGAAAATTTCACTATCAAAGAGAGGCTTTTTTATTTTACGTAACATACGTTCTATTCTTGTAGTAGACGTTTTTAAACGTTCTCGTAAAATATAAATTTCGTGAAGATAATTTTCAATGGTGTACCTTAAATAATCAACCTTTGATATACCAAGCGGTCCGTAAGGGAATCGACGAATATAAATCTCAACATTTTTCAGACATGAATAAGAATTACTTATTTCTACAAACTCTTGAAATATATCTACTAGGAACTTTTCTTCTTTTGATAGCTTATCTCGTGCGCGAATATTGGAAGCAAATTTTTTATCATTTACCAAGTTTTCCCAAGCGAAGGCATTCCCATGTTCCATATGTTCTTGGAAGTCAATCTTTCAAGCAAATATTTCC
>CAYNDB010000161.1:1561-4153 GCA_964395915.1 uncultured Nitrospinota bacterium | reverse complement strand
GACAGAAGTGATAAGAAGGTTGGGGATAGGAACCTCCCACTCTTTAAGAACGTCAAGAGCAAGCTTGAGACTGCGACCTGTCGCCACGCCGAATCCAACGTTGTCTCCGGTATTTTTTACAAGGTCAATAAGCGTTTTCAACCCTTCCTTGTCACCTGTAAGAGTGTTGTCTATGTCACATATCAACACACGGTCCGTGGCGATCAGCCCACTGTGCGTCTTTACGCCGATCCTTCGTTTTCGCTTATATTGTCCAAGAGCCTTTTTCATTACACGCATATATTGCTTTAAATGGCTGCTCCAGGAATAAATCCGGCGAGCGCCGCTCAACCCGTTTTTCGACCAGTTGGCAAGCTGTCTTTTGTTTGACAGGACGGATTCCAGAACCGCGCCAATGCTCTGTATATTAAGCGGGTCTATGAGCGCTCCGTTTGCAAGCTTCGACACTATTTCCCTGGCTCCTCCGTTTTCAGTGACCACAACAGGCAAACCAGACGCCGCAGCCTCCAGTATCGTCAATCCAAAAGGCTCCGTTAACGCGGGATTGACGAATACTCCGCCGGTTTTCGCCGCCATACGATAAATCTCCGGCACATCGTCCGCCTTGTGATGTTTTGGGTACGCTACCGATCCGTAAAGATCGTAAAGGTCTACGAGCATCAGTATGTTCGTCAGAACACCCCGCGAGGCTTTATCCATGGAGCGGATATCATCACGAGAGCCGACTATAATGACAAGATTCGCCATCTCTTTTAACTTTTCGTTTTCCCCATACGCCTGGACAAGCGCATTGATATTTTTCCGTATGTCGGGGCGGGACATGGCAAGTATCATCGGCTTTTCCGGGTTTTTCAAAAAACGGGACACCTGAAGCTGTATGCCAACAGGTTTCGTCTTCCGTTTAGACGGCGGGCTGAACTTTTTCACATCGACACCCGGCGGAATAACCGTCATCCGTCTGGTATTGTAGTTATCGTAGAGGCTATATTGCTCGTCGACTTCCTGTTGCGTGCTGGCGATAACAAAAGACGCGTTTTCCAGCGCGTTTTCCTCCGCTTCGATCCTGCGCCCGATATGATAGCTGTTTTCGATCGTCTCTATCTTCATCCCCTGGTCTAAAAGACGTTGACGTTTCACCCTGCCAAGGGAATGGCCGGTGTACGCCAGCGGTATGCCTAAAAACCCCGCAAGCCTGACTCCAATATATCCACCGTCCGCATAATGGCTATGTATGAGGTCTGGCGCGCGGCCGATACTGCGTAAATACTGAAATGCGTTGTCGGCGAAACTCTCCAGATGCGGCCATAACGCCTCTTTGCGCAGATACCGCATAGGCCCGCATGGAATCCTGACAATATTAAAACCAGGAGCCGCATGCTCCAAAAGCTTGGAGTAATCAGCGCTTACCTTCGGATCTGCGATCAGACGTGTTAAAAGGTCGACTTGCTTTACATCAGGATGCTTTGCGATGGCGGCCGCAAGCTCCACGACATACTTTATCTGGCCGCCGGTGTCAGCGTCCCGACCAAGCTCAAGCTGAGATCCGCGCAGAAGACCGTGCGGGCTTATCAGCAATATGTATAATCCGGCGGGTTTCTTCACTTCCTAAAGCCCCCACGCGGCGGAATACTTTTCATACAAGCTTTTATCGAAGCTTGTCGCGCCCTGAACCTGACATATTTCTGATGCGAAAACTGTTGCGCGCTTGATTGTATCTTCCAGCGCCCATCCAGCGATAAATCCTATTATGCAAACAGCGCTAAAAGCGTCTCCGGCGCCGACGGTATCACGAACCTTGTCCACAGGGTCGACATGGCGCTCCACAACTCCATCGGAGGATATAAACATGGCGCCATCTTCACCCATGGTAAGGACTACGGTTTCTATCCCATACTTGCGCCGCAAGCTTTCGGCTCCCTCTTCAAGGGACTTCTTACTGTCCAGGCTTTGCTCCAAAAGGTCGCAAAGCTCATCACTGTTAAGCTTCACCCAGGGCGCCATGTTGATCGCGTCAAAAACACTTTTCGAGTCCCACCATGGCGGTCGCAAGTTTACGTCTATAAACAACGAAAGGCCGAGCGACTCGCGCAACGAATAAAGTGTCCGGCGTGATGTTTCCGATCTTGCGATCAACGAACCGTGATAGAAAATTGAAAATCGGCCATTCTCCAATGACTTGCCGGCCATACTTTCACTTATAAAATCGTAGGCCTGATGGTCAAGAATGGAAAACGACGGTTGACCGTTCTCCACGCTAACATCTACAACGCCTGTCGGATGTTTATCGTCAACTTGGACCGCTCCTGTATCCATCCCCCAGCCACGCATTGCTTTTAACACAGCTTCGCCACGCTCATCATCGCCAACAGAGCTTATGAAAACAGGGTCCAGACCAAACCCCTTGAGGTTCCACGCCACGTTGAAGGGGGCTCCGCCAAGGACAGCGGAGCCATCCGAAAAAACGTCGAACAGAACTTCACCAAAGATGACCGGGCGTGAACTTAAAAGTAGACTCACAAAATATTATATTTACTTACAATAAGTTGCATATTTTTTAAGTTTATCCGATTTATTTTCCCCGCGCAAGGAACG
>CAYNDB010000161.1:0-1461 GCA_964395915.1 uncultured Nitrospinota bacterium | reverse complement strand
GATGTCCCAATGGTATTACGCTATAGGCTCGAAACAACAGGGGCCTATGTCACAGGATGAAATTAAAAGACTGATAAATAACGGAACCATATCTGAAAACACGTTGGTTTTTGGCCCCGGCATGATGAACTGGATAAAAATGAAGCACCTGCCGCAGTTTGCCAACCCGGGCTCTATTGCGCCTCCTCCAGTGGCCGCGTCGTCTGGTGGCATGGCCGATGAGATCGACTACGAAATTTTCGGTGAAGAAATGCAATACGTGGAAGTGGAGCTTGACCCGGGAGAGAGCGCCGTGGCGGAAGCCGGCACGATGATGTATATGGACCAGTCTATAAAAATGAGTACCATATTCGGCGACGGAAGCGCCCAGCAGGAACAGAGCGGATTTATGGACAAGCTCATCGGCGCCGGCAAAAGATTAATAACGGGTGAATCGCTGTTCATGACTGTTTTTCACCACGCAGGCTCAAACGGAAAACAAAAAGTCGCTTTCGCTTCGCCATATCCGGGCAAGATCGTTCCGATGGATTTAAAAGCGCTGGGCGGACAATTGATATGCCAGAAGGACGCGTTTCTCGCCACGGCTAAAGGGGTGTCGATCGGAATCCATTTTCAGAAAAAAATTGGCGTGGGCCTTTTCGGCGGCGAAGGATTCATCATGCAGAAGCTTGAAGGCGATGGGCTTTCCTTTGTCCATGCCGGTGGAACCTTGCTTCAAAGAGACTTGGAAGCCGGGGAAACGCTTCGCGTGGACACAGGTTGCCTTGTGGCGCTGGTTCCGTCTGTTACTTACGACATTGAGTATGTCGGCAACGTAAAGTCGGCGATATTCGGCGGCGAAGGATTTTTCTACGCGGCGCTTCGCGGCCCCGGGCGGATTTGGCTCCAGTCGCTCCCCTTCAGCAGGCTGGCCGGACGGATACATCAGGCGGCTCCTCAAACTGGCGGAGGAGGCAAGGGCGAAGGTTCGTTGCTGGATGGAATAGGCGGATTGGGCGGCTTTATACGTGGTGGCTGATGAAAAACGACCGTGACCGGCTCATAGTCGGCATTACCGGCGCGTCGGGCGTGATATATGGAATCCGGTTACTGGAGTGTTTAAATAAGTATGCGGCCGATGTTGAAACACGCCTGATTATCTCTCCGTCAGCAGAGAAAAACATCGGGATAGAAACTGATTACGCCATCGACAGTGTGAAAAAACTGGCGGACGTGGTGGATGAGCATAACGATTTTACCGCGCCGGTTTCAAGCGGCTCGTTCAAAACACGCGGCATGATCGTGGCTCCATGCTCTATCCGCACATTGTCAAACATCGCCAATTCGAACAATAACAACCTCCTCGTCCGCACAGCTGACGTTGCGCTAAAGGAAGGCCGGAAGCTTGTGCTGGTTCCTCGCGAAAGCCCGTTGCATAAAGGGCACCTTGCGCTTATGACAAAAGTCGCGGATATTGGCGCC
>CAYNDB010000160.1:0-4255 GCA_964395915.1 uncultured Nitrospinota bacterium | reverse complement strand
CGAGCTTGTGGAAGAACATAAAGTTCAAACCTGGGTATAAATAAACGCTTTTCCCATGATTTTTGTATGGCAAGATCAAAATCAAAAGACGGAATATGTCATATATGCGGCAAGTTTGGAAAATTAACGAAAGAGCATATCCCACCTAAAAGTGCATTCAATGATGTCAAAGTACTCTTAAGAAAAATTGACCTAAAAAGGTCTTCCTCAGAAATTAGATATAAAAATAATACTAGACAGGGTGGAAACTTTGAATACGTTCTATGTCAACGTTGCAATAACAATACGGGTGGATGGTATGCAAATGAATACGTTAATTATGTTAAACAATGTGCCGATGTTGCCTCTCCATCTTTAGCTGGAAATATTGTAAATCTCAATATTAAAGATATGTATCCGGCTCGCGTCGCAAAAGAAGCCCTATCAATAATGTGTGCATCCTCTAGTGAAAGTTTGTCAAAAGAACATCCTATAATTAGGAAATTAATTCTTAATAAAGAATTAAAGGCTATTCCTAAACCTTTGCGTTTATATACTTATTTACGATCTGAAAGCGGAGGCAGGTCATCAGGTCAAGCTGGGATAATGGACAACCTAATCCCAGGGAATATAACAGTTCTTATTGAATTTTCATTTTGGCCTATAGGTTGGGTATTGATGTTTGATGATAAAAAAGCAGAAAACCTAAAAGAAGTTACAAATTGGTTAGATTATAATTATGATCATAAAGAAGATTTTGATTTATCAATTCCATGTTTGAACACCGCCACTCAATATCCTCTGGATTATAGAAGCCAAGCAGAGGTTGAGGAAGATAGGGAAAAAGATGTTTAGCTTTTCTGAATGGAAACTAACTGATTCTAATAGTCAAGAATCGGCTGGAGCCTCCCCACCTATCAACCTGCGGTAGTAGTTTATGTCTGTAACAAGCGGGCGCTCCGTTAATGCCATCATAAAGCCCCTCGTACGTGAGGGAAGATATGATGAGATCGTACAACTTGCAAGCGACAAGCCCGGAGCCACACGCGCGCTTATTCGTCTCCTTTTTTCCGACGACGAGCTTATTTTTTGGCGTACCGTAAAAACGTTTGGAATTTTGGCGAAGGAACTGCCGGAAAGCGTGGAGCGTTTCGTGATAAGGCTCATGTGGCAGTTGAACGACGAATCCGGCTCCATAGGGCGAGGCTCTGCGCATGTGTTGGGCGAAATGGCGGCGGCTAACCTTCCGCTTGTAAAAAACTCAGTCAACGTAGCTGTGCATTATCTTGAAGACTCCGGCATGTTGCCCGGCGTGCTTTATGCGGTTGGCCGGACAGGCGCAGTAGCTCCGGAAATGATCGCCGACATTACTGATGAGCTTATCGATTTTCTGTCGGACGACTCCCCCGAAATCCGAGGTATGACAGCATGGGCGATAGGCCAGATCGGCGCCGTGGATAAAACGTTGAAGACCAATGCGCCAGCCGAACTGCAAAAACTTCTGGACGACTCCGCGACTTTACGTATTTACGACAGCGAAGAGGATGCGGTGAAAGAAGTAACCGTGAAAGAACTGGCTGAGAAGGCTATGAGAGTGTTGGGATAATGTCATTCCGGCCCCCCGAGCCGGGATCCCGTCATTTACCCTACGAGATGCCGGATCGAGTCCGGCATGACAAACTGCGCCAGTCCCACTTTTATGCCGTTTTCATGTAAAATCAATTTTTCTCAATCAACAACCCCAAGGGCGTTTAATAATGTCTAGAACGATAACCACTGTTGTCACAGCCATCATTCTGCTTTGCGGCGTCAACGCTCATGCTGGCGAGGTAGACCCGCTTATGGTCCATTTTAAGAAAGATGGCGACAGATGGAACGTGAGCGTGACACTCAAACACTCTGATACCGGATGGGACCACTACGCAGACGGGTGGAGAGTCGTGAGTTTCAGCGGCGAAGTGTTCGGGATGCGGACCCTGTATCACCCGCACGTGAACGAACAGCCTTTCACCCGAAGCCTTAGCGGTATAAAAATTCCAGCGCACGTTAAAATCGTGTATATAGAAGCGCGCGACAATGTGCACGGCTGGAGTAAAAAACGTATCAAGGTTGACTTAAGCAAAGCCAAGGGAGAGCGTTTTAAGGTTACTAAATAAATATTAATGGAGTAGTTTGAATTTTTCTATTGTTGAGATCCTTCCCCTTCGGCTCAGGATGACACAAAGACGTCATTCTGAGGAGCGTAAGTGACGAAGAATCCCATCAAATAAAGGGCATCGATCAATGAAAACAACAGCGGACTCACCATTTGATTTAAACAGTTCGAAAGCTTACGAAGCCTGGCGGGAGAAAAAGCTCGAGGGTTATCCAACCAGGCTTGAGGATTTAGTCGTCCCGATAGCCGATCCGTTTCACATCACAAGCTCGGAGTATGATGAACTCCTTGCGCTGATTACAAAAACGAATATGGCCATCTATGTGACCACAACAGGAAACAACCCTGATAAAAATATTCCAAAAGAAATTATGCGCCAGTTGGGCGTTACAGCCTTCGACAAAAACTCTGAAGCGGATGAGGGAGGAGTGACATCGCTCACCCCTAAAGATAAAGAGGAGCTGAAATCAGACGTTTTTGAATACATACCATACAGCTCCAAACGGATACTGTGGCATACCGACGGCTATTACAACTTGCCGGATAAGGCGATCCGCTCGATGATTCTCCATTGTGTAAACAACGCTGATTCAGGAGGCGAAAACGAGCTTTTGGAAAACGAGATTATGTATATCCTGTTGCGGGATCGTGACCCTAAGTTTATCTCCGCGCTGATGGAGCCAGACGCCATGACCATCCCCGCCCGTGAGGAAAACGGCGTAACCCTAAGGCCGGATATGCCGGGGCCAGTGTTTTCTATCCACCCGGATGACGGCTTGCTTGATATGCGCTACACTCACCGCGTTAGAAGCATAGTATGGAAAAATACCCCCGAAGTTCAAGCGGCGGTCGAAGCGCTTAGAGAAATTCTGGCCGAACCGTCACCCTACAAGTTTCGTGGAAAGCTTCAACCAGGATGGGGCTTAATATGTAACAATATATTACATACGCGTGACGAGTTCGAACGTTCGCGGGATAGCGCATCCCCCCGTCTTTTATACCGTATAAGGTATTGCGGCCGCCTTCCGTATCAAGGCTGAAATCCATTTACTTTTAGTAGTTCCGCGTTGGCAAAAACGGGGATGAATGAGATAATAAACATGGAGCTTTTGAATGGATAAGCCGTGTTAACTATCATTCCCTGGAGCGCCGTGATATGAAAGAAGTAATTTCGATACAGCACGATAAATGGTTGCTGAAGGCTGCAAAATCATTGGAGTTTTTCCGTCCTTTTACTGAAACAGAGCTTGAAAAGCTGCTCAACCTGTCTGAAATAAGCAAATATGGTTTTCGTGATTACATCGTGGAAGAAGCCACCGAAGGCTATTCTTTTTACGTCATACTAAAAGGAACCGCCCATATCATTAAGCGTGATTCCAGAAATAACAGGCGCGAAATATCGGAACTTGCTGAAGGGGACTGTTTTGGTGAAATGGCGATCTTGCTCGATAAGGAGCGGACGGCGAGCGTCACGGCCGGGCATGACTGTTACGCTCTCGAAATCAATGGTCACCAGATTGAAAAGCTTGAGATGGAAACGCAGATGAAGCTTTTTCGTGAATTCGCATTCATGCTTGCAAAAAGGTTGAAACGATCCAGCATGAGATAACCTCCTTCCAAAGCTTGATATCCGCCAATAAAGGCGGCGCTCCCATATTTTCTTAAACCGGTTTAGTAATAAGTAAAATTTGACTACAATAAGCGAATGGGTAAATTAGCTTTTCTTGGCACAGGCACTTCCACAGGCGTCCCTGTAATAGGGTGCGATTGCAATGTCTGCGCTTCCATAAATCCTAAAGACAACAGGCTAAGATCGTCGGTTTGGATCGAGGAGCGCGGCTCCAGCATGCTTATCGACACATCCACCGATTTTCGGGCGCAAGCCTTGCGCGCAAGTATAAAAAGGCTGGATGCGGTCTTCTTCACACATCATCACGCCGACCACGTTCATGGAATCGACGAACTTAGGACATTCAACTATTACCAGAAACAATCTATCCCCTGCTATGGAAACGAAGAGACGCTTAAGAGAATCCGCAGCATGTTCGCATATATTTTTGACGGGGTGGAGTCAAAGGGCGGCGGTAAACCGTCACTCGACCTTAAGCCGATTGACGGCCC
>CAYNDB010000159.1:0-4258 GCA_964395915.1 uncultured Nitrospinota bacterium | reverse complement strand
CGATTATATTTGGCGCCGGGCGGCTTGTTCTAAAGAATATATTACCCATGGTGGGATTTACGCCAAAATAATCAATATCTTAATAGCAGATTCCTCATACGGCATGATTTATGTTAGTATCCCCGTAGCGCGGCGGCGGCAGGCTTTTGGCGTCAGGATTGTCTGTTCAGGATTGTCAGTTTTCTAAAGTTCTGCGACAGGAATGACGATAAACAATCAGGAATTTCACCTTGCCGCTACTAGGCAATAACTAGGAGATGAAATAATTGGTAGCGCTAATCTTTATACGTGCGACGGCAATTGCCACTCTCTGCAAATCACTGATTTTCATCAACGAAGCTGCTCTATATCAATATTGATACGCTTTATGAGTAAAAACATTTGATTTTAACTTTTGATATACTTTTAATATACGATGAACACCGCTCTGCATAACCGGCAAATGAGATGGAAAGATAAAATCAAAGCGCTGGACGATATGGCGGCGTTCATTGAGACGTTACATGATGAAAACAAAACCATCGTTCATTGCCATGGGGTTTTTGATCTTCTTCACGTCGGCCATATAAAACACCTTGAAGCGGCCAGCAAGATGGGTGAAGTTCTTATCGTGACCATCACCCCCGATAGATTTGTCAACAAGGGCCCGCACCGTCCGGCTTTTCCTGAATCTCGAAGGCTGGAGGCTTTAGCGGCGCTTGCCTGCGTAGATTATGTCGCCATTAACGAATGGCCCACAGCCGTCGAGGCCATCAAAATGTTAAAATCGGATGTTTATGTGAAAGGCATCGTGCGGGGAGAAGGGAAAAGAGACTATTCCAACGCAATTACCCAGGAAGAAGAGGCCGTAAAAAACTGTGGCGGCGCAATGGTGTTCACCGATGAAGAAACATACAGCGCATCAACACTTCTAAACCGTTTCATGGATATTTTCACTCCAGAGGCAAAAGATTTTCTGGAAAAATTCCGTGAAAAATATACCCCGGAACAGATTATAGGGTATCTCCAGGATATTCGACCTCTCAAGATTTTGACCATTGGCGAAACAATAATCGACGAATACCAGTTTTGCTCCACAATGGGCAAGGCAAATAAAGAGCCGGTTCTTGCGGTTCGTAGCCTTTATAAAGAGACATACCCTGGAGGAATTCTCGCTATCGCCAACCACGTTTCCAATTTCTGTGAAGATGTTGGGCTTTTAAGTTTCCTTGGTGAAGTGGACTCGTACGAGGATTTTGTCACAGAAAAGCTTTATGATAGTATTTCCGCCAAATTTCTAAGAAAGCCGGGTTGCCCTACCATAGTAAAACGCCGCTTTGTGGAGGAATATCTTGGCACAAAACTTTTCGAAGTGTACGTTATGGAGAACGGGTCTATCAGCCGTGACATGGAAGACAAACTCATAGAATACCTTGATGAATGCATTGAAGACTATGATGTGGTTATAGTGGCGGACTATGGTCATGGCCTGCTTACGAAAAGATCGATCGAGACACTGTGCGCCAAGTCAAAGTTTCTCGCTGTAAACACCCAGACGAACGCCGGTAACATGGGGTTCAATACCATATCGAAGTACCCGAAGGTTGATTTTGTATCGATAGCGGAACCTGAAATCCGGCTGGATAACAGAGAAATGAGGTCGGATATTCGTAACATAGCTTTGCGCACAATTGACAAGCTTTCATGTAAAAATATGATAATCACCAGAGGTAAGAACGGTTGTCTCTGTTACGATAGCAATGATGGCTTTGTGGAAGCTCCGGCCTTTTCTGTTAAAATGGTAGACCGAATAGGCGCGGGCGACGCTGTTCTCTCAATCACGGCTCCTCTAGTGGCTAGCGGAGCCCCGATGGAAGTCGTTGGTTTTCTGGGTAACGTCGTTGGAGCTGAGGCGTGCGCCATTATGGGCAACAAGACATCTATAGAGCCGTCAAGCCTTTTCAGGCATATAACGTCGTTGATGAGTTAAAAACTTTTCCATTTTAGTTACAGGGAATTTGCAAGCGCTGAACAAACAAATTTTATGGTAGTAGCTTAAAGATGAACAGCAAAATCTGGCAACATGAAACAAGCATGCTTTACAAGCATTTGTCCTGTCTTTCGTTTACGGATGCAAATGGTCGGCCTGTAAATACAGATAGCGGATTTGCCTTATGGAAAGAATGGACGTATGAAATTAGAGATAGCAAAAAAATCTGTTATCTCATTGGTAACGGCGCGAGCGCGTCGATCGCGAGCCACATGGCGGCGGATCTTGCCAAAAACGCCTTGATCCACACGCAGGTTTTTTCTGACCTGGCTCTTATCACGGCGATGGGAAACGACATCGGTTACGAATGGGTATATTCCGAGCCCCTGCGCTCACGTGGCGCCCCTGGCGATATATTGGTGGCGATCAGCAGTTCTGGCGAATCAAAAAACGTGTTAAATGCCGTTGAAGTCGCTATGAGTCTGGGGATGTGCGTAGTTACCCTTACGGCTATGTCCAAAAGCAATTCACTAAGATCGAGCGGCTCACTAAACGCATATATTCCCGCGGAAGATTATGGTCATGCGGAAACCTGTCATGCGGCTGTGCTTCACTATTGGATGGACATGGTAAGCGTTACTGAAAAAGAGTTTCAAACAGTCCAACCCATAACGTAATCGCTTTCCTGACAGTGACGGACAACAGTTAATGAATTCGGCTGATACATTTGACAGGTCCAGGCTCAAGCTCAAGCCACTTGCCCAAAGAATAAGCGATTTTGACTTAAGCTCTATTATGCGCCTGGAGCCGGGTGGGGGCGATTTCCCTGAGCTTGCAAAGGTGGCGGAGCGTATCATAACAGCTCATGAGAAGGGCGCTTCGGTAATATTGATAATGGGCGCGCATGTTCTGCGAAGCGGTGTTCAGAGATTCATTATCGATATGATGGAGAAGGGATATATTTCGTTGGTCGCTACAAATGGCGCCGGGTTTATACACGACTTTGAGCTGGCATTTACCGGTAAAACCACAGAGAGCGTGGCCCGATATATTGCGGAAGGGCAATTCGGGCTGTGGGAAGAGACCGCGCGTATTAACGATATAGTGACCGATGGATGGCGTGCTGGTCTTGGGTTGGGGGAGGCTATTGGGAAATTTATAGAAGAGGAAAATCCGGCTAACCTTGATATCAGTATCTTTGCCGCCGGATACAGGCTGGGTGTTCCTGTCACCTCCCATGTGGGGATAGGTTATGATATTGTCAATGAACATCCAAACTGTGACGGAGCGGCGTATGGCGCAACAAGCTACGCTGATTTTCTTCGGTTTGCAAAAGAAGTGGATGGTTTGGATGGAGGGGTGGTGATGAACTTCGGGACTTCGGTTATGGGGCCTGAGGTTTTTCTGAAAGCCCTTGCGATGGCAAGGAATGTGGCCCACAGTGAGCGACGTCACATTCGCCATTTTACCACAGCGGTTTGCGATATTAAGCCAATAGAGGGTGACTATCGCAAAGAACCGTCGAAAAGCGACGCCGCCTACTATTTCCGGCCATGGAAAACAATGCTTGTGCGCACCGTCGCCGACGGAGGTGAAAGCTTTTACGTTAGAGGTTCGCACAACCATACAATACCTCGGCTGTGGACAGAGATAGCGCGCGCCTCTAGCGAGGCGGGAAAGTAAATTATGGACTGGTTCGGTCTTGACAGTCATAAGCTCTACTATCATGTATCCCGGGTGAACGACTGGTCTGAAGGTAAAAACATATACCCCATTTATATGGAGATCAGCCCTACAGGAGCTTGCAATCACAGGTGCTCTTTCTGCGGATTGGATTTTATGGGATACAAGGCTGGAAGCCTGGACACAGCTTTGCTTAAGAATCGGCTTGGTGAGCTTGGAAGCCTGGGGCTTAAAAGCATAATGTTTGCAGGGGAGGGAGAGCCTCTTATCCATAAAGATATAAGCGAGCTGGTCGCCCACACAAAAGATTCCGGGATTGATGTCTCTATGACCACTAATGGCGCGCTTCTGAAGGAAAATCTGGCGGAGAAAATGCTGGGCAATATGGAATGGATAAAGGTTAGCATAAACGCCGGTTCCCGCGAGACCTATTCTAAAATTCACAATACAAAACCGGATGACTTTGATACCGTCATAAAAAATATGTCGGCCGCGAGAAAGATAAAGGAAGAAAACGGCTATAGCGTAACGCTTGGAATGCAGATGGTGCTTCTGCCTGAGAACAGGAACGAGGTTTCCCTGCTCGCCGAGGTGGCCAGAGATATC
>CAYNDB010000158.1:0-4316 GCA_964395915.1 uncultured Nitrospinota bacterium | reverse complement strand
ACCTCTGACCTTCGGGTTATGAGCCCGACGAGCTACCGGACTGCTCCACCCCGCACCAGACGAAAGAACATTTATAGTCCTATCGGTCGTCCCTGTCAACAGATTCGGCTGTTTACGTTAGTTTGCCTCTGTTTTCCGGGGTAGGCTCATCTATCGTATTTCCTGCATTCTGCGTAATTCTTTTAATGATTCTCTTTTTTTAGGCAGGAAGCTCTTGATTAGTCTTCTTGTTCTGACACGGTGAGGGTCGCCGATACGGGTATTATTTGCGATCCGTTTTTCGGTGGCTATAGTTTTTTCAAAAAATTCAATGATAGACGCCATTTTCTTTGGATAAGTCTCTTTCATTCTTTTAAGGATTTCCTCTTTTTTTGGCATATCCCTGGAAAGTTTCTTGCGGGTCATTTTCAGACGGGTAATATTCATCGGAGCCGATAATATTTCTTCATCCCTTGTAATTTCACTATCAAGAAGTTCGACAGCGTCGTCGACAACGCCGTAAGGGTCATAGCCAAGGGCGTTATCAGGCGCTATGATAGCTATGGAGAATATGACCCAAAAAAGTGGAAAAATAAATAATCGCTTCATTTCCGATTTATATATAAAATATAAAAATATAAAACACTACACATTATACCCAAATAATTATGAATTTTAAAATCGTAAGCAAACTTGAAGAAGAACTTGAGAAACTGAACCACGAACTGATCGTGGAGCTTCCTCATGAGCTCAAGATAGCGGCGGAACGCGGCGACCTTTCTGAAAACGCCGAATATGATGCGGCCAAAGAGCGTAAAAGGTTCGTCGAATCACGCATCTCCCAGCTTCAGAAAAGAATAAGCGAAATTATGTCCATCAATGTCAACGCTATCCCGACGGACAGGGTCGGTCTTGGGTCATGGGTGCAGCTTGAGGATCTGGACACTGAAAAAATTGTGGAATATACATTTGTCTTTTCGGAAGAGGCCGATCCTGAAAACGGCAGGATATCGCTGGCCACTCCAATAGGAAAAGCTCTAGTTGGCAAGCAAGTGGGCGACGAGGTGGTTGTGGTGGTTCCAAAGGGTAGGTGTGAATATGAAATAGTCGACCTGAACACAATTCATGACAAAAAGGACTAAATTTAATTAAATGTATAGCCGCCGTTCAGTTTTAGCCCCTTCTTTTGGCCTGCAAGCTCTATAAGGGGTAAAATCACTTTTTGCTTGTGGCTTTCTTTCTAACTCATTCTCCTGTAGGCTCTTATCGATGGAAAAACCTCTGGCGCTAGGAATTATTGGTCACCCTATAGGCCATACTTTATCCCCGATTATGCACACTGTGGCCGCCGCTTATCATGGCATAGAGCTTTCATACAGCGCCTACGACGTGAAGCCGGAAAACTTGAGCCGCGCTATCGACGGTATTTACACTTTATCGATAGACGGTATAAACGTAACAGTGCCACACAAAATGGCGGTAATGGAATTTCTCGACCATGTCGACGATGAGGCCAAGATCATCGGCGCGGTGAACACCATCACACGGGAGAAAGGGAAGCTTGTAGGACACAACACCGACGCTTACGGCTTTATTACCTCACTAAAGGAAAACGCCGGCGTTGACCCTAAAGGTAAGTGGACTGTTGTGTATGGAGCTGGAGGCGCCGCAAGGGCGATTGTTATCGGGCTTGCGATGGCGGGAGCGGAGCGAATCACCATTGTCAACCGTACAGAGTCGAAAGCGGTCAGGCTTGCTGTAGACGCTGTGCAAGTGGCTCCTGACACTACCACTCAAGTTGCCGGGGCCGATACCAACAAATTGTTTGAATCGGTGTCCACTGCCGATATAATCATAAATGCAACTTCAGTAGGCATGGGAGCCGGCGGCGAATCCCTGCCGGGAGTTGAGAGGATTAATGAAAACCATCTTGTTGCGGATATTGTTTACAGTTCTTCAAAGACCGAATTATTAAAACAGGCCGAAAAGGCCGGCGCCAGAACGCTTGACGGGTTATGGATGCTGATACATCAGGGCGCGGCGGCGTTCCGGTTGTGGACTGGTAAATCTTTTCCTGTCGATCAGGTGCGTGAAGCTCTGGTTTCGAAGTTTTAGTTGCAATATTAATTTCAAGGAAAAATAAAGCATGGCGAAGATAGACGCGTTTTTCAAGTTGATGAACGAGCAAGGGGCGTCCGATCTGCACATGATATCTGGTCAGCAGCCGGTATTGCGTATCCATGGTGAAATGGAGAGGGTCAAATATAAGGTCCTTGAAAGTGAAGAGCTAAAAGCAATGTTGTATGAGATAGCTCCCGAGGAAAAGGTCAAGGTTTTTGAGGAAACCGGAGATATCGATTTTGGTTACGAGATACCCGGCCTTGCACGCTATCGCGCCAATTTTTTCATGCAAAAATATGGCATCGGCGCCGTTTTTCGAGAAATTCCATCAGAAATCCTTACCGCGGATCAGCTTGGGCTGAAACCTATTTTTAAAAAATTGGCGCTGCTTAAAAAAGGTCTTGTCCTGGTTACCGGGCCTACAGGCTCGGGTAAATCGACGACACTTGCGGCTATAGTCGATCACGCCAACAGGGAGCGTAAAGATCATATTCTCACTGTTGAGGATCCGATAGAGTTTGTCCATAAGTCTCAAGGGTGTGTTGTCAACCATCGTGAGGTCGGAACACATACAAAATCATTCTCCGCGGCGTTACGCGGCGCTTTGCGTGAGGATCCGGATATCATCCTTGTTGGTGAAATGCGTGATTTGGAAACGATCGCGCTGGCGCTTGAGGCCGCTTCGACAGGTCACCTTGTGTTCGGAACCTTGCATACACAATCCGCAGCCAAAACGGTTGACCGTGTTATCGACGTTTTCCCCGCAAACCAGCAGGCGCAGATTCGCACTACGTTGTCTGAATCGCTAAAAGCCGTTATCGCCCAGGGGCTTTTCAAACGGATCGATAAAAAAGGACGATGCGCAGCTTTTGAGATTCTTGTATGCGTCCCCGCTGTGGGCAACCTTATCCGGGAATCGAAAACATTCCAGATACCATCCACAATACAGACCGGTAAAAAGTTTGGCATGCAATCTCTCGACGACGCTATTCTGGAGCTTTTGCAGCAAGGGAAAATCGCCGCTGAAGACGCATATAACGTCGCTATCGAGAAACAACGTTTCGTACAGTTCCTTAAAGAACCGCCCGATGTCTGGAGTTAATATGCGGCTGTCTGATTATGATCCCTTCTGAAGTTCTATCTTTCATCAAAGATCATGACCGGTTTTTGATATCCACCCACATAAACCCGGATGGAGACGGTCTTGGCTCCGCAATGGCGCTGAAGTGGGCCATTTTGCGTCTTGGTAAAAAAGCGGAGATAGTCATAGAATCCGATCCGCCAAAGATGTTCGATTTTTTTGCAAATTACGATTGGATCAAAACGGTCGATGAACAGGCTGGAGGGATGGGCAAGTCCAACGTCGCGATTATCGTCGACGCGCCGACCGTGGAAAGGATCGGCAATGCGAAGTCACTCATTGCGGATGACGCGGATATCATCTGTATCGACCATCATGTATCGAGTGAAAACTTCGGCAATGTAAATTATATAGACCACACATCCGCCGCAAGCGCCGAAATGGTCTACAGGATTATAAAAGCTCTGGGGCTATCGGTTGAAGCTTCCGTGGCGGAATATATATATACGGGGATACTGATCGACACGGGCCGCTTCAAATTCTCCAACACGTCGCCTGCGGTTCTGGCTATTGCGTCGGAGCTTGTGGCGGCTGGCGCGGACCCAAGTAAAATATCTGAAAGACTTTACTCAAATAACACTTACGAAACCACTATGGCGCTCGGCAAACTTTTAGAGTCGATAGAGCTTCATCTCGATAAAAAAGTCGCCACATGCCAGTTCGATCTTGAGTTTGTATCGAGCGACGATTGGGGAAAAGTTGATACCGAAGGGTTTGTCAACCATGCCCTGGCGATACAGGGTGTGGAGGTGGCCGCGCTGTTGAGAGAGCCGAAGCCGGGCGTCACAAGGGCGAGCCTTCGCGCCAAACATGACTTCGACGTCAACGAGCTTGCCAGCGTGTTCGGGGGCGGCGGTCACGCCAAGGCGGCCGGATGTACGATCAACGCGCCGCTTGAAGAAGCTAAAAAGATGTTGCTGGAAGAGATTGGTAAAAGGCTGCAAAGTTAAAGTTCTTGAAAATCTAAAGAAATATTTACCTCTCGAACTTTATCTCCAAAATTTTTTCTCCATCAAGATGTTCTGTCATGTCCTTACGGAACTTATGATAAAAATTCTCCAGAGATTCGATGCTT
>CAYNDB010000157.1:0-4396 GCA_964395915.1 uncultured Nitrospinota bacterium | reverse complement strand
GCCAGTCAACGCTGATGCGATTAAATCCGTAGCTATTTTTGGATCAGGGCAGGGAGGGGTTATTTCCATGGGGCTTGCCAAAAAGTTTAACTGGGAGGTTCGCTATGTTGTCGACAACGATAGTCGTAAATGGGGCGAAACGCTAAACGGCTTCCATGTTAAGGATCCTGAGATACTGCGGCGGCGCGATGTCGACATGATTATTGTCGCTTCAATGGCCGGACGAGGTGAAATTTTCAAACAGCTTCGGGAAGAGGGGTTTTTGTATAAAAAAGATTTTGTTTATTTCCTCGACACGGTTCGTGTCGGCGATTTTGAAATGCGGTTGAAGCTTACTCCGGAAGTTGTCAAGATGAAAAACGCCTGACACAGTTTGCCATATGGCTTGTTGAGGAATGGTCGAAGCTGTAATGTGTTATTTTTTTGAGGATCGGCTGACAACATTTGTTATAAAAAATGCAGCGTCTTTCACTAGTGACCATGTTTCCAGATAGCGAATGAAGCGGGATATTCGTTTCCCGGAGTTGTGTTCCGCCTTTTGCCAATTTGGCGACAGTTTGTCTGAGTGAAGCCTGTATGCAAAACGCAAGTATCTGCGATGATCGGAGCCTGCGGCGCGCAGACCAGCAGGCCGGTTAAGGTTTTTACCTTTGCTATGCGGCTGTTTATTGGTGTTGCCGGCAAGGCGCAAAATGGCTATTTCGTCGGAATCACCCACTATCTGTACGTCCCAGGGAGATGGCGCGGCATTGAAATAGATATCGGTGTCCACGCGGTCGGGGACAAGATTGTCCCAATCGTAAAAACTGACGGAACGCGGCCAGGTCATTATCGGACGCCAGTCGAACGCTCGGACCAACAATCCCTCACCATTCACGGGCAGGCAATAGCTTGATAGTTGGCCTCGATGAAAATACGCCCCAAACGGAGAGCGGGGAACAGTCGCGCTAAGATACTTGATAGCCATATCGGCCAGTTCCCGCGAAGAAAAAGCCATTTTGCTGTCATTTTTAAATTGTTTTCCAATACGGCCGAGAGCTTTTGAACGGTCTATTGGCACATCAGGAATCATGACTAGATATTTTTTGTCATGGCAAGCCATCTCGTATAATTTTTTGAATGAGCCGCTGGAAAATAATAAATCCGGATCGGCAAATATCAGCGCCGCCCTTTGATCCGCCGCCGTTGCTATGGCTTTTCGTCTATAGGCGGCCAAAAGGATATTTTTATCCGGCGCCATGTTATCCAAGACAACTATCTTAACTGGCAGAAGCTTCTTAAGACGTGCGAAAAGGGGGGACGCCAAAATATTCTCCCGGAAGCCTGAGAGGGTGAATAAATAGTACGATAACCCCTTTACGCCTTTTATGCCGCCAAGCCCCTCATCAGCGATATGATTGCGAATAGTTATATTCATATAGTTTTCCATATCGGTTTCGGTCAACACATGGGTGACGACATGAACAGGTGTCTCAGGTTTTGCCACGGGCTTTTCCAATGGTCGTAGCTCCGCTTTTACCAGAGTGTCGCTGAGGATGGTATGTATGCGTTCGCAACGATTCTTGATAGTGTGGCTCGCAAAAGTCCTGCGTCGTCCTGCCTCGGCTATTTCTTTTCTGGCGTTTTCATGACTGAGAAGGTAGTCGGCTTTTTCCAGCAACTCATCGACAGAAGAATAGGTGGCGACTTCAGAATCCGCTTCGAACAAGTCGGCCATGTTCGATCCGGTATCAGTCAGCAGGCATGTGCCTACACCGGTCGCCTCGAACAGACGCAAGTTGGCCACACATCCGTCCGCAGCGTCGGTATGTGTATTGAGCGTAACTCTCGATTGCGACAGAACCTTATACATATCCAAGCCAAAGACCGGGGCTGGACATCGCGCTGGATAAAGTGACCGGAGCGGCTTTACAGTTTCCTTTCCTGTCGCTTCGGCGATTTTTTCCAGGTCGGCTTCTTCACTGTAAACCGAACGTATAATATTTATAAACGCCTGTCCCGTTTCACTTCGAACCGCAGGCTCAAGAGCCAGCAACCGGTTTAAAGTCTCTTTACTTTGTTTTATGATCCATGATCTGGCAATGACTTTTAATCGCTCCGGAACAGCGTCGCTCCACCTGCGTGTCGAAGGTTCGTGTGTAAATTCCCAGGCTATCAGGTTTGACCGTTGCATCGTCGCCAGCAATATCTCATACCGGCTTCGATAGATATCAGGAAGAGCCGTTCCATGGATGCGTCGATGATCATATCCTGAGGCCCCCACGAAAGTGAAGTCGTACATAGCGTCGCGCGCCCCCAAGTCCCATTTGCGCATAGCGTCGCTATCGAACGCATGGTAAACAACGTGGCTAGGGATGTTTACCTCATTACAAAGCTTACGAAAAGAAGGAGACGCGATAAAGACCACATCCATTTTTGACAAGATTTCCTTGGGCTGAGGAAAGCCCATATACAACGCGACAACTTTGATAAACGGACATCGCCTGCGTACTTCATCAAAAATATCGGGCGGGAAGGGGCAGTATCCTTGAAAATAGAGTATCTCCGGTTGGAGCGACTCTATCTGACGAAGGAGAATTGTCAGGTAACGATTATAGTCGTCAATATTCAACCCATGCTCCGCCGCCCAGGTGTCTTGAGCCCTATGCGCGTCCCAGATGATTTCATACGCATTGTTTCCCAGAGCGTTCATCTCGTTTGAAAAACTGTTGGAATACATGAACGCCCTCTCGAACATCGCTCCAAGCTGGGCCGCGTATGACTGTGTTACCAACTCCGGTTTTTCATGGTAAAGCGCGTCGACAAATGTTCGGTAGACGTTATTGGAAACTCTGACAATACGATAATTTCTCATCTAAAATAATCGGTTCGTATTATGAAGCTGTGCCCCGTTTTGAAAAAATGGGTGAGTGACAAGCTGCTATGAAAGGACAAGCGCATCCCTTGTGCGTTTTCTGATGGTTGCCAATTCCTCAACGGAGACACCCCAGATTTCCGCCATACGTTCGATCTTATCCTCAGTGAAATTAATACGGTCCCATTCATAGGCGCGCAAAATCAAAATGTCTCTGGCTGTCCACTCAGGAGACGAAATCTGACAGTGGCGCCAGTCAATTTTCATATACTCATCATTCGTAGCTAGAAGGTTCATCGACTGGGCCATATTGTACAGTCTTGTGTTATACAGGGGAACAGCGACAAAAAATTTGACGTAATCGGCTCCGCTTCGTTCGGCAAACCGGATGGTTTCGCGTATCTCCTCCCAGGTTTCCCCGGGAAACCCTACTATGAAATTCGCCAGACAAGTGATGCCGCGAGCTTTGATTTTTTCTATGATCGCCGGAACCTTTTCCAAATCCTTGATAGGCTTTTTTATGATCTTTTTTAGAACGCGCTTGCTTCCGGATTCAATCGCCACGTTCACGCCAACGCAACCGGACTTTTCCATCAGGTCGAGAATTTCGTCGTCCAGCAGAAAAAGCGCAAAAGCGATAGCGATCCATTGCAGGTTCAGCTTACGGTCGATCATTTCCCGGAAAAGCGCCTTGGCGAACCGCCCTTTGTCCGCCATCAGCATATTGTCGTCTTCAAAAACGATTGACCGTATACCATACTCCCTTTTCAGGAATAAGAGCTCATCAACCACATCCGTAACATTGCGGTGGCGGACATTTTTCCCGGAAATGGATTCCACCTGGCAGAAAATACAGTCGAACGGGCATCCTCTGGTAACACCAATCCTGAGCGCCGGTAAGCTGGGCGGGCGCTGAGGGCCAAAACGGGCCTCCCTGTCCAGGTATCTATGGAAATCGACCAAATCGTATGCGGGCCATGGAAGCTTTCCAAGGTCTTCTACCAAAACCCGTTCTTGAGCGATGACCTTTCCATCTTTCAGGTAGGCTAATCCCCGCGTTGGCATTGGCGCCCCATCGAAAAGATGTAGCAAAAGATCACGAAAAACATACTCACCCTCGCCGATGACCCCAAAGTCTATATCCTCGTTTTTGAGCACGATGGCATGTCGCGTAGTAATATGGCCGCCACCCGCCACCTCGACCGTGGCCGGGTTTGCCTCTTTAACGACGCGCGCGGTGATATCAAGAATATCTTGATATTCCGAAGTTATCAGGGAAATTCCTACAACATCTGGACTAATCTCCTCAATGCGCCGCTTGAAGTCGTCCACGTCCAGATCCTCTATCTGGGCGTCTACGATTATGACTTCGGCGATGTCACGGATTACGGCCCCTAAAATACATAGTGTGACTGGATTGAGGTTCCAGGTCGTATTAGGATCGTCTTTAAGCCAACGCTGGTTCGGGTAGGTCAATACAACTTTTTTCATGCCTGTTTCTTTATGCTTAGAGGCTCAGGGCGTTCAACTATTAGCTTTTTC
>CAYNDB010000156.1:0-4498 GCA_964395915.1 uncultured Nitrospinota bacterium | reverse complement strand
ACACTAAGGACTTCCCGGAAGATTTATCGGACACGGGAGGATGCCTGCTCTGATACGTTCCATTGGCGTGAGACATCCGCCGTATTAATGGCCACATCATATTCAAAGTTATCCGCCAACTCCGCCGAGATCGAAGCCGTCATTTTTTGAAGAGAACCCACTTCCCCATATCCAAAATCTTTAACTTTACAGTAAAATAAAAAAATTTTACTGAGGGCTTGACAGATGGCGACAATAACACTATTTTAATATAAAACGAACGTTCGTTTTTAATAGTAAGCGGTTTATTCATATAAATATTACTTGGGTAGGTATAGATGCCGAAAGTTACCGAGGCTCATTTTGAAGCGCGGAAAAAGCAAATACTCGACGCCGCCACTGTCTGTTTTTCAAAAAAGGGTTTTCACAAATGTACTATGCAGGATATCTGCAAAACCGCCAAGCTCAGCACGGGAGCGGTTTACCGATACTTCAATGGCAAAGAAGAGATCATAAAAGCCATGGCGGACGAAAGCATGAAACGGGACATGGCCATAATGAAAGAGATCAGCGATCGTGGCTACAGCGCGGAGCAGGAGCTGGGTGAGCTTGCTGGGGCGTTTTTCGGAATGCTGGACAATCCGGATGGATGCTCTCTTGAGCTAAGCATAGAATTATGGGCGGAGTCGTTGCGCAACCCAAAGATTATGCGGCTGCGTCGTGGGATTGTCGACGGCACCATCGGGGCTATCGCAGGAATTATCCAGCGGGCGCAGGCCCGTAATGAGATAAACCCGCAGCTAAATCCGGAATATGTGGCGCGGGTAATGGTTTCCCACTTTGATGGTCTGATTCTCCAGAAAGCAACCGACCCTGATGTCGATATCTGGAAATTCGTGGAGACGATGAGGGAAATGACGTCCTTACTTATGGATAAGAAAATATCGAACGCGAAGCCAAAACCAAGACTTAGGGGAAATAAGCGATGAAGATAAAAAGAGCGAGTGATAAATGATGTTTAAGCCGACACTATTATCTTTGCCGCTGGTCATTATTTTTGCCGCCACACCGGTGGTCGCGCTTGATGATGAAACACCGCTTGTACTGGATTTGCAAAACGTCGTTTCTATTGCTTTAAAACAGAACTCCGATATCGCCATCGCGAAACGCCAGGCAGAATTCTCGGCTCAACGCAAGCGGGAGGCCGTCGGGCTGGCGCTTCCAGACATGGATGTATCCTCAAGCTATCGGCGTGAAGGAAACATTCAGAAATATGAGCTTGCGCCGGGCCAGTCGATACAGTTCCAACCGGACGATAACTATACCGTCGCAGCGAACTTCAACCAGTGGATTTATTCCGGCTCTGTTTTTGCCGGATTAAAAGGCGCGAACCACCTTATAGCCTCTTCAAAGGCCAATGTAAAGGCGATCAGAAATAACGTAATCACGGATGTAAAGATAAAGTTCAGCTCCGCGCTTTTCAATCGCGAGCTTATCAGTGTCAACGAGGAGTCGGTGAAGCAACTCCGCTCCCACCTCAAGGATTCAAAAGACCGTGAAGCTGTCGGGCTGAACACGGCATACGACACCATGCGGTTTGAGACAAAGCTGGCCGAGGCGATCCCGAAACTAATAAAATCGCGCAATGATTACGACAAGGCGCTGGCCGCGCTGCTCGATAGTCTCGGTATGAATCCTTTGGCCAAGGTGGAATTATCAGGAGTTTTCAAGTATAAGCCATTGAGCATAAGCTTGGATAAGGGTATCGAGACGGCGCTGGCGCATAGGCCGGAGATTGCTGTCGCAAAGGAAAACGTGGCCGTCGCCAAAGAGACCGCCAACGCCATAAAGAGCGAGCTGATGCCATCGTTGAAGGCGTTCGGGAAATATCAACGGTCCAACTCTCAGTTCAATGAAAATGGAGAGTTTGGCTGGCGTGATGAATGGAACGCCGGAGTGAAATTCGAGATGAACCTTTTTGACGGCATGGAGCGCTCTGCGCGGTACAGGCAAAAAATAATTGAACACCATATCGCCAAGCTCCGAAGTGAAAAAATCAGGCGCGAAGTTCTAATCGACGTCAGAACCGCATACAACGATTTGAAACGGGCAAAAGAATTTATGGAGTCGCAGGAAAAGAGCGTGGAGTACGCAAAAGAGACTTACAGGATAATAAGTGAGCGTCTCAAGCAGGGTATGGCCACCCAGCTGGAGTTGCTTGACACCCAGCTGGACTACACCACCGCAAAGACCAACCGCACTCGATCATTGTATGAATATTCGATGGCGCATGCGCGGCTTCAGCGAGCTGTCGGCATGGTAAACGAAGTGAATGAATAAGGGTATCAACATGAAAAGAGTTATCTTGCGTTTAACTATGGCGCTTGCAATCATCGCGATGCCGACCGCCTGCTCAAAATCGAAAGAAGATATTCAAAAGATTCCTGAGGAAAAAAAGATAATACGCGTTCGTGTGAAATTGATAGAGCCTCGAACTTTTTTGCAAAAGCTTACCCTCACGGCTTCAGCCAAAGCCAGCAGAGAGGTAACCATATCTTCTGAAGCGGCCGGGCGTGTGGTGAAAATAGGTTTTGAGAAGGGGGACTCGGTTACAAAGGGACAGCCCCTTGTTTGGCTGGACGATTCCCAGCTTCAAACTGAAATAACCAGCTCTCGAGCGAACAGGGATCTTCTGGAGCTTGATTATCGCAAGCTCAAAGCCCTGGCGGACCGTAACGCGGGCGTTTCGGAATTTCAGCTTGAGCAGTCCAGGCTGCGCCTTGAAGTGGCTGAAGCCGGGCTTAAAAGTCTTATGGTACGGCTGGGAAAGCTAACGATAAAGGCTCCTTTCGCGGGCCGTTTATCCAGCCGCAAAACGGAGGTTGGAGCCATAGTCAGCCCCGGTCTTGCGCTTGCCAGGCTGGTTACCATCAGGCCGATTAAAGTAGTGACCGGGGTTCCGGAAACGGCCATAGCCGACTTTGAAATCAGGAAGAAAGCCACCATAGTGTTCGACGCCTATCCGGACAAAATATACGAGGGAGCGGTGACTTATATCGCGCCGGAGGTGAACAAGGTGACAAGGGTGTTCGAGTGCGAGATTACTCTTCCGAACAGGAAAAGGACGATACGCCCGGAAATGAGCGCCAAGGTGACGTTTACCAGAAAAGAGATGCCGGACTCTATCCTGATTCCGCAAACCGCTGTTCTGGAGCTTTCGGACGGGCACGCCGTTTTCCTTGTCGATGATAAAGGCGTGGCGCGGCAGAAGAGGGTGACGATCAAGGACAACGCCAACGAGATGGCGCTCATAAGCTCCGGAATAGTCAAGGGCGATAAACTTGTAATCGTAGGTCAGAGAAGCTTGATAGACGGTGACAAGGTTGAGATAGTGGAGAAGTAGCGTGCGGGTTACCGATTATTCTGTAAAAAACTATATGGCGGTGTTTGCGATGGTTGTCATAATAACCATTGTAGGCATGTTTTCATACGTCACTCTGCCCAGGGAAGCGAACCCTGATATAACCATTCCCTTTGTAATCATAACCACGACTTACACAGGCGTGGCGCCGTCCGACATGGAGACGCTCATAACGCAGGAGATTGAAAAAGAGCTTAAGAATATTGAGAATATAAAAGAACTGCGGTCATCCTCCAAGGAAGGGATATCCGCCATCACGGTGGAGTTCGATCCGTCGGTGGATATCGACGAGGCGCTCCAGAAAGTGCGCGACAAGGTGAACATCGCAAAACCGAAGCTACCGTCCGACGCCGACGAGCCTGTGATAACGGAGATAAACTTCTCCAACATCCCCATTATGATCGTGAATATCTCCGGCAAATACGGCCTTGTCCGCCTGAAGAAAGTGGCCGAGGATTTGCAAGACAAAATCGAGCAGATATCCGGTGTGCTGGATGTGGGTCTTGCCGGAGGGCTGGAGCGTGAGGTGCAGGTTGATGTCGATCCCGAAAGATTGCGCTATTACAACCTTGGGCTACAGGATGTTGTCGATTTAATCAAGGATGAGAACGTTACCATTCCGGGCGGGTCTATCGAAATAGGCGATTACAAATATCTTGTTCGTATACCAGGCGAGTTCAAAGATCCGTCGATTATAAAAAACCTCGTTGTGAAAAGCAGGGATTTAAAGCCTGTCTATGTGCGGGATGTGGCCGACGTGAAATTCGGGTTCAAGGACGCCACCTCATACGCCCGCCTTAACGGTGTGGATTGCATCAGCCTCTCGGTGACCAAACGCTCGGGAGAGAATATTATAAAAGTTTCCGACGCGATAAAGAAGCTTGTCGACATCGAGCTGCCTGGTATGCCGAGAACAACACAGATATCAATCACCGCCGATCAGAGCGAGATGACAAGGAGCCTCATTAATGATCTTGAAAACAATATCATCTCCGGTCTGATCCTTGTGCTTGCGGTTCTCTTCTTTTTTCTTGGTCTTAAGGTGGCTATATTTGTGGCGTTGTCGATACCGTTTTCCATGCTCATTTCATTCACCCT
>CAYNDB010000155.1:0-4509 GCA_964395915.1 uncultured Nitrospinota bacterium | reverse complement strand
GGCATGTATAAATGGCAAAAGACAGTGATTTTTATAAAACTCCGAAATCTATAGAATCTATTGTTTTTATAGGGAATCACCTTCCAAGGCAATGCGGTATCGCTACGTTCACCACCGATCTTTCCGAATCGCTCGCGCAGATCGCCCCTGATATTTCCAACTGGGTTGTCGCCATGAACGACAAGCCGGAGGGTTATCAATACCCGTCGAGGGTGCGGTTTGAGATAAACCAAGACCGTCTTCACGATTACGATGTAGCGGCTGAATTTCTGAACATGAACCATGTTGATGTTGTATGTTTGCAACACGAGTATGGTATTTTCGGCGGTCGGATGGGGAGCTATGTCCTTGAGCTTCTAAGGGATCTTCGGATGCCCGTGATAACAACTTTTCACACAATTCTTAAGGACCCTCCCCCGCAGGAACGGGAAATCATGAACCAGATATCGAAATTGTCCGACAGACTGGTTGTGATGACTCATCGTTCAGTTGATTTCCTTCGCGATATATACAAGGTCCCTGAAGAAAAGATCAAGTTGATCCCCCACGGAATCCCTCAAATGCCTTTAGCCGATCCCGGCCTTTACAAAGGCAAGTTCGGCATGGAAGGGAAAAATGTGATTCTGTCTTTCGGTCTATTATCGCCGGACAAAGGGCTGGAATACATGATCGAAGCTCTGCCGGAAATCGTAAAAACCCACCCGGAGGTGGTCTACATGGTGATCGGAGCCACGCATCCCAACCTGAAAAGAGATCATGGCGAAGGTTACCGACTGAGCCTGCATCGCCTGGCAAAAGAGCTTGGGGTGTCGGATCATGTTGTATTCCATGACCGTTTTGTGGACTTCGATGATCTGATCGAGTTTATCGGCGCGGCTGATATATATGTGACTCCGTATCTTAACGAAGAACAGATAGTGTCCGGCGCTCTTGCATATACACTTGGAGTCGGCAAGGCGATTGTGTCCACACCATACTGGCACGCGCAGGAGATGCTCGCCGACGGCCGCGGCAGGCTGGTTCCTTTCAGGGATTCACACGCTTTGGCAAGCGAGATCAATTTTCTTCTGGACAATCCCGAGGAACGCAACGCCATGCGTAAAAAAGCATATCAACACTGCCGGAACATGGTGTGGGAAGAAGTCGCTAAACAATATCTTGACCTTTTCGCCGATGCCAAAAAAACGCGATTAAGGACTTATGTTCCAGCCACGAAACTTAAGCCGTTAAGTTCCGGGCGGCAAAGGTTGCCGGAAATAAAGCTCGATCATCTTCGCATAATGACGGACGACACCGGGATGTTGCAGCACGCGAAATTCACCATCCCCAATCGTGATCATGGTTACTGCGTCGACGATAACGCCCGCGCTCTTATCGCCGCAATCATGGCTGAGAACCTGTCTCCACAGGAACCGCTTCTAAAAAACCTTTCGTCGATCTACCTGAGTTTTCTTGACCACGCTTTCGATGAAAAAACAGGGAGATTTCGAAATTTCATGTCATATGACCGGGCATGGATTATAGATGATAACTGGGAAGACTCGCATGCCAGAGCCGTGTGGGGCCTGGGTGTGGCGGTGGCGATCGGGGCCGATAAAGGAGAGGCGGCCGCCGCCTTGAACCTTTTCCATCGTTCGCTCAACGCTTTGGAAAACCTCACCCATTCTCGATCTATGGCCTTCTCTATTATCGGCATACACGCGTACCTCAGTGTGTATGGCGGAGACAGCGCCGCTAGGCGTATTCGCGGAGTTCTTTCCAAAAAGCTAATTGAAAATATCCGGCAAAATGCGAAAGATGACTGGCCGTGGTTTGAAGACACCCTTTCATACGCCAACGCCAGAATACCGCAGGCGCTTATCTTGTCGGGCCAGTGGATGCAGGACGATGAAATGCTTTCCACCGGGCTAAAAACTCTAAAATGGCTCAAGGATATTCAGACCGATAAAAAAACCGGCAATTTTTCACCCATTGGAAACAGCGAGTGGTATCGCAAATCAGATGCAAAATCGCAGTTCGACCAGCAGCCGATCGAAGCAGCCACAATGATAGACGCATGTATTGAGGCTTTCAACTGCACGCGTGACCAGGAGTGGGTCAGGTTTGCGTATAAATGCCTTGACTGGTATCTGGGGGCGAATGATCATGGTGTTTCGCTGTACGACCACGCAACTGGCGGATGTCGGGACGGGCTCGAACCTCACGGTGTCAACGAAAACCAGGGAGCGGAATCCACGCTGTGCTGGTTGCTATCACTGATGGCTCTTTACAACCACCGAGGCTCCAAAGACAAGGTGGAAAATGACGAACACGCATGAATTCTGGGCTAACTTGATTTTAGCATTGAAAGAAGCTCTTGTACGTTCACTGTCGCAATGGCGCATCTTTGGTCCGCCGAAGAATACGGGATAATCAGTTCATCGTTGTGTATTATCGCGCCGCATGTATAGACAACGTTGGGGACATATCCTTCCCGCTCCTGTTCATTCGGTGTCAATATAGGCTCGTCGATCCGCCCTATTATTCTGGAAGGGTTGTCTAGGTCGAGCAACTGGATACCGATGCTGTATTTTCTCATCGGACCCACGCCGTGCGTCAACATGAGCCAGCCCTCGGAGGTTTCTACAGGTGATCCGCAGTTTCCTATCTGGACGAGCTCCCACGGATTCGACGGCTCTTGAATGACTTTAGCCTCCTGCCAGAAGTGCAGGTTATCTGAATACATGATGTAATTGTTTTCACCATCCTGGCGGGAGAGCATCACGTATTGCCCGTTTAATTTTCTTGGGAACAGCGCCATACCTTTGTTTTGAACCGCCTTCCCATTCAGCGTGATTATTTTAAAGGTCACAAAATCTTTCGTTTTGATAAGCTGGGGCAGGATGGTGAATCCATTGTAGGCGGTATAGGTGGCGTAATAGGTGGTTTTACCGTCATCGTCGATGAAACGGACGAACCGAGCGTCCTCGATACCTCTGACCTCGTTTTCCGACACAGGGAATATCACCCTCTCCGCGATACGATGGTCCGGGCGGAATTTTATTATGTAGTTTGACCTTGCCACCCAGAGCGCTGTGTCGATGGCGTCGGTTTTGTCCTGCTCAGGAAAGTCGGTAGATAATAGAAGCTCACTAATTTCCCCCTGCAATTCATTAAAGGTGAAGTCCTCTCCCAGTTCGTTCAGCAGATGGTTCGCGACATTGTTGCATGCGCCCATTTCGCTTAGCTTCAGGCGGAAAAGGTGTCTGTTGTAGGTTCTGTGTGTTTGTATTTCCGGAGTCTCCACATACTTGCTTATCGGGTCGAAGAATACGCTGTTATGTTCATCTATTACTCCGCTCCGAAACTCAATGGATGAAATATGACCCTCTCCGGTGGCTCTAAAACTCATAATGAACCGGAGGCTCCCGGCCGCCAAGCCGCTCTGGTCTGGGTGAGGCACGATCGAAGGATTGAAAAGAGCCGCAGCTTCAACCGAATACTCCGATGTAAAATAGGCGCCCAGTAGAAGTCGCCGCTCTTCCGAAATCTCTTCGCCCTCTTGTATACAGTTTTTTATCCCCTCAAAATTATTTCCGAGGATTTGCCGCAGATACCTGTGCCGGTCGGAAAAACCACGCATCACCGAGTCCAGCAGTGACCGGACTTCGTCTTCTGAAAATTTTAGTACCCTGTTGACAACATTATTGACCCTGTTATCTCCGCCAGGGATATAGGGCCTTGTGATTACGCGTGAAATCTCGAGGTTTAAAACGATGGACCGCCGCTTGACGTTCAGGTCAGGTTGTTTGTGAATGATTGTCATAGCCTTCTTTTTATTTACTTATGTATACCTATGTTATCATGCAAAAAACCTAACAGATATTATCTAAAACAAAAATCAGTAAATCCAATCTCGGAATGCCGCGAAATACAAAATTCATTTACCTATAAAGGAGAACGGGCTATGCGGATAGCGATGTTAAGCCCGATATCGTGGCGCACGCCACCCCGACACTATGGGCCCTGGGAAAGCGTGGTGAGCCTGCTCACCGAACAACTTGTGAAAATGGGGGTGGATGTTACCCTTTTTGCCACAGCCGATTCTCTTACAGCGGGAAAACTTGTGTCCGTTTGCGAGCGACCCTATTCTGAGGACACCTCCATAGACCCGAAGGTGTGGGAATGTTTGCATATATCGGAAGTCTTCGAACGGGCAGATGAGTTCGATATCATCCACAACCATTTCGATTTCCTGCCGCTGACATACAGCGGCCTCACCAAGACACCGGTTGTGACCACCATACACGGGTTTTCATCGCCTGCCATTGTCCCCGTTTTCAAAAAATACAATGGCCGCGCCCATTACGTGGCCATAAGCGAGGCGGATAAAAGCCCGGAGCTTGACTATATAGCTACCATCCATCATGGAATCGATATTTCACAATTTCCTTTTAACGGGAACGCAGGGAAATACCTGCTGTTCTTTGGGCGTATCCACCCCGATAAGGGAGCATACGAGGCTATTGA
>CAYNDB010000154.1:2342-4686 GCA_964395915.1 uncultured Nitrospinota bacterium | reverse complement strand
GCTCGCGATGACACTGGGGCGACGGGATCCCGCATCAAGTGCGGGATGACAATGTTTAGCGACGGGATTCACTCCGTGTTTGAAGCCAGCCGGATCGCAGGGCGGCATGACACCGTAATGTGGTGGGAGCGCCACGCGGAGCCTCTCCTAATGCTCCCTACGGGATTGCCGCACTCCCTTCAGTCGTTCGCAATGACAATAGAAAAATTTTATAGAGCGCAGTAACTTTCCCCCCATCAATTCTTCTTTGGCGACAGGAGAGCCGCGCAAAGAAAAATGAAAGCGGCGGAAAGGACTATCGTGGCGCCGGACGCAATGTTGAACCTGTATGAAAGCGACAGGCCGGCAACCGTCGACAGAACGGCGGTGGCGATGGAGACCAGGTACTGTTTCCGGTAATTTTCAGCAAGCAGATAACCGACCGCTCCGGGGATTACCAAAAGCGCGGAAACCAGAACAATGCCGAGAAGCTTGATAGAGACTACTACGGCCCAAGCTATCATAACGAGCAGAAGGTCTTGAAGCCTGTCGACGTTCACCCCGCTGACGCGCGCCCATTCCTCGTCGAAGCAATAAACGAGAAACTCTTTGGAAAAAGCGATAAGCAGCAAGGTGATAATGACAAAAACGATGATGGCGAGAATCAGGTCGCCATTGGAAACGGCCAGTATTGATCCGAAAAGATATGAAAAAAGGTCGATATAATATCCTTCCATAAGACCAAGGCAGACAACGCCTATAGCCATTGATACGGCGAACACAATGCCGACGCTCACATCTTCGTGAATATTTCCCCGCCTCGAAAGCCATCCTATGCAAAGCGCGACAACTGTGGAAAATATAAAGGTTGAATATGTGATGTCCACGCCCAGAAGCGCGCCGATGGCGACTCCGCCAAATGCGGAATGGGCGACACCCATGCCCATAAACGAAAGCTTTTTTAATACCACAGGGACTGAAAGAAGCGCCAGCAAGACTCCGATGATGAGCCCTGCCATCAAAGCTCTTACCATAAAGCCGTGGGAAAGCATTTCAAGCATCATTCCCATGCTCCTCGCCATGGTCGTGATGACCCACAAGACGGTGGGGGACGGAATGGCCGTGCATCAGGATTTCCGCTTCACAACCGTACGCCTGCCCTATCACTCCGTCTGTAAGCACATCCGCAGGCTGGCCGTGGCAGAAGACTTTCTGGTTTATGCAAATAAGGTCGTCCACATGGCTCGTTATAACGCCGATGTCGTGGCTGACCAGGACTATTGTCATATTCAGCTCCTTGATCATGCTGTGCAACAGGGCGTAGAAGCTGTCTTGCGAAACAACATCCACCCCTGTTGTAGGCTCATCCAGAAGCAAAAGCCTGGGCTTGCTGGCAAGCGCTCTTGCGATGAGGACCTTTTGCCTCTGTCCGCCGGATAACGCCCCGAATCTTTTTTCCGCCAAGTCGATAACCCCCACTCTTTCCATAGCGTCCGCAACGGCCACATGGTCTACTTTTTTAGGGAATCTTCCGATACCGATGACGCTGTTGCGCCCCATCATGACGACGTCTTTCGCGGAGATAGGAAAAGCGCTGTTGTGAACGCTGGTCTGAGGAACATAGCTTATCAGGCTGTGCGCTTCGCCAGGAGGATGGCCGAATACTTTTATTTCTCCGGAATCAGGTTTGGTAAGGCCGAGCAATAATCGGATAAACGTGGTCTTTCCCGCGCCGTTCGGGCCGATAAGCCCGGTGAACTTGCCGGCCTCTATGAACAGGGTGAGGTTGTCCAGCGCCTTGTGTCCGCGAAAACTTACGCAGACGTTATTAGCCTCGACTACTTTGGACGGGCTCATAGCTTTATATCGTAGCGCTTATACATCTTTTCCTCATGGCTCCATTTAAATCCGGCCGCCTCTTTGGCTATGCCGTTGCGGATGGAGATGACAACATGGCATGCGTCCGGATATGAAGGCTCGTCGGCCCCGCCCCACATAGCCGCGCGCTGGTCTTCCTCAGACCAATAGGCGTCGTGATTTGGATGAGAATGATAAAAGCCCGCAATGTCGAGGCCACGTTTAGACGCGTCTTTCATCGCCTTCATAAGGTCTTTCGGGTCCAGATAATATCCGGTGTCCGCGTCGCGGCTGTAACGCTCCGGGTCTTTTTCCTTCAGCTCTTGCTGTATGTTCGCGCAGGGGCGGACTTCGTTGTTCGACGGGTCGTCATGATCGCCTATTATCACGCCACAGCATTCGTTCGGGAAGTCACGTTCGGCATGATCTTTCATCACCTGAATATCTTCCGGGCGCAATTTCAACATTGAATCTCCATGTCTTTTAATAAAGCGGGAACATTATACCT
>CAYNDB010000154.1:0-2242 GCA_964395915.1 uncultured Nitrospinota bacterium | reverse complement strand
CCTTGCAGTCGCAACATTTCCCGTGGTGTCAGCCGCCTTTTCCCGTCTACCAGAAGGTAGTTATACGACGCCCCGGCGCGAAGAGCGCATGAGTATGGATAGCTTGAAATATTGCCGGATTTGTTCTCGTGCCATATGGCCGGTTTGTGCTGGCTCTTGTGCGCTTCACGACGTTTCTGTTTGATTCTTTCGCTGACGTAATGTTTATCGTCAGGCTTTCGTTCCAGTATCTCCGCAAGAGGTTTCATCTCGATCTTTGTTTCGGGCCACTGCATTTTAAACCCTTCAGAAAGCGAACCTGCTATAAGGACGCGCTCACGTTTTTGCGGCAGGCCGAAGTCGAGCGCGTTAAGAACTTTCCATTCAGGTGAGTATCCAAGGTCGTCAAGCGCTTCGATAATTCTCTTCAACGTGCGGCCTTTATCATGCCCCACAAGTTGTTTTACGTTTTCCAGCAGGACCATCTGCGGCTTTTTTGCTTCTAATATTTTCACTATTTCAAAAAAGAGCGTTCCACGGATATCGCTAAACCCTTTCCTATTGCCGATGATCGAAAACGGCTGGCACGGGAACCCGGCGAAAAGAATGTCGTGATCCGGTATATTGCTTGCTTTGATTTTTGTGATGTCGCCTTTGGGCTCTAAACCGAAATTATGCTCATATGCGCGGCGCGCTTTGTCGTCTATATCGCATGCAAATACGCATTCCATGCCGAGAGATGCGGCCGCGAGATGAAACCCGCCGATGCCGCAAAACATGTCTGCAAACCGCAAAGCGTGACCGCCAGATTTCTCTGTTTTGGCGTGATGCAACGTCTTGGGCGTAATCGTTTGTGGGCCAGGATAATTCACTATATCAATCTCGTGTCAGGTTCGGTTAACTATCGCACGAAAAATTTATGTACGTCAAGCATTGTGGAGATTCACTTCGTGAATGAAACTGGATTGCCATCCTGAGCCAAGGCGAAGGATCTCATCAATATTCTTGTTAATGCTGTTTTTTCACCTTCCGGCTCTCAACCGCTTTCACGATTTGTCCGACAGCCGTTGCAGGTCTTTTTTTGATATCGCTCTCCCACACTCTCATAACTTTCCATCCTGCTTTGCGTAACAGCGCGTTATTTTTCTTGTCCCGCTCCATGTTCCCTCTTATTTTCTTTTCCCAGTAGGCGCGATTATGAACCTTGGCAAGCTGTTCTTCCAGGCTTTCAAACTCTCGCAATCGCCACTGGTTGCCATGCCAGTAATCACCGTCGACGAATACGGCGACTTTGGCCGAGCTGAAAACTATATCCGGCTTGCCGGGAAGCTTTGCAACGTGAAGACGGTAGCGCATGCCCTTGGCCCATAGAGCTTTGCGCAACGCTATTTCGGGCGATGTGTCCGTCCCCCTGACCGCTCGCATTGTTTTGGAAACAAGCTTAACATTTCGCCGCATATGTAAAGATCGCCTAACGTTTAACGGGGAACTCTGTTATAGCCGTTTCGCAGCCGTTGATAATAATAGAAAGCTTATGTTTCCCCGGGTAATGTTTTCGTGTGGACATTTCCTTAAACGAATGGGTTTTGATAATTT
This sequence comes from uncultured Nitrospinota bacterium, assembly GCA_964395915.1. Taxonomy (GTDB): domain Bacteria; phylum Nitrospinota_A; class UBA7883; order UBA7883; family JAJRTC01; genus CAYNDB01. Next base: position 667 of record CAYNDB010000154.1, on the reverse strand, counting down.
CAGTTTGACCTTTTATAAATTCTTTTTCTGTGATTTTAAACACTTTGCCCGACAAGCTTCCGTTAGCCTTTACATAGCCGATACAGTATTCAATGCGGATTTTTCGCGGAACGCCTTTTTTTACAATCAGCTCAAATGAGAAAGCAAGACTGCCTCCAATACGTATTGGGCCGGCGCCAATATTTAGGTTTCGTATTGTGACAGATGATGATTGATGAAACCCGAAAAGCGCCATAGCGTCACGGTTCCCTTTTTTGAGTAACGTACGGCAGGCGTGTTTCACGACCCGGTCGACGTTTTTTCCTTTCCCATGCCATTTTTTTGCTGTTTTCAGCGTAAGATCAGGATGGTCTTTTGAAATATCGTTTAAGTTGTTGGCGACGCTCCGCCGGACATACTCATGGCCGTCATTTTTTAATTTATTTAAAACAGGCATGATGGGCGACGGGTTTTTTTTGAACTCAGGGAGCGCCATCGCCCAGGGCAGCCGTGGGCGGCATCCTTCGCTCGACAATCTGCGGACATGGTGGTTTTCATGTTCGGCCCACTGTCGCATCTGTTTCATCATTTTTCGGCTGTTATTTATAATCATAGGGCGAACCGCAAATTCGGAGCTGGAATATTTGGTGAACTCCTCCAGCGCCATAATCGCTGAATCCCAATCATT
>CAYNDB010000153.1:0-4793 GCA_964395915.1 uncultured Nitrospinota bacterium | reverse complement strand
CGATACCGGCTCACGGTTCTGTAAAACTGCATTCCGGCGGTCTCCATATCATGATGTCAAAACTAAAAAAACCGCTGAAGGTAGGGGGCGGGGTTGATCTCACGCTAAAATTTGAGCATGCTGGCGAAATCAACCTTTTAGCGCCTGTACGGGAATAAACAGATTGCGCAACTTGCGGATTAATTGTAAATTATTACTATTATGAATTTCGTAGACTTTACTCTTCATGCAGCTCTTCTTATTCTGCTAGCGCCCCCAGGCGCTATACACTATTTTTCCGCACCAACACTACGTCCTTCGATCCTGCCCGCCAAATAGGAAATGGCCGGCCGGACGGTATGGTCGATATTTCCGATAGCATGACTGACAGGAGCTTATAAAATGCCGAAAAAAAATAAAAACAATATAGTTATTTTCGATACTACTTTGAGAGACGGGGAGCAATCTCCCGGTTTCTCCATGACAATTGATGAAAAACTCAACCTCGCGGCGCAACTTGCCAAGCTTAAGGTTGATGTCATCGAAGCGGGTTTCCCACGCTCGTCCCAAGGTGATTTTGACGCTGTTAAAAAAATAGCCCAGACAATAAAAGGCCCGATAATCGCCGGACTGGCAAGAGCCATACAGGGCGATATCGACAGCTGCGCCGAGGCGTTGAAACCGGCGAAAAAGAAGAGAATCCACACTTTTGTCGGGACATCTGAGCAGCACCTCAAATATCAAATGAAAAAAAGTAAGTCCGCGGTATTGAGCATGGCGATAGCCGCCGTCAGACGCGCCGGCGAATATGTAAAGGACATAGAGTTTTCCGCCATGGACGCTTCCCGAACCGATAGACGGTTCCTCTACGAGATACTCGAAGCGACTATAGACGCTGGCGCTACGACGGTAAACATACCTGATACAGTGGGTTATGCGCTCCCTCAAGAGTTTGGCGAGTTAATCTCGTCCATCAGGGAAAATGTGCCGAACATTGACAAGGCCATTATATCCGTCCATTGCCATGACGATCTTGGAATGGCCGTTGCCAACTCCCTTGCGGCGGTAAACGCAGGGGCGAGGCAGGTGGAGTGCGCTGTGAACGGGATAGGAGAGCGGGCCGGAAACGCCTCGCTGGAAGAGGTGGTTATGGCGGTAAAGACTCGAAAAGACATTATGCGAGTGGGTGTTGGTGTGAATACAAAAGAACTGTATAAAACCTCCCGCTTGCTCGTTTCCATAACCGGAGCGCCGTTGCAGCCAAACAAGGCGATCGTTGGAGAGAACGCATTTGCGCATGAGTCCGGCATCCACCAGGACGGTGTGCTCAAGGAGCGGACAACGTTTGAAATCATGACTCCCGCGTCTGTCGGTTTGAAAAAAAACGTTCTGGTACTCGGAAAACATTCCGGCAGTCATGCTTTTCGTAAAAGGCTTGAGACGATGGGGTACAAGCTCAAAAAAGAAGCCCTTGGGAAAGCTTTTGTGAGGTTCAAAGAGCTTGCCGACAAGAAAAAGCAGATATTCGACGAAGACCTTGAAGCCATAGTCGGTGAAGAGATGGCCTCTGGAACAAAGGTTTTCGAGCTTGAACATGTGCAAACAAGTTCTGGAACCAACACTATCCCAACGGCTACGGTCAGGTTGCGAAAGGATAAGGAATCGCTTACAGACTCCGCCACGGGCGATGGCCCGGTGGACGCTGTTTACAGGGCTATTGAGCGCATTACAGGTATACGCGGCACGCTTTTGACGTACAATATCCGCTCTATCGGGTCTGGAAAGGACGCGGTGGGCGAGGTGACGGTTCGTGTAAAGATGGGTTCCCATATATATTTCGGTAAAGGCGTCTCCACCGATGTGATCGAGGCCTCCACCAAGGCGTGGCTTGCCGCTGTAAACAGGAAGGCGGGATAGCAATGGTTGGGCTATATGATATGCTTGACAAGATGGCTGGAGACAAAAGGTGAGCTGGTTTACAAAAGTAAAAACCCCGTTAGAAAAGATCGCTTTCAAAAAAATCCCTGAAGGGGTGTGGCGAAAGTGTAACGGTTGCAAGGAGATCGTTTATAACAACGAGTTCGAACGCAACTTTAACGTCTGCCCAAAGTGCGGCCATCACCACCGCCTCTCCGCAAAAAAGCGGATAGAGCTTTTGATTGATGATGAAACTTTCGAGGAGCATGACGCAAGCCTCTCCAACACCGATCCTTTAAAGTTCAGGGACAGCAAAAAATATAAGGATCGGGCAAACGCTTCGTACAAGAAAACCGGATTAAACGATTCGATTATCTCAGGTTGCGGGCTTTTGGATGGCAGACCCATAGAAATCGCCGCGCTGGATTTTGATTTTATGGGTGGATCGATGGGTTCTGTTGTCGGCGAAAAAATCACACGGACAATCGAACGGGCCATAAAGAAGGACAGCCCTGTAGTAATCGTTTCCTGTTCCGGTGGCGCGCGCATGCAGGAAGGGATATTTTCGCTTATGCAGATGGTCAAAACCTCCTCGGCTTTAGCTGAGCTGGCCGAAAAGAAACTGCCGTATATTTCCGTTCTGGCCGATCCTGTCAGCGGAGGCGTCACGGCAAGCTACGCCATGCTGGGAGATGTTATTATCGCAGAACCGGGAGCGCTGATTTGCTTCGCCGGGCCACGCGTCATCGCCCAGACGATAAGGGAAACGTTGCCGGAAGGATTTCAGCGTGCCGAGTTTCTGCTCGACCACGGGTTTTTAGACATGGTGGTTCAACGCGGCAAAATGAAGGCGACTATCGCCACTTTACTTGACTATATGATGCCGGGTGTGGGCGCCGTAGCTTCCACGGAGCCTCCCGAGCCGGAACCTGTAGGTGAAAATAACGGTTAACGCCCACCCGGTCGCCTCAAACATGCCGATGAACGGCTTGTAAAATGGCTGTAAAAAAAGGTTTTACCTACCGCAAAGCCACAGCATACCTCAACTCGTTAAATTTCCACGGCATAAAGCTCGGCCTGTCCAGAACCAAAAAGCTTCTCGAAGCGCTTGGGAACCCGCATCGCGATTACAAGGTAGTACATGTCGCAGGGACCAACGGCAAAGGCTCCACGGCCACAATGATCGCAAGCATACTTACCAAAGCAGGGATCGATAACGGGCTATATGTATCGCCGCATCTGGAAACATTTCGCGAGCGAATACAGATAAACGGAAAAATGATCGGAACGAGCGACACGGCAAAGCTTGTCGATGACGTGAAAAAAGCGGTCAACAGTGTCAACGATCCTGGCGTCACCTATTTTGAATTCATGACAGCCATGGCCTTTCTCCATTTTTCGCGCAGCAAGGTAAAGGTCTCCGTGGTTGAAGTCGGGCTTGGCGGACGGTTCGACTCCACCAACATTGTGAACCCGGCTGTATCGATAATAACCAGCCTTGCGATGGATCATCAGAATCATCTTGGCGTAAACCTTAGATCCATCGCCCATGAAAAATGCGGAATCATTAAACAAAAGCGACCGGTTGTATGTGGAGTGCGGGAAGGCGCTGTCGCCCAACATGTATTAGATGACGCAAATAAAAAATCCGCTCCGGTACACCTTATCCGCAGAGATTTTACGAGCCGAAGATCATCGATGGATAAATACTCCGAACAGTTCAACTTTGACTCTTCTTGTGGCGCATTAAAGAAAGTGGCGGTCTCTCTTGCCGGTAAACAACAGGTGGATAACGCCTCCTGCGCTATCATGGCGCTTCAGCTCCTGCGAAGTCAGGGGTTTGACGTGAATGATGACGCTATCCGCATTGGACTTGACGACGTATATTGCCCCGGCAGGTTTGAAATTGTAAAAAAGGAGCCTATGGTTATTCTGGACGGGGCGCACAACCCGAAAGCGGCGTCGGCTCTTTGCCACATATTGAAAGAACGCTTCGGAGAGAGAAAGGTCGATATCATTTTCGGGGCAATGAAAGATAAAAACTACAAAAGGATGATAGCGAACCTTAAACCAATTGCCAGGTCTTTCATATTTTTCGCGCCGGACGTGCCCAGGTCGCCCGACCCGAAGGAACTGGCCGAGGCGCAGACTGATGGGAGTATCCCCACAACAGTGGCCGAAACCATTGAAGATACGCTGGAAATAATTGGAAAAGCGTCTTGGAACTCCATATTTTGCGTCACCGGCTCGTTCTACACGGTTGGGGAAATAGGCGTGGCTTTACGCCGTACGGCGACCTCAAAGTAGACATCCCGAAACGAATATTTACCGAAAATCAGTTTTGTGCTACTATTTAGATACGGGGGCGTTCCGGTTTCGACGGGAATGCCGATGCGTAGGCTGCGCGTCGTGGATGTCATTGACCACGTTAATACCGATGGCAACTTGTTATAATCGCCAATGATTATGACTACTCCGTTGCTGCTTAATTTAAGCTAAGCGACGCGTCCCCCTACTTTTTTCTGTCGGGTGGGTACGGGCGCAATATAGACAGGATAGCCGACAGGTTTTGTCCTTGGGCCTTGACGCGAAATAATACGTGGACTGGCGCTTTCCCCGCCTAGTTTCCGGGCTAAGGGGAAGGGCGAGACTTTATACGGAGACTACACTCGTAGAAGCCTGCGACTTAGGATTTTCGGACAGGGGTTCGACTCCCCTCGCCTCCACCAAATTTATTGACCTTACATGAGTTAAAAACCCGAAATCGTCCTCGGGAGCAAGATGGAATACTACAAAATATCAAAAACAGAAACGGGGTTGAATATCGAGGGTTTCCCGGATGCTGTGAAGGTCGTACGCATTGACGGGCCTGAAGCGCAACGTCTCGCCGACCTCTC
>CAYNDB010000152.1:0-4842 GCA_964395915.1 uncultured Nitrospinota bacterium | reverse complement strand
CCGGTATCATACGCTATGAGCTTTGAAAGATCGGCGACGCCAGCCGGAATATGCGTGATATTAGCGATCCCTCCAATGTTGACGACAGAAACGTTTTTGCGTTTATCGCCGAAAAGGAGAGAGTGAACTATTGGAGCAAGTGGAGCGCCCTCGCCGCCATTGGCCATATCCGCTGAGCGAAAATCGCTCCAGACAGAAGCGCCTGTCTTTGCCGCTATCACCGCGCCGTCACCTATTTGCAGCGTTGCATGAGCTTGTGGAGCGTGCCATATGGTCTGGCCGTGTGATCCTATGATTTTAACTTTTTTGCCTCTTAGCTCTGGGCGAGCCATAATTTTTAATGCGGATTTTGCGAACACTTCGGCAACGGCGACATTTAGCTCGCACACTTCGCCCAGAGCGCTGGAACTGGAACTTAACGATATCAAACGATTTTTTAGTGACGTGGGATAAGCCGTTTTTGCGCTGGCAAGTATATGAATACGCGGGAGCTTTTTCGTTATCCGTATATCACAAGCCACAGCGTCTACACCGTCCATAGACGTGCCGGACATAAGGCCGATTATTATCGCCAATTTTTTATTTATTTCGTTTGTTTTGGCTTTTGAATTCTTCTTTAACGAAGGCCATAAGTTTAGGATCGGTCATAAGGTCATAGGCGGTCATAGCCATAGCCTTTGTCATCCCAAGCATCATGTCGGCGCCTTTTTTCGACATCACGGCTTTTAGAAAATTGCGGGAGTGGTTGATATCCTCCCTGCCTCCGACAGCAAACTCCGGATGCAATGTGGGAATCACACGGCTCAGGTTTCCAATATCGGACGACCCGATCTCTTCGGCTTCTCCAAAAGACTCTTCCTCAACCCCGGATAGTTTCATGTTCTCACGAAACGCTTCTCCCATAGGGTAGCTTGGGTAAAACGGTTCGTATTCGTGCCCCATCTTTTTTATTTTCACCTTACATCCCGCCGATTTGGCCGCGCCTCTAGCGCAGTTTTTCACTTTCTCTATCAATTCACGAAAATAGGCGGAGCTTAAAGCGCGGACGAAAAACCGCATGACCACTTTTTCCGGAATAATATTCGGCGCGTCGCCACCATGGGTGAAGACTCCGTGAATCCTCGCTTCGTCGCGGGTCTGCTGGCGTAAAGCGGAAACGGCGTTATAGAAAAGAACAGCCGCGTCGAGAGCGTTTATACCCTGGTCAGGGAACGCCGCCGCGTGCGCCGCCTTCCCGATAAAAGTAAATTCCATATCCGAGATGGCGTACATTCTGGCGACCACCCTTGTCTTGTTACTGGGGTGAATCATCAGCGCCGCGTCGACACCTCGGTAGGCTCCCTTTTCTATCATCTTAACTTTTCCCCCACCGCCTTCCTCGGCCGGTGAGCCGATAACGAGCAACGAGCCTGGATGATCCGGAACCGCTTGAGCCAACGCCGCCGCCGCGACACAAGCCGCCGCCGCTATCATGCTGTGGCCACATGCGTGGCCTATTTCCGGCAGGGCGTCATATTCCGCAAGGATCGCGACCTTAGGCCCGGACGAATCATTTTTATGCGTCGCCATGAACGCCGTTTCAAGATCCGCCACATTTTGCTTTACCGCAAACCCTTTGGATTTCAAGTAATCGGTTACAAGGGATGTCGCGAAAGTCTCCTCATAGCAAAGCTCCGGACGATCGAATATGGCTTTGTTGATCGATGTTAAATCGGCTTTCAGCCCATCCACCGCCTTCGCTATTTTTCTTTTTATCGCCACACTCATATTTTTCAAGAGCCTTGTTAAAGGTTTCTCAGGATACGTATATAACTTAGCTCAGGCGGGATGTCCTGATCTTCGCAGTAATTGTGCTCGGCAAGAATCTTAAGATCGTCCAAAGCTCGTTTATCCCCTTCCACTATAACTGTTTTTTCGCCGGAGTCCGCCAGCATTCCTCCGGCTTGAAGAAGCTCCAGGACCGAGCGGCAATCGAACTTTTCGTCATTAACCAGCATGGACACATCTGTGCCGTGTTCCTGAACGACAAGCGATACATAAGTGGCCGGACGCGCATGGAAACCCTGGGGTTTTGGTATTGGAAGCTCGTATTTTATCGGCTTGACAAAAGATGACAATATCCGCTCGGCGATCTTGTTTCCATCGTTCAGATACTTGCCGCAGAACTTGAGGCCGTAATCCATGATGGACGCAAATAGCTGGTCATCGTTGACCATCTCTGAGATTTTGGCTTTAACATCGCTCTGCCTGATATTATTTTCGTGTCGTTCGTAAAAGTGCACCAACCATTTTAAAGCTTCAAACAGATGCATCGGAATGGCTGTCAAACCTCTCAGTGTGGAGATATGCTCTTTCGACTCGAGCGGCCCACCCCTGATATAAGTGTCATACTCGCTCTGGAGATTGTGCAGCTTTATCTCCATATCGGTCATTATCGTCTCGTTGATCTTGCCGGGGATGATGTCGTCCAAAGTTGATTTTTTGGTTTTTCGGTCAAGCTGGCTCTGCTTGAAGTGTTTTGCTATTTTACGATACGACTGGGCGATGGATATCATCCGCTCTTCCTCGTCGCTTACACCTTCACCAGTTATAGTGTATGGAAGTTGAGGTGTTATTTTAAGCCGCCATTCTTCTGTGGGAATAGGGGTTACTTGAAAATGCACCCCGTGGGATTTGACCTCCTCAGTCATGGCGTCAAAAAACTTCAGCTTGACTTGCGTAAAATACTCCAGCGTCTCATCAGTTTTATCTTGAAAATCGCGTTTGAGATGATCGCTATCGCCGCTGAAATAATCGGAATACCTGTCCAGAATATGATATAGCTGAAATCCGGCCAGGGCGAAATTCCTGACACAGGCTACAAGCTCCGCAAAATAGAGCCAGCGCAGGTTTGAACGGGCGCCATGATCGTCCAGAAAGCCTTCGAGCCTGTCCGCCTCCTGTAGCAAGGTGAAATAATACGGCTTGTTGACGACCATATTCTCGTCTTTTAACACACTCAGCAACGCCAACAGGTTTTGTGACTTGGCCTGAACCAGTATGAGGAAAGCTTCCTCGCTAATGATTGGAGTGAGAGATCGGGCTGTTTCCACTTTTCGCTCGTGTATGACCGCGGAGAACTGGTGGGATCCGATTACTGTAAAGAGACGGTCTTTTTCCTGCGAGCGCGATGTTTGAGCTTAACGCTTCGCAGATGACGTTTTCGTTTTTGTTTATTTTTTGAACGAGCCATAATTATTCAATCTCTCTCTGGTTGTAAAGCCTGTATACCTTCAAATAATATCCAATGAATAGAAACTAGTCAACCTGTGCCAGACAACGGTAGCGCAAGGCTTATAGAAGGCCCAAAATTATTTTCAGATCATCTTCGTCAAACAGAATACCACCACCTACGAGGAATGTCCGGTATTTTTCATTCAGCAGCTCGTCGCCGCCCATATATAGATAAATATATTTTTGCAGGTTAAATTTGAGCTGGACCTTCAACTGTGGGTCTGGCGCGTCGTCATCATACCCTGACAGATTGAAAATATCGGTCGACAGCGCAACCCTGTCATCAAACATATGATAGCTCACGCCAGCTCCGGCGGAAGATTCCATAATTCCCCCACGGATGGTAATATCGGAATAGCGTTTCGCAATCATTATGGTGTACAACAGGTTTCTCAAGGGATTGTCGCTTTTATCCTCTTCAGCCATCCGCGAGTCCTCCGATATTTCCAAAAGGTAATACTTGTCCTCTCTCGGCTGTATTCTGAATGTAAAGAAAGCTTTCGTATCATTTATATCTGTCTGTGCCTCCCCACGGAACCCAAGCTGGATACGTAATGTTTCCATCCTGTTTAAAAACTTGCGGGCGCCAACCAAAGTATTATTCAGGTTTGTGTAAACAGCGTCGTCGGTGACAAGCTTGCCAACTGTCCCCTCGCCACGTTCCACCTTGCTAGCCACATTTTCTATCGACTGGCTCATTTTCTTTACAGAATCCATTACCTCGCCCAGCTTGGCCGATGCCGCCGCAATACTGTCCAGGGTAATTTTCAGGTTTTTCCTGTTTTCTTTGATAACACCTTTAAACTCGCCGGACACATCTCTTATGTTTGCGATTCCGGCTGAGAGATTATCCTTGTTATTTTCTATAAGCTCCAGCAAATCGGTGGATAGTTTTGCCAGATTCCGGGAAATTTCCGGAGCGTTTTTAGCAAACTCGCCTGATATGTCAGAAAGGTTTCCGAGCGTCGCTCTCAACGCGTTTCTGTTTTCGGCCAAAACAGCTTTCATGTTTGCCGATGCGTCTTCAATGTTATGCAAAATATTCTTTAGCGCGCTTTCGCTTTCCATGGTGCCAAACACATTGCGTATGGAATGTGTCACCACCTGGATGTCATCCAAAGCCAACGACAGTTTTCTCGCGATATCACCGATATCCGTCCCTTCCTCCACGCGGGAGATTTCCTCTCCGTCTTTCAGCAAGGGGGCGTCCGGCGTTCCCTGCACCAGCTCTATATATTTTTCGCCCAGCAGACCAAAAGTCCTGATGGTAGCCACGGAATTGCGGCGGATATCAGCCGCTCGCGTCAGCTTGATTGTTACAAGGGCATACCCGTCTTCCAGGGTTATGTTGTCTACATATCCAATTTCCACGCCTGACAGGTTTACTTTGGAACGCAGATCAATCCCGGCGACGGATTGAAACTTGGCGTGGATACTCATATGTTTTTCATCGCCGAACATGGGCACTCCCACGGTGCGGAACGACATGTATACAAGCGCGATCACGGCCACTATGGTAAGCAGCCCAACCTTTGTTTCAGCCGTAAAAACTTTCATCGGCCTACACGC
>CAYNDB010000151.1:3219-4867 GCA_964395915.1 uncultured Nitrospinota bacterium | reverse complement strand
ACATGATGACGATCAATAAAGCCGCAGCAGGAAGGGGAGGAAATATGGCAAGGACAATATACCCCGCAAACGCAAGCGCCGCGCCTATGACAAAACCCGCCACGGGATAGTAGATGTGGCTTCTGGCAAGATCTCCCTCATTTCCGCAAAGGCTCTGCGGAATTGGCGCAATGGTCAGGAACCTTAGCGCGGAAAAAAGGGGCGTCATCATTCCTTGTCGCTCACCGCCGCCTCATCAAAGGTGGCCATATCTGTTATCACGTTTACCGCCGCGTCGACTATCGTCATGGCTAACGCCGCGCCCGACCCTTCACCAAGACGCATCCCAAGATCCAGCAAAGGCTTCTTTCCAAGCGCCTCCAGCATGAAACGGCTACCCGGCTCCGCGCTCTGATGAGAAGATATCATGTACTCGGCTGACGCGGGGCAAATCCGCCATGCGATTAACGCGGCGGCGGTTGAGATAAACCCGTCGATGAGGACAGGCTTTTTCAATGCGGCGGCGCCAAGGATCATTCCGGTTATCCCGCCTATTTCGTATCCGCCCAGTTTTGACAGCGTGTCGACACCATCTTCCGGATCAGCTTTGTTGACCATGATTGCCCGCTCCACAACTTCCACCTTCTTTTTCCAGCCGTTCTCATCGAGGCCCGTGCCAGTCCCGGTAACTTCGGACGCTGACTTCCCGCATATCGTTGCGGCGACGGCGGCGCTCGGGGTGGTGTTGCCGATCCCCATATCCCCTACGCCGAACATGTCGGTATCTTGTGAGAGTGAATTTGCTATCTCTATCCCTGTTTCAAGACATTTTACCGCGTCGTCACGGGTCATTGCGGGGCCAAGCGCTATGTTCGCCGTCCCCATGCCTATTTTTCTGTCAAGGAAACTTGAGTCGCTTTTAAAACTATCGAGCTTTGCGTCCACCCCCATGTCCACAACAATGACTTTTGCGGAGGTTAGCTTCGCCATGGCGTTCACCCCCGCGCCACCAGCCAGAAAGTTTGCTATCATCTGCGCTGTCACCTCTTTTGGATAGAGGCTCACCCCTTCGCAGGTCACCCCATGGTCACCCGCCATTACGGTTATCGTTTTCCTGCCGACAGATGGAGGGACTTTCCCGTTCATCCCGCACAGATCGACGGCCAGATCAAGCACACGGCCCAACGCCCATCGAGGCATGGTCAGCGACTCTATCCTTTTCACAGCCGCTTCTCGCGCTACGGAGTCCTGCGGCGTTATTTTCTTTATCGTTTCTTCAAAAATTCCCATTCAATTTTATCCTTTCTTTATTGATATCGCCTGCCCGCTGACAATCAGATATACCTCGCAGGCGGCGTTGGCTATTATCTGGTTTACCAACCCCGCCAGGTCGCGGAACCTGCGGGCGAGATGATTTTCCGGAACGATCCCCATACCAACCTCGTTTGTTACAAGCGTTACAGAACAGCTCGCTCTTCCACAAGCGTCAATAAGCCTTTCCGCTTCACTTTTAATTTCCGTTTCAGTTATTTCTTTTCCTTCGCTATGGGCTTTTTCCATAAGGTTGCTCACCCAGATGGTAAGGCAGTCTATCAGCGCCACCCCATCCTTTACGCTTTCCAACGCGGAAGCGATATCGAGCGGCTCTTCCACCGTATCCCAGTTTCGC
>CAYNDB010000151.1:0-3119 GCA_964395915.1 uncultured Nitrospinota bacterium | reverse complement strand
GCGCATTATCCGCCTGATTACACCGCCGTGGGTGGTAACGACAGAGACTCCATTCCCATCGTTAATTATCTTGTGGCAGGCTCGATCGACCCTTTCGAAAAAGGCTCCGATATTTTCACCGCCAGGAAAGGTAAAAGCCGGATCGTGCGCGATCCAGGACGCGATGTCATTTGGATACTCTTGTTTTATCTCATCAAAATTCATCCCCTCCCACGCTCCAAAATCGATCTCCCGAAGCCCTTCAGCCTCTACTACATCAATCTCCAGGATCGAGGCCAATGGTCGGACAGTTCTCATGGCGCGGAACATGGGGCTCGAATAAATATGGTCTGGTTTTTCGGGCGCAAGGATGTTTGCCATCACTTCGGCTTGCCGTTCTCCCAGCTTTGAAAGGGGAATGTCGGAAGAGCCGGCAAGACGCTGGACGGCGTTCGCCTCTGTCTCCCCATGACGGGTCAGGAATAATCTGGCGATCATGGGTGAACCTTAAACAGGCAATGACGCCTGCGGGCGCTAAATAACGCCAGATATTTTGGAAACATGCCCAATCCCTTAACTATATTATTCGGCTAATTTATCAACCGGGGGGATTGCGCCCGTTTTTTCTTGGTCGCCCCGAAAAGCGCGGTCTCTTTTCGCGGAAAGCGCGCTTTAATATGGCGCAGGCAGGTCTTCTGACTTGCGGATCAACCTGCCAGCCCGCCTTCCCGTCTACAATAGACAGTGGTTTATTGGGCCTTCGTCCCCGCTTACAGCGGCGGGACCGTAGCCGAATTTCACGACTTTCCCTTTTCACGCCCTTTCAGGCGACCGCGCCAGATAAAAGGGTATTACCACTGGCGGCTAAATTGCAAGAACATAATTTTGCCAAAAATGTTCATCAACTATAGCTTCAACCGTTTGCCTATTTGCCACCAGTGTCGATATTTAATTTATAATAACCCTGAACTTGTTTAGGAGTGTGGCGATCAATGAACAATGCAATTCTGGATAATGAAGAATTTATAAGACTCGGTTTCTTTTTCGGCGTTTTTGTTGTTATGGCTTTATGGGAAGTCGCATCGCCGAGAAGAGAGCTATCCATGTCAAAACAGGTTCGATGGGTTTCAAACCTTGTAATCGCAACTCTCAACACTTTCATCCTCAGACTTCTTTTTCCAGCCGCCGCGGTCGGGGTTGCCCTGGTCGCGCAGGAGAGAGGATGGGGGCTTTTAAACAATGTCGACTATCCGGTCTGGCTTAAAACAGCGGCCACTGTTGTGTTTATGGATTTTGCCATATATCTTCAGCACGCGCTGTTCCACGCCGTTCCGGGCTTGTGGAGGCTTCACCGTGTCCACCACACCGATCTCGATTACGACGTTACTACAGGCATCCGTTTCCACCCTGTCGAAATCATTCTCTCAATGCTTATCAAAATTTCGGTCGTCGTGACCATAGGCGCCCCCGCCATGGCTGTGCTTATCTTCGAGGTCATGCTCAACGCTACGGCCATGTTCAACCATTCGAATGTTTATATCCCCAGTATGCTGGACAAAATTATACGGCTTTTAATTGTGACTCCCGATATGCACAGAATCCATCACTCAACGGAGGATCATGAAACAAATAGTAACTTCGGGTTCAGCCTTTCTATCTGGGACAGGTTTTTCGGAACATACCTCGACCAACCTGAAAAAGGCCATGAGGGAATGGAGATAGGAATTCGAAACTTCAGAGAACCAAAGCAAAACACGTTGGGCTGGATGCTGGTAATCCCATTTATAGGCAAAGTGACAGGCTACGTAATTAATCGCCGCAAGTTCGACTGAAAAAGACGCTCTCCTTCCAGGAAGAGATCAGGTCAGACGCCTTATGCGTCATCTTTCATTTAGACTTATCAGGTGTGAGAGGAGCTTTCCCGGACATATCGTATATAGCAAGAATGATAGTCCATATCTCTTCTTCAGTAAGATCATTTTTCCATGCCGGCATAGCTGAATCCCATGGGGTGGACTCTGTCGGCAGTCCGATACCACCATTTCTCACACGCCAGAAAATATAGCCCTCCGTAACAGTCTCAATAGTTTCAGATTTTAAAAAATCAATCGGGCGAAGCTTGAAACCGTAAGCCATTGGCCCGGCTCCCGCCAACTCCGACCCGTGGCATGGCCTGCAATTGATCTGATACAAAATCATACCTTCGAAGAGGCGTTTTTCGAGCAAAGCTTTTTTTGCAAGAACTTTATCCACGTAACCTCCCTCTCTAACCTGTTTAAGGAAAGCCTGCGTAGATGGTTTTGGAATCTGTTCGATATTGACAGGCCTGCCTTCCTCCAGGTGAATCTGCGGGAGAAACCGGACATTATTGTTTCTTGCCTGTTCTATAAACTCCTCTATTTCAGGCCCGGTTGGATTCGCTATGGGATTTTTCATTGTTTCAAACTTTTTCGGGAAATTTGATGTCGGGTGCTGTATCCGCATGGCGTCGGGCGTTATTTTGATCGGTTTCATCCAGGAAAAAACTGTGCAGCCGAAAACCGCAGGAACAAAAATAAATATCATCAATCTTGCGGTAGGCCCGTATGCTCCACTGTACGTTTTCCTTATGGGATCTATGAGTCTTTGTATGCCCCCGATGGAGGAAAAAATATATATGGCCGCTCCAATCAGAATGATGGCTATATATAAGGCGAAAAACATTCCTGAGCTTGGCATGGTTTCAGATGGGATGTGTGACGATCTTTATCAAAGCTTAAACGTAAAGGTTTTCCGAGAATAAATTACCGCACGGTTTCGACTATTTTGCGGCAACATGCAGCCATGGTTGTAGCTCGGCCAGTTTTCAGGAAAAAAGTGAATACCAGAGCAACAAAGCTACAACAACGAGGTTTATAGCCACACCAAAGTGAAACCAGTAGTCCAGCAAGGCAAATTTTTTGCGACCCTTGTCATTTCTCCCATTCTCATGCATATTGATACCTGTCCCTATTGGCGCCTGTCTGAATTTCCCCAGATACAAGTGTATGACATCCGATTGTAAAGAGCAAACCTCATATGAACCGGTAAGGTTCATTAAATAGGGCCGGCCCAATTTTGCTTTAAACCCGATAGAGTTAATAAGTTTCCTTCTCGTTAAG
>CAYNDB010000150.1:0-4874 GCA_964395915.1 uncultured Nitrospinota bacterium | reverse complement strand
GGTTTGCGTTCTCACCCTTCGGCGCGTTGGCGGTTCATCCCCACGTGTGTGGGGAACACGTGATCGATATCGTCGACGATGTCCTCGTCAACGGTTCATCCCCACGTGTGTGGGGAACACACTTCCTGTAATCCTTTGTTTTTGCTTACCTAGCCTACACCAAAAAAATCTACCGACTATTTTGGTTCTGATAGCTTTCAAAACGTTGGATATCATTTCTTTTCCACAATGTCAAAGATCATTCTCCTCACCATCATTGGCTTCTCCGTTTTCAAGCGGTAAAAACGACACCAGTTTGATCCCGTCCATTTCAACGGGAACACGGCGGTTTTTGCCGATGGTGATAAAGTCAAAACCTGATTCTGTGTTTGTGCTCCATGCCATGACCGCATTACCGTCTTCACAACCTTGCTTGACTTGATTCCATATCATCTCACGAACACGTTTGGACAAGTCTCCCACATATACTCCTGCGCGTATTTCCAAAAGCCATACCGCCAGCCTCCCACGAAGCCTTGGCGGTACGTTTTCAACCACGATGACCAGCATCGCCCAGTTTCTCCTCGTTTGGTATCGCTATGGGGATAGATTCTTTTGGGGTTTTTGGCGGCTCCATTTCTCCAGCGGCCAGTATCTTCTCAATTGTCGGGATTATTTTGCCGAGCAGTTTCGTTTCACGGAATATATCCCGGCATTTTAAGCGGACATCCCGTTCCGGGTCGTGTGGGTTTTTGGCCGCGATTTTGAAAGCGACCGGTATCACGGTGTCAAACTTAAAAAGGTCGGCGATATCATATACGAACGACAAAGGCTTTCCGGTGTGGATGAAACCAACGGCAGGGGCGTATCCCGCGGCCAGTATAGCCGCTTCTGTAATGCCATACAGACATGCCGTTGCGGAACTCACACATCGGTTTGATATATCTCCGCTTTTCCATTTCTTATGGTCATACCTGCGTCCTTTCCAAACGAGGCCATAACGACTGGCCATAAATTGATATATTTTTTTCACTCGGGCTCCTTCGATACCGCGCAGCTGTTCCACGCTTCGGCGTTCCGGTGGCTCCTCGTTGAACCGCATGGCATACATCTTTCGCACGACTTTTAATCGGGCGGAGTCGTCCAGAGCCAGCTTCGCCTGATATAGCAAACGGTCAGACCGCGCTCCGCCTGGCTGGCCGGCGGCGTATAGTCTCACACCCGCTTCGCCCACCCACACGAGTAAACACCCGACCCTGGCGGCGAGAACCGCAGCCGCATGGGATACCCGGATACCAGGCTCTAGCATCAAACACGCGACGCTACCAAGAGGAATATGGGTTCGCACCCCTTTTTTATCGACCAAGACGAAGGCTCCGTCCAGTACATCGAGTTCCCCTCTTTCCACGAAAAGGATCGATACACGCTCCTTCATGGCGATCGGTTTTAGTGGTGGGAGAATATCACTCATATTTTGCGAACCATTATCATTCCGCAACCAAACCCCTTGGCAGGGCCAATACCTTCGAATAACGCTTTCAAAAACTTATCCTGATCGGTGACGTTCAGCAGGCCGGTAAAATCAAGAGAGCTAAAGCGTATTGCCGAATTACCTTTCCCCTTGAAGGAGCTGTGTTGGCGATAGCCGTCTACCCGCACTTCATTATCGTTTATTGAAAAGCCGTTTTTTTCTGAACGGGCCGTTAGCCAATCCATGCCTTTTTTCTGCATGATTTCGGCAACGGGAGGCCAGTCGTTTCTTGGCTTGTTGCTGTTTTTTAATTCTGTTTTGGCCTCCATCACCACATCATGGCGCTTGCCCTTTCCATTCCCCGTCTTCCTTTTTCGGACAGGATTGGCGCGCAGGGTGAACGAGAGGCGTTGTCCAGCATAAAGTTTTGGAGCGTAAAGCTTGGAGTCAATTCCCCAGTTACCTGAACTGTCAACTGGTTCAACGCTGGAGACAACGTAGAAGCGTGGCCAGGCGCCTTCGTCATCCCGGCGGAAAATAAAATCTCGTTTATCATCCGGCCTACCCTTAAACAGGCCCCACATGTTTTGATGTGCGCTGTAGTTATCACCTTGAACAATTCGTGACAAGACGTTGATATCGATCCCACGATGAAGAGTTATTTTGCTTAAATACATATCTATCCCTCCTCTACCAGCTTTTCACTTGTATAGTGTTCCTGTCTGTTGTCGAACTGCCAACGTACCCGGCTTCGAATAACATCACGCCTTGTGTTCGTGTGCTCTGGTTTCATACCGGCGTCTTCGATGTCTTCCCAGTAGTAAAAAACGGTGTTGTTTTTCGGTATAAGCTCAAGCAATTCGATATCCGGCAAGGGAGTTTTATCAAACGCGGATTTTATATCTTTCGCCGATATGACTTGGGCGTTTAGCGGCAAGGATACGGGGCATGATTTACGCCCAAGATATAACGTATAATTAGGGTTCGTCAACGATGCCTTAAGCTTGTTCAATGAATGTGACGCGTTTTCCTGCGCCCACAGGAGGATAGTGTTAATGGCGTCACTATAGTAATCTCTCATGGAAAGCATCGTTCCAATATTTTTGCCACTTTCCTTTAGATAACTATCAAGAGCTTCGAGTTCATCACGGCGGGTGGAAGCCGGGTGTTTTTTCAAAGCGACGTTGGGCGGAACCTGCGTGGTATGGTAGTCACGCAATATCGTTCCAGAAGCGTCGACACGGACAGCTAACCCATAGGACTTGTTCAGTTGGATATGTTTATCCTCTTCATCCCGTTTGATCCCCAAGGCAGCGGCTATCATGCCGATAATGGCGGATTTGCCGGGATGGGAATGTGTGGGCCTTACTTCGCCCACCGCAATGTCTCCCCAGGACGCCATTGGCCCGTATAGTTGAAAAAGCAGGAAGTCACGCATTGTCCACACACTCCTTTACGAAAGCGATTATTTCATCAAGGCTTCCTTTGACATCATGCGCGTTCATCACTTTTCTGTCATCGGCGCATTTACCATACACTTTGTCCATGTTCTCCATGGTATTTTCGAGGGCGGTAATGGCGTCGGCCATCACGTCAACTCCGTTGACAGGTTTAAGATAGGAGACAGAAAGAGAGCGTGGCTGCTTGCCTCCCTTCTCGGCGAGGATGTATGAAGTGAACGCCCGTGAGGCAAAACTGTTTTGCTTGCCGGTAGGCGAAATTTTTGCGGCGCATTCCACGAGAGCGGCCAAAGTGTTTTTCGCCAGTTCCTTATCACCGCTCAGATTTTTCACCAGCAGTCCGCAGTCTATACAGATATACAGATAGAAAAGACCGGCGGCAAACTCGGTTTCGCCCATATGCCCGGCTCCCATGTCCTCGTTAAGATCGTCCACGGCTGTAAAGAAATCGTCCTCCACCGCCACTTTATGGACTGTGATCGCATGAGCGACCTGAACGGCCGCCTCGGTATTGTACTTGGGAGCGCTGGCCAGCATACGGCCGAACATGGCGATGTCCGCCGCTTTATGTTTTTCGCGGAGGAGTTTTAGATCGTCATCGGTTGGAGCGGAATCGCTTTCCGCCAGTTTATCGACAAGATCGAATATCGCCTTTTCCTCGATCGGAGAGAAATGGGCCAACTGCTCAATTTCCAGAACCTCTAATGGTTTATCTTTCTTTTTACCTTTGGATTTACCAAAAACTTCAGCGATCTTTGTTGCCCATTCCATTGCTTTTTTTTCTTTTACGCTTTTCTCGATCAAGGCTGAATATACCTTGCCCCCCATCTCTTTGGTACGGGTACCAACATGTCCCTTTAAAGCTTCCTCAAAAATGCTTGATGTCCTCCATGAGCGTTTATGGCTTTGCGAAGATATTCGAAGCCGGTTACTTCCTCCCATTATCGCGGTTTTTGGGCGGCCCAGGTCGTCCCGGTTAAGGTTGGACGGGGGATATGAGGTCAATAAATGTAGTTGAACGAAGTTAGCCATAACAAATTTCCTTTCCTTGTTTATTTTAATCTTCCGACATGGCGAGAGTGTAGTATTCGCGGGCCATGGTTTGTTTTGTTCTATCGTTCCACCAGTAAATCATGTTAGCAAGGCTAAGCGCGTTTGCCCTGCCATCAAGCTGGCGTACAACACGAATCATGTCTCTATAAAGGTCTTCATGGGATTGGCATTTTAAAAGGCGGCGGAACCTGAGATCGCTCAATCGCGCCTTGTCCGAGCCGTCTTTTGATTGCGCCATCTGCTGGGCAAAAGTTTTTAAGGGATCGTTCTGTTTTACATGGGCGAGGATGCCGACTGTGGCGGCTAATCCATTTTCGTAAACTTTCGAATATTTTAAAAGATCATACCGCAGGCGATGATACGCGGAGATAAAAACCACTTCGCTGATTTCGCCTGCCCTGCGTAGCTCGGCTCTGTCCCCACGGTTTTTATCAAGACCTCGCCACCACTCCAGCAAATCTTTACCGGCTTGTGACTCATCATTAAACTTTAGGTAATTTTTATCCGCCATTTTTAGGCCTCCACTGGTTTTTTATTCTTGGTTTTTGTTTTCTTGTCAGGCAAGGGTAGATCGAGAAGCTCCTTAATTGTCTTTTTGTGATTAAATTTATTAAGGTCACGCCGGGCAAGGGATATCCGTTTCGGGTCTGAGTCTTCGATTGGAGAGCTTAAGACAATGGCGTCAAATATCTTTGTTGACTCGGCGCAAAGAGTTTTGTGCCATTTGATGCGTATTGTCGTGTGATCTTCATCGGCTTCAAGGGCTGTCTTCAAATCGGACAACATTTCATAAAACAAAGGCTCCGTAGATTGCCAGAAGCTGTCATTAACGAAACCAAAATCTCCTTTTGCATCTTTTGGCCTTTTGAACCATGCATTTTTTACGGCATAACTCAAATTACTCCCCACCT
>CAYNDB010000149.1:0-4988 GCA_964395915.1 uncultured Nitrospinota bacterium | reverse complement strand
GAGCTACGTCGGCATAAAGCCAGTAACCATTCCGAAAAGAAACGAATAGTTTATGGCTTAAGATTCCAGATGTCAACAGTCTAAAAGAATAAAATTAAGGTATCACCTTTGAGCCGGAGCCGCCAGCGAATCTGGTTTGGGTAATGTGGGTGGCCCTTTGTTGCCACAACCCGGAAAAACAAGCAATGATATAGCCAAAATCGCCAGTAAAACAGCCTGTGAAGCCATTTTTACCATTTTTTCATCCCTTTTTCTATTTTTTTCAACTTGGCGGCAACCCTTTTTCGCGCCGTTCCACCAGGAATATCCTTGCCGTCAGCCGATTTTGCGGCGGAACGCGTATCATCTAAAGCTTTGACAAGCCGTCTATCCAGCTCTCTTGCCTCTTTTTTGGGAATATCAGAAAAGCTCCAGCCATTATCGAGACAAAGCCGGACAAGTTGGCCTACTATTTCATGCGCTTCACGGAAAGGAACTCCGGCCATTGCCAGTTTATCGGCAATATCAACAGACGCCATGAAATTTTCATTTGCGCGTTTTTCGAGCAACTTTTTATCCACTTTAATGGCCCCAACCATATCCGCGGTGATTTCAAGAATGATAGCAATCTGTTCATACGAACTAAAAACAGGTTCTTTGTCCTCCTGCATATCCTTGTTATAGGCTAGCGGCAATCCTTTGAGCGTCGTCAACAAGGCCAGCAAATTACCGTTCAACCGGCCGGTTTTCCCCCGTATAAGTTCCGGCACGTCCGGGTTTTTTTTCTGCGGCATTATCGATGAGCCCGTGCAGAATGCGTCCGGCAGTTCCATCACCGAGAACTCAGCTGTCGTAAATATGACAAGCTCCTCGGCCAGACGCGACAGATGCGTGGCGGTCATAGAAACCGCAAACAGGAACTCGGCCGCAAAATCCCTGTCCGATACGGCATCCAGGCTGTTTTCAGATATTGAGTCGAAATCAAGCTCATCGGCCACCATCTTCCGGTCTATAGGAAAATTTGTTCCAGTGAGAGCCGCAGAGCCTAACGGCATCACGTTGACCCTTTTGCGCGCGTCTACAAACCGTTCGACATCGCGGTCCAACATTTCATAATATGCTAAAAACCAGTGCGCCAATCTTATCGGCTGGGCCGGTTGCAGATGTGTGTACGAAGGCGCGATGGTATCTATATGTTTTACAGCTTGTTTATAAAACGCTTTCTGCAGACTGCGGATAAGGTCGGCGATTTCGTCTATGCAGTCGCGGACAAAAAGCCGCAGGTCGAGCGCCACCTGATCGTTTCTCGATCTGGCCGTATGCAGCTTGCCAGCTACAGGCCCGATAATTTTCGCAAGCCTGCGCTCAATCGCCATATGTATATCTTCGTCGGCGGCATCGAAATCGAATTTGCCGGAGTCTATCTCTTTACCAATCCGCTTAAGACCCGTGACAATAGCGCCGGCGTCTTTTTTCGTGATTATTTTTTTTGCGGCAAGCATGGAGACATGGGCGATACTTCCGCGGATGTCATGCTTGTACAGGCGCCAGTCGAACCATATGCTGGCGTTAAATATTTCGACCAAAGGATGGGTAGGCTCGTTAAACCTTCCCGACCATGCTTTTTTCTTTTCCATTTTTCTATTAGGCGGCGAGTCTTTAATTGATGGGGAATCTTATCTTATTGACGGATAAAAGGAAAGCAGGGTTTCACACTTATGTCATCCTGAGCCAATAGGAAAAGGGTTTCGACAACAGAAAATATCCAGATTAACCCGTCGTCTTCGCAAGAGCCTTGCTTAAAGCTTCCGCTTTCCCTTGTTGTTAACCGCAATAGCGATTTGAAGCGTCCTCGTTTCCGGCGCAAGGCAGATATTCTCCGCACAGCCCTGCCACGAAATAACAGGACGCCATACGTAACCTCCATCAGCAGTACCGGGCGCGACGATACCTTGCGCGATGATCTCCACCCTTCCTTCATATACAGGAACCTCTTCTCCAAGCAGGGTCATCACTTTCACCGGCGGATAGCTGAACTGTACATTTATCAGCGGCCCGTCGCCGGAAGTCATCTCAAGATGCCTGTATTTTTTTACACCGGGAGCATATATATGCCAGCCAGGTGGCGCAGTTACATAGATTGAACCTACCACGACAGAACCTGGCTTGAACGATTCACCTGAAAAATCCGGAGCGACAGTAAATTCAGGACTGGCGGAAGCAAGATCCAGAAACGGTAGAGGCTCCTGCTCCGATTGCGCGGCCCCGGCTACGAATGTAAAGACCAAAAACATGGAGGTAATAATAGTGGCTCTCATTTTCTACATGCCAAATTTTGCGCGGGCTTGTTTCATTAACTCTGCGGTCACCTCGGTGGCGCCTTGATCCTTCACAAAATCCTCTATCATCGTTTTTGCGAAATCGCGAACGAAAGGTGGAACCTTCTCAAGGTTTTTTTCCGCTTCATCCGTCCATGTAATCTCGTCGGACATCAATTCTCTCCAATAATGAAAAGATTGATTTTACACCTATGCGTAACGCATCACAAGGAGGGCTGGGAAAGGTAGTGTTGTGATATTGGTGAGGGATCCTTAAGCGACCGTGGCAATCCCCGTTATTGTCATGCCGGATTTAGTCCGGCATCTCGTGTGGTTGATATGATGGCAGCGGGATCCCGCATCACGTACGGGATGACAGTTGTTTGCGAGCGATGACACTGGGGCGACGGGATTGCTTCACTCCGTTCGCAACGACATTATTGCCGTGAGGATTCACTTTGTGTTTGAAGCCAGGGATTTGTGAATTGATCCCGTCGGGATACCGGATTAAATCCACCCTAAAGGGTACGCGCGGAATGACAGTCTAAGCGTCCTTACAAGGTAAGGTTAAAACCGGCGCAGGTATAAAACTTTTAATCAAGACGGGAGAGGAAACTTTAAAGCACAGACCAAACGTACTTCCCCCGCGCCGGTTTTTTTTCTAAGAAAAAGGAAACTTAAGCGCTTTTCTGTAACTGAGCCGTTTTGCACATATCACAAGTATGCTCTTCGTCCCTGCCGCACAACAGACAGGAAGTGGACCCTCTGTAATACCTCAGGATTCCACCACAATGCTGACAGGTACCACTTGGAATCATTACTTCTTTTTTGCTTTGCATGATAATGCCTCCACACCAAATTAAAGTCAGGTACTACATCCCTAAACTTGTTTCATCATGACAATTGCAAACACTGGGCCAATTTGATTACCAAATGGTATTTACACACTATCCCTTTAATATCAAGCGCTTATCATTTCATGTATTCTTTGCCTTCTGACCATCGCCTGAATTTATTCCAAATTTTGGCGCTTAAGTTCCCAAAATTGTCATTTTTTCCGTGTGTTATACTGTTTTCATGACACTTATAGCTACTCTCGATGAGTTGTCATCATTGAAAATATTGAAATACCCCAACCCGGCTCTGACAAAAAAATCGGAGCCTGTCGAGGAAGTGAATGACGATATTCGCGCCATTGCTCAGGCCATAGCGGAAACTATGGTAAATGCGCCAGGGATTGGACTGGCGGCGCCTCAAGTCGGCATTCCAAAAAGGCTTATAGTGATAGATACCGCGCGGATAAATATCGATTTTGATGACGCCGCAAAACCGCTTGCGTTGATAAACCCTATGATTATTGAAACCTGCGGACTTGTCGTTGATGAAGAAGGGTGCCTTAGTATGCCAAAGCTTTATGCGGACGTGCCACGACCGGAAAAAATACGGGCGGAATATACCAATATCGACGGGAAACGTCAGGAAATTTCAGCGACCGGATACCTTGCCCGATGCATAGCGCACGAAATCGATCATCTGGACGGCGTTCTTTTCTGGGATCACCTTGGCGTTATCCGCAGAAACATGCTTAAACTGAAGTTTGCAAATCTAAAAGCTTCGTAATGCCCTCCCCTATCCGTGTTGTGTTCATGGGAACGCCGGATTTTGCCGTCCCCACGCTGGAAGCGCTGATAAGCCACCCGGAATTCGATGTTGAGCTGATTGTGTCACAGCCGGATAAACCAAAAGGCAGGGGGAAAAAACTTGCGCCGACTCCTGTTAAAAAAGTCGCTCTCGACCATGGAATCCCAACCCTCCAGCCAGCCAGGGCAAAGGATGAGGAAAACATCGCAAAGCTTAACGAGATTGCGCCGGACTATATAGTGGTGGTGGCGTATGGCCAGATATTGCCTGTGGCTCTATTGAATATACCAAAGATAGCTCCTGTAAACCTGCACGCTTCGCTACTGCCTTTATGGCGCGGAGCCGCTCCTATCCACCGGTCATTTCTGGCGGGCGACACCGTCACGGGAGTATGCGCGATGCTTATGGAAAAAGGGCTGGACACAGGAGATGTGCTGGCGTGCCGCGAAACCGAGATCACCGACGACGACACGGTCGGCAGAGTGCATGACAGGCTGGCGAAAATCGGAGCGGTTCTCATGGCGGAAACGCTGATCGATTTCCGTGACGGAAAGATAGAACCTGTTAAACAGGATGACTCCAAAGCAACATATGCCGACAAGCTTATCAAAGAAGATTTTATAATCGACTGGGGACAAACAGCCGATGAAGTAAGCAGGAGAATCCGTGGACTCTCACCATACCCAGGGGCTAAGGCGATACATGAAGGTAATGGTGTTAAGTTGTTGTTTGCAAAAGTGTCAAGAGGTATCGTTAAACGCTCTTCTGGCGAGGTTATCGCTGTTTCCAAAGGTGGAATAGAGATCGCTTGCGGCGAAGGGTCCATCCTGGTAACGGAAGTGAAGCCTGAGGGAAAAGGAGTTATGACCGCACACGCATATTCCCTTGGACGGAAAATAAATGTTGGTGGTAAGTTTGATTGAGGAAGTGGATATTGATAGATGACTAAACCTTTACGACTCATCCACTGCACGATGGAGCTTGGGTTCGGCGGCGGTATAGCCAGGGTCGATTCCCTGTTTCACCGCTATCTGAACCGTGGCGTCATAG
>CAYNDB010000148.1:0-5038 GCA_964395915.1 uncultured Nitrospinota bacterium | reverse complement strand
CGATTAGTTGATAATGAAAGACAGGGCGACAACCGCCGTAAAGCCGTTTCCGTTCAGAGTGTCGTCGCTCACATCGTCGTTTGCGACTTTTCCTGCGGCATAGTTATAGCTTACCCATCTCCAGTAGAAATCCTGAGAAATAAATATTTTATCGCGGATATAATATGTGAATCCGATACCTGTGTTTATACCTGACCCGTACAACACGGCGTCGCCTTTCGAGGTGGAGGTGACGGCTCCGCCATTTATTCTTACCCATGGCAGGGACAATCCGGCAAGCAGATGCGGCTGCGCTTTTTTATCGGTCATGAAATGGACTTTTACATTGAGGTTTATCGCGTTGTAGACAACGCCCCCTGTATAATCATTCCATCTCCCGTCATGGACAGACCGAAGATAGCTTAACTCCGTCGATATGTACGAAAATCTTCTACCGATGAGGATTCCTAAACCTAAGTCTCCATCTATTTTGGGTATGATGACAGTCTCCCTTTGCCCCGATTCTTTCACAAAATAACGGTTACCGTCGAAATCGCCGCCAATAGAGTTGTATAGCGCGGCTCCGCCTATATAGTATCCGGTTTTGTACAGAAGTTTTGGAGTGGCGACATTATTTCCCCCGGCTATGGCAGGGGAGATTGCGCATATGTTGAAAATCGATGTTATGAACAACGACCATAATATTTTTGAAAAAGAAATCTTCATGGCGCCTCCGCTCACAGAGCTAAGTTACAGCAGTTGGGAAACAATAATATCACCTTTAGGAGGAAAATATAAAATCCGTATCTGAGAAAGCAGGTATATTACCTGGGTCAGATTGTCTTGAGACTCTCAACCGGCGGGACCCTGCCGGCTTTCCAGGCCGGGTATAACCCTGACAATATGGACAACCCGAACACACCGGAAAGTATAGCGATGGAGCTCTCCTTGTAAAGACGGAATTTCATTACCGGATCCAAAAGCACGCCACCTATATCCGTCCCCTCCTCCATCAACCCGCTTAAATTTATCCCGAAATTACTCATATAATAAAACCATGGAGCGGTGATAATGACACCCAGAACAAGCCCCAACAACCCCAGCCAGAACGACTCTGTCACCATCAGCGCAAAGAGCTTCCATGGAGACAGTCCGATGGCCATCATCACGCCAAACTCATGTTTTCGCTCAAGCGCCGCCATCATGATTGTGTTCAAAATTCCGGCCGCTATCATAAGCCCCACGAGAAGCTGAAAAAGATAATTCATAGACCTGTCGATAGCTATCAAGCCCGCCATATCAGCCTGGGTTTCTTTCCATGTAAGAACGTCCAGCCCGGCTCCCTCGATAGACTTTTGAACAAGTTCCTTCACCTCATCCGCTTTACGCTGGTCATCGATAATAATGGTGACCATCGTCGCCTCATCGTTTGTATACAGCAATGTGGAGCGAATTTTATCGATCGGCAACAAGACCATGGAGCCGTCCACTTCCGCCACGCCGGTTTTGAATATACCGACTACACGGGCTATCTGGCTTACGATCTCGCCGTTTACATCCGTCAACGTATATACAAGTTTTTTTCCTATGCGAAGGTTGAGTTTCTCCGCCATTTTCGTCCCGATCACAACGCCGCGACCATTTGTCCCTTCAAACATGGCGCCCTTCACGATAGACCTTATGAAAAGGTTCGTTTCAGGCTTCTCCTGTTTCGGGTCAACGCCGATGAACATGCCGCCCACGCTTTTGACGGCGCTTGCAAACATCGCCTGACCCGTCACCCTCACCGACGCCTGTTTGATCTCCGGCAGGGAGAGCGTTTTTCGCCTGATAGCCGTAACACCGTCAATTCTTTTGTTGAGCGAAGGAGTCATGTTATATCCGGCAGGCTCAATGGTTACATGGCCATACCCCATCGTGGCGCTGGTGTTAATCATGTTCGTATATGAATAGTCGCCGGACGCTGTAAACGTAACCGATAAAAATACTCCAAATGCGATGGTAAACGCTGTAATCAGGGTCCTGCGTTTTCTGCGCCAAAGATTTCGCCTCGCCATTTTGATTAACATCGCGTTTCCTTATATGTGATGTATCGCCTTCACCGGCTGTATCAGCGCGGCTTTCCCGGCGGGATATATGGCCGCCAGAACAACTATCACCACAAGCGTGACAACAGGAAATGTGACGGAGGCTAAGGTGACTTTTGTATACCATATAGGGTCTATCGCAACTCCGCCGATCGCCGCAACCGCTGATACGCCGGAAATTGATGAAAGATCGATCCCGTGACTTTGAAAATAATATGAGACAGAAAGCCCCGCCACCAATGCAAGAACGCAGGCGATAACAGCCTGAGCCAACGCTTCGGTAAAAACTATCAGGACTATTTGAGCCGGAGTGACTCCGATGGCTTTCATCACGCCAAACTCCCGTATACGTTCAAAAACACTCATCAATATCGCGTTCAGCGTGACCATGCCTATGGCCATATAGGTTATAAGAAGCATTATGAAAAGCGAAGCGTCGGTAGTGTCCAGCATCCTGGCAATAACAGGTTGCAGCTCCCGCCAGCTTTTCACCTCAAGCCCCGGCGCTATTTTGATTACTTTTTCCATCGCCTGGTTCAGAGTTGTTCCGTCGTCGCTTCGGACTATGGCTATTTCGTGCGCTCCTTCAGGGACAACCATCAGCTCGCGGAATGTCGAGGCCAGCATCAAAAATCCGCCACGGTCTATCACCTCGCCTACAGACTTCAAGATTCCGCGCACGGTATACAGGTCGTTGGCCATGGAGCCGTCCGCCGCCTGGCTTATGATTATCACCTCTCCCCCAACCCCCACGCCAAGGGAACGGGAAAGTTTCCCGCCAATCACAACGCCTTTGGGATCGCTCTTATCCAGCCATTTACCTTGGGCGATATGCGAATAAAGCTGTGTCACCCCAGGCTCCCTCACGATATCGACCCCCTGCAACGATACACCGGAAGAGGATGATCCAGCCGCCGCAAGCCCGAATCCATACAGTCGCGGCGACGCTTTGAAACCCTCTAATTCAAGCTTTGAGATAATGCCGGAATAGTTTTCGATCTTTTTATAAAGATCCGGGTCGTTACGATACCCTTTAGCGTGTATCTGTATTTCGCTTATGCTCATACCGACAGCGTTGCGAACCATTATGTTCAAAAATCCCTCGACCAGCGAAGAATACAGAATCATTAGAGCGCAGGCGAAAGCCATGGCGCCTACAGTGGTAAACGTTCTCGTCCTGTTGCGTCCGATGTTGCGAACGGCCATGCCGAAAACGTTCATAGGTCTACCTTTTCCTTATCGTGGCTATGGAAAAAAAAGCTTCTGGAAGTTTCAGATCGAATTCCATATTCTCGTACACAAGTTCTGTAAACTCTTCCGGCTTATCCGCAGGGACTATCTTTATCACAGAAGGGATCGTTCTGCCGCCAAGGTTCTTTACCTTTGCAAAGGTTTCCGTGCGCGCCACACTCATATCCTCGTCAAAATAAATTGCGGATACGGGTATATGATCCTTCGCTCGTATAATGAAAACGATTTTACCCCATACAACTGCGGCGTCAGGTTTCGGGATCAGTGAAAATTCCAAAATCTTTTGCCCGTCCTTTACGCCTTCAAACGAAATGGTAATGTCATAATCTTCTGTAAGACGCGATTCTTTTACAAGATCGTCATTGGTAAAATGGCTCCCCATCCACGAGCCACCCATCATCCCTGAGGTCAGCCGGATGGTGCGGTCTGTCTTCGGAAGATACATGTATATGCTGGAGCCGGACATAAGGGTGGTTGTCCCTTTTTCTTTTAACGGGTAGGTTATCCGAACGAGTGATTTATCTTTGCCTCTAGACCACCCTTCCATTGTCATCTTGCGTGTGTAATGTTGTGTTTTAATTTTCATGGTGAACACGCCGCGGGATGATTCTCCACGCCACATATCATCGATTTCACGCATTATCGCAAGAGCGCGTTCGGAAGAAGGCTCCGCCAAAACGGGCATTGATACGCTTGCAAGGGCTAATATGCAAATAGTCAGATATCGCATCATCACCTTCTTTCCACTGCTAGATATATTCTACGGCAAAATAGCGTGTTTAATCGATGTGATTGTCGAACAAATCAGGGAGCGCCGCCCGATTCTCTGCGAATGACCGCGCCAAGAGAGGCCAGCTTCTCCTCCAGCCGCTCGTATCCACGGTCCAGATGATATACGCGGGATATTACCGTATACCCCTCCGCCGCAAGCCCGGCCAGAACAAGTGACGCCGAGGCGCGAAGGTCTGTGGCCATCACATCGGCTCCGGAAAGTTTTTCGACGCCTTTGATAGTGGCCGTGGAGCCGTTTACATGGATATCGGCGCCCATCCTTCTAAGCTCCGCCACATGCATGAATCTGTTTTCGAATATAGTTTCCGTGATAACGGAGGCCCCGGAGGCTATCGTCATAAGAGCCATAAATTGCGCCTGCATATCCGTGGGGAACCCTGGAAAAGGGGCGGTAGTCACGTTTACCGGGCTTATTACCTTGGACGCCACAACACGTATGCTATTTTCTGACTCTACCACTTCACAACCAGTCTCTCTCAACTTATCTGACAGCGCGGAAATGTTCACAGGGTCGACACCGGAAACTGTAACATCTCCACCTGTCATGGCGGCGGCCAGCATATATGTTCCAGCCTCTATCCTGTCCGGCATTATAGACACGTCGGCTGAATGAAGAGAGCTTACGCCTTCGATGGAAATCGTGGCTGTTCCGGCCCCTTCGATATTTGCCCCCATGGAGTTTAATAATAATGCCAGCGCCTTGACTTCCGGCTCCCTTGCCGCGTTTTCGATCACCGTTTTCCCCTCAGCGGTGGCGGCGGCCATCATGATGTTCATAACACCCGTCACCGTGACCATATCCATCGTTATATGCGCGCCTTTCAGCCTCTTCGGGGAGCTGATATCAACATAACCGTGGGAAAGGTCGACAGTGGCGCCAAGAGCCTTCAACCCTTTTATATGCTGGTCGATAGGGCGCTCTCCGATAG
>CAYNDB010000147.1:0-5104 GCA_964395915.1 uncultured Nitrospinota bacterium | reverse complement strand
ATCATGACAGGGAAACGGCTAATCTCGGTTGCGGCGCTATTAGCTCTTGTTGTCCCGTCAATATGTTATGCGGGAACGCTTGTCTATGTGGAAAAAACGGCTAGATTCCGCGCCGGGCCAGGAACGAATTACCAGATTTTATGGGAAGCGCCCAAATATACCCCGCTGGAATATCTTGCAAGATATGGGAAATGGTATGCGGTGCGCGACCGTGATGGTGATGTCGGCTGGGTCCACAAAACTTCGCTTGGAACGGGACGGGCGGCAATTATTACCGTGAAAAAAGCTAATGTCAGAAAAGAGCCGAATGTGGAATCCATAGTTAAATTTACCGTTGAAGAACGATATCTTTTTAAAGTTCTTGAAGATAAAAATGGATGGCTAAAAGTTGTGGATATAGATGGTGACCAAGGATGGATACCCGCCAAACTTCTTTGGGTGTCCCGCTGAGCCAGAGGAAATAAACACCTCTCGCCATCCGCAACCCACCCCTATCGAGCCAATTATTTTCCTGGCCAATAAATCTATATTGGGATTCCGCCATAATCTCCTGAAAAGCCCGCCATGACAAGGATTTATGTTTCAACAAGATATATCCTATTTGCTATTATTTTCGATCGGCTGGCAAGCCTGGTTAAGCTCGAATCGGCTTCTTGTACGATTAGCCCTTGGCGGATTTGCTCTTGAAGTTTCCCTTCCATTCTGGTATCTAAATAGACATATGAATTTACAGGCCAATTGCTGATCTAAATGCTTGTACTTGGGATAGATACCTCGACCACCAACGCAAACGTTGTTATAAACGAAGATGGGATCGTCATATCCACTGTTGATACAAAAGGTTCCAATAACCACTCCAGAAACCTTCTTCCTTTAATACAAAAAACACTTCAAAACAGCAGGCTTACGCTTGATTCGCTCGACGTATTGTCAGTAGCCATAGGGCCGGGATCTTTTACAGGGCTTCGGATCGGGCTTGGCTCCGTCCTCGGTCTTGCGGACTCTTGTGGCAAACCGATGATAGGCGTAGACACTCTTGACGCAATGGCGATGTCGCAAAAAGGATGGGATGGAGGGTATATATGTCCTGTTCTGAACGCCCGTAAAAATGAAGTTTACACTGCCTTGTATACAAGTGAAAACGGAGCTTTAAAAAAGCTTACGGGCGACCTTGCCTTGTCTCCTGAGTCGTTGACGAAGATGATTGACATGCCGACGCTTTTTCTTGGAGACGGTTACAGCGTATATTCAGACACATTCCATTCATTAATCCCGGAAAAAATCGAAACAATCGATACGCCAGATAAACCCTGCGCCGAAGGTGTGGCCAGCATCGCTTACAAAAAGGCGTCCGGTGGAAATTTTGACAAACGGCTCAAGCCTCGTTATGTACGCCGGTCACAAGCGGAAATTAATTGGGAAAAACAGCATTATCAACCTGGGGAGGAATAGAACTATGTCAGCTGAATCAGTAGATCCATCAACAGCACAGCTTCTTGACGAAAATAAAGAATACAAGAAGCTGCAAGAAGAACATGTTTTCCTTGATGACAAAGTCTCGCAATTTACCCAGCAGAAGTTTTTAACGTCTCAGGAAGAACTGGAACTTGCCATGCTGAAAAAGCTCAAGCTCGCCGGTAAAGACAGGATGCAGCGAATCGCCGCTGAACAAAAGCAGCAAGGGCTACACCCCTAGTTTAAATTTAACAGGCGCCCAACGCCCGGTTTGGCTAATAACCAAGCCGGGTTTATTGGCGCTATCACCCCGCAATTTCCAGCAGACGCTTCATTCTGTCCAGGAAGTCATCGGCGTCAACGAAGCCTACGAAACGGAGGTCTTTTACCTCATTGCCATTTGTGTCGAGAAATATCACCGTCGGGACGCCAAAAACGTTGAACTGTTTTTTTAAATCTTCCATCTTCGGGTCTCCATGTTTGGTCACATCCGCCACAAGATTATCAAATTTTCCAGATAGCGCAATAACGCGGCTGTCGGAGAAAGTATAATGATCCAGCTCCTTGCACGGCAGACACCAGTCCGCCGTAAAATCAATTATCACAGGCCTTTTGTTTGACTTGGCATTCGCCATAGCGGCCAGTGTGGCGGGTTTCCACGCCATATGCGGCCCTGTGTCGGTTTTCGCTGGAATCACAAGATATATGCCCGCAATAACAAGCGCAAGCCCCAGAGCCCATTTAACGGACTTGAACCCTATCCCATGACCTTTAACCTTCGATATCCAGCCGAGAAAAAGGCCGGAGATAAGCAGAAATACGCCGAAAGTCGTTAGATACCACTCTTTTGGAATCAGCGGCTCCAGGAAATAGATCGCCATTCCTATGAGAATGAACCCGAATACCTGCTTTACCCACACCATCCAAGTGCCAGACCTTGGGAGCGCGGAAATACCGCCGGAAAATATGGCAAGGAAAACGAAGGGAAGACCAAGCCCGACGCCCAACGCAAAGAACATCGTGAAACCGAGCAGAGGATCACCCCTCTCCCCCACAAAGGCAAGAAGCCCCACTACAAACGGCCCAATACACGGCGCCGCGATAACGCCAACGGTAAGACCCATCATAAAGGTCCCAAAGAACCCTTGTCTGTTTTTTCCGCTGATCTGCTGCAACGCTGAAGGCACACGTATTTCATACAGACCAAACATGCCCAGAGCCAGCCCAACAAGTATCACCGCCAGAGCCAGTATCACCGCCCAATGTTGAAGAAACCCGCCAAAAAGATTACCCGTTAGCGCCGCGAAAAGCCCCAGGGCAGAGTACATCGCCGCCATGCCGAGAAGATATAAAATGGCATGAATGATAAGATGCCCCTTTTTAGCCTCACTCTTACCACCAAAATATGAGACTGTGACCGGGATCAGCGGGTAGACACAAGGTGTAAGATTTAATGCGAGGCCGCCAAGGAAAATAAAAAAGAATGTGAGAAGCAGACCGTGGCTCGTAAGGTATTCGCTTATATCAGACCCGTCGTCCACTTCTCCTACAGAGGCGGAACCGGCGAAAAGGGAGCCGTTGGCTTTGTAGATAGATTTATTCAGCGCCGATACCTTTTCGTCATTGGCGGCGATGGTAATGGGAGCTGTTATCGGTATGTTCGACGGCATCAGGCATGAGCTGTCGTTGCAGGTCTGTACTTTTAAAACAGCCTTGATCGAATATTCCCCCGGTTTCATAGAAGGGGCAAGCGCCGCTGTCATGCCTATATACGTTGTCCCGCCATATACCGGAATCGCTTTGTCGGTAAAAGCGAACTCCTCCATTTTTCCTTTCGGATATACGATTCTGCCCAAGCTGATTCCATCGTTCGCCTCAAGCTTTATTACGGTGGGTATCAACCCTTTTCCAGGGTTGTTCGACTGGCCATGCCACCCTTCCTCGAATATAAGCTCAAACAACAGCTTGAAAGACGCGCCGGGAAGGTATTTGTCCTGACTTTGGACAACTGAGAATTCGACCTTGTCGGAGCTGGGGGTAAGCTGCCCAAACGCAGGGGCGCATAAGAGCAAAACAAACCCAATCGAAAACAATAATCTTTTCATGGCAAACAAGAGTAAAATTTAGATAGTTTACAATATAAAGCCGATCGGTCGTTGACAAAGATTAAAGGGAAATGTATTAATTCGGTAGAGACTAATTTCCTGAAAGGATAGAAATGCCTGGAGAGCTAAAACGAGTAATAAGAGAGATACCGGATTTTCCTAAAAAAGGAATCCTTTTTTACGACATTACCACTCTATTTTCTGACGCGCGGTCTTTTCGCCGGACTATCGATATGTTTGCGCATCGATACGTAGACAGAAGACCTGATGTTTTCGTTGGAGTGGAGGCCCGGGGCTTCCTTGTAGCCTCGGCTTTGGCCTATGCATTGGGCACAGGTGTGGTTGTCATACGCAAACCGGGCAAACTGCCGCATAAGACGCATAAGGTATCGTACGACCTGGAGTATGGCTCCAACGAGGTTGAGATACATCAGGACGCGCTTGAGAAAGGACAGAGTATTGTGCTGGTGGACGACCTGCTCGCCACGGGAGGCACCATCAAGGCGGCGGCAGAGCTTGTGGAGCGGACTGGCGCATCTGTGATGGAAATGGCGTTTATAGTCGAGCTGTCCTTCCTTCGTGGCAGGGAGCAAATAAATGATTACGAAATCCACTCCCTTATCAAGTACGATTGAAATAATTGGAAATAACGTATACGTATGTTGCGAGCGTCTTAAAGCGTTCACTTTAGTTCTGCGTCATAACCACCATGAGATGAGGTTGTAATATGTCCCGGCATATCTTTGTCGCTTTATACACAGTTTTTTTCTTTCTGGCGGGTAACGCTTATGGCTCCGGGTTTGATTTTTCAAGCTGGGATGGAATCCTGAAAGAAAATGTCAAATCCAGAACCAAAGATGGTGTCCATTTAAACGTTGTCGACTACGCCGCCATAAAAAAAGATCCGCGTTTTGCAAAAATCATTTCAGCTCTGGCGATATACGCTCCAAAGTTCTCTAACAACAAGGAAAAGATCGCTTTCTGGTCAAACGTGTACAACATTCTTGCGATCAAAACGGTTATCGACAACCCTGGTGTGAAAAGCATTCGGGATGTTGGAAGCTTTTTTAAATCGGTATGGAAAAGGGACGCGGGTAAAGTAGGAAACAAGGTGTATACACTGGATTTTATCGAACACGGTATTCTGCGCAAGCTTGGAGAACCAAGAATACACGCCGCGATTGTATGCGCCTCGGTATCCTGCCCCGACCTGCGAACCGAAGCGTATGACCCCGTAAGGCTCGACAAGCAACTTGACGATCAGTGGAAAGATTTTCTCGCCAACAAGTCGAAGGGGTTACGGGCAGACTTTGGCGGACAAAAAATCCATGTGTCGAAAATATTCAAATGGTTTGAGGGAGACTTTCAAGCAAGCGGCGGGATACGGGCTTTCATGGCTTCTTACCTGGATAAATCTACAGCCGCTTTTGTTCAGAACGGTAAAAACAAAGTCGTTTATATGGATTATAACTGGAATCTGAACGGGAAGTATTGAGTCATCCTGAGCGACAAATGTCATCCCGCGCTCGCGTGACCTTCAGGTT
>CAYNDB010000146.1:0-5161 GCA_964395915.1 uncultured Nitrospinota bacterium | reverse complement strand
ACGTTATCAAAGCCTCAGTCCGGCAAAAGAGAGAACGCGCTCCACAAGCTCATGACGCAAAGGCGTTAAGCCAAGGTCAGGAATTGTCACCCTTGCTCCCTCCGGCCCTTCCAGCGCCATGTGTATCCCTTTGCGGCCGACCCTTTTCCACCCGACAAGCAACATTATCCTTGCCGCTTCTTTTCCGTTTAAAGGTTTCATATCTAAATTGTGTTAATCATTCCGGCAGGTTGGTCACCGGTATATCTATTTCTATATCGCCTGAGGAGACAGGCTCGGAAAGCCAGGCCTCGATAGCCTCATGTATCCTGGGTTTTATGGTCTCTATGGTGTCGCCTTCCGTCACACATCCCGGCATGGACAACGCCTCGGCCCAGAACCCGCCTTCCTCGGAAGGGTATATTTTCACTTTTATCATGTTACAGATAGTCGCACGTTAATATTCATACACTGATGTATAATATATTAATTGTTAGACGAAACATGAAAGGATTAAACATATGCCTGAGCCGAAATCATCACAGAACAAACCTTATGTCGAAAACCTTGAAGCCGGTACATACGTTTGGTGTGGATGCGGGTTGTCGAAGAAAGAGCCTTTTTGCGACAACACGCATAAAGGAACCGAATATGAAGGAACAGATATGGCCGCAAAACTATTTGAGCTGGAAGAAGATGGGCAGGTTGCGCTTTGCGGATGTAAAAGGACGAAAACCCCGCCATATTGTGACGGAACTCACGCCGAAAACGGAGAATAAAATAGAAACGTCCGGCGGTCATGCAAGGTGGTGTGGTGATCATGGTGGTGGTCACTAACCGCCGGACGCTTTTGATAAGTAAGTTAAAAACCTTCCTGCGTTTTCAGCATTTCGAATAACCGCAGGAGGCGCATAGCAGGCAACCGTCGGCGTGTTGCAACGCTCCGCCGCAATCGGGACACGCGCCGCCAGGTATATGCGTCTTTTCATTCGTAGATACCAAAGGTTTTGACTCACCTGTTTTGATCGTTGAGCCGTTACCGTTGGCGTGTGACGCTTGGGCTCCGGTTGACTGAAATCCCTGTTCCAGCTTGCCGATAGCTTTTCCTATAGCGTCGGCGCATGAGGAAATACGCACACCCTTGTCCCATGCCGGCTGATGGCACGAGATACTCATTAGCTGTGTTTTTATTTCATCAATATCCACACCGGCGCGTAGAGCCAGGGAGACAAGTCTTCCGATAGATTCAGTTTGGGACGCGGCGCATCCGCCAGCTTTGCCAAGCTGTGTGAAAAGCTCCAATGGTCTGCCGGTCTCGTCGTGGTTGATGGTGACATACATGAACCCGCATCCTGTGTTTATCTTCTGTGTGGAGCCAAAAAGCGTTTCCGGCCGGGATCGTGGAACAACACGGCCGGTCGCTGTTTCGGCCTGGGTGTTTTGCTCTTTTGTGTCTTCGGAGCCTTTTTCGTTTGTGGCTCCGGTGGAGAGAACCTGTTCGCTTCTGGAGCCGTCGCGGTATATAGTCACGCCCTTGCAGTTAAGCTTGTACGCCAGCTTGTATACGTTATCCACTTCTTCCTTTGTCGCTTCAAACGGGAAGTTGACGGTTTTGGAGACTGCGTTGTCTATATGCTTCTGAAAAGCGGCCTGCATTTTTATATGCCACTCCGGTGTTACACCGTGGGCGGTTACAAATACATCTTCGACATCGGGCGGAACCTCGTCAAGGTTTTCGATATGGCCCTGATACGCCACCTTTTCCATAAGCTCTTCGGAATGGAACCCGCGATCTTTTGCAACCTGTTCGAATATAGGGTGTACTTCCACGAGCCTGTCTTTATCCATGACGGTACGTATGAACGAGAGCGCAAACAGCGGCTCTACACCGGAAGATGTTCCGGCGATAATGCTGATTGTGCCGGTGGGGGCGATGGTAGTCGTTGTGGCGTTGCGCATTTTTGGCTGCCCTGGCTTATCGTATATTGAGCCACTAAAGCTTGGGAAAGCGCCCCGTGATTTTGCCAGATAGGCGGAGGCTTTTTTAGACTCTGTATTTATAAATTCCATTATGTCCGCCGCCAGGGAAGTGGCTTGCTCCGAGTTATACGGGATACCCATTTTGATGAGCATATCCGCCCAGCCCATCACACCAAGCCCGATTTTCCGGTTTGTTCTGGTCATCTTTTCGATGTCTTCGATAGGGTATTTATTCATATCGATGACGTTATCGAGGAATCGGATAGATAGACGCACGACATTTCGAAGCCTCCGCCAGTCTACCTTTCCATGATCGTCCAGCATCTTGACAAGGTTGATGGAGCCTAGGTTGCAAGACTCGTATGGAAGCAACGGCTGTTCTCCGCACGGGTTTGTAGATTCCATTTCTCCTATGTTTGGCGTGGGATTGTCTCTGTTGATACGGTCTATGAAAATGATCCCCGGGTCGCCATTGGCCCATGCCGAAGATACTATCTTGTTGAATATCGTTCGGGCGTCCAGCTTGCCGGCTATTTCGCCGTTATGAGGATATACAAGGTCATATTCGCCCCCATCCTCCACAGCATCCATAAAAGCGTCGGTCAACGCCACGGAGATATTGAAGTTTGTCAGCTTGTTTCCGTCCCGTTTACATCCGATGAAATCTTCGATATCCGGATGGTCAACCCTGAGTATGCCCATGTTGGCTCCGCGCCGGGTGCCGCCCTGTTTGACGGATTCTGTAGCCGCGTCGAACACACGCATGAAAGAAATTGGCCCGGAGGATACTCCGTTGGTGGATTTGACCCTGCTCCCGGCCGGACGCAGGCGCGAGAAGGAAAAACCCGTGCCGCCGCCGCTTTTATGGATCAGCGCCGTGTTTTTCACAGCGCTGAAGATCGAGTCCATGGAATCTTTCACAGGTAAAACAAAACATGCGGAAAGCTGTTGCAGTTCTCGTCCGGCGTTCATCAAAGTAGGCGAATTCGGCAAGAACTCAAGCCTGGTCATCATGTTGTAAAACGCTTTTTCGGCAAGGTCGACATTGTCCGCAGAGCCATAGCGCCCCTCGGCCTGTGCGATATTTCTCGCCACCCGACGGAACATATCCGCCGCTTTTTCCACCAGGACGCCATTTTCATCTTTTCGGAGATAACGCCGTTCCAACACTTTTAGGGCATTTTCACTTAAAACCCGCTCTGGATCAGGAGCCTGCTCATTGGCGTATTGAACAAGGGCGTCTTGATCTTTTTCATCGGAACCTTGTTCTTCAACAGCTTGGAATGGTTGGTCGTACTGGGACATGTTGTTTCCTTTTTTTGACTCAGGTTTCGTGGAACCCCTTGAAGCATCAAATTATACTGTATTTTGTGGTGCGACGATATTATTATACTACATGTTGTATGTCAAGTAGCTTTTTTCAGACTTTTTTTCACGTTTCAATCACAACTTTTCCACAGTCTTAACAACTGTAAAAACCATTTAAATTGCGACTCAAACCTCTCTTTTCCACTTGTGAGTATACATTACTTTCGTAATTTATTCGCTATAAATCGCATCTATTATTTTAACTTTCAACACAAGATATAGCTCCCTTGGTTCCAGCGGAGGGAGTTTGCAGAGTTAGAGAAGTTTTTGTGGGGAGAGAGTTTCCGGTTGAACGGCTACCTTGTCGAAAGAGCGGGCAATATGGAGTGAGGAGGTTGTGCGGAAGCGTGCACGATCACAATAAAGTTAAAGATAGCCAGATTATGCCAGAAGGCGGGAAACTCCGGGATTTAGCCCGGTGGCGCTTCATTGCAACAACGCGATGCTACTCTTCGCAGCTTTCGCACCCGTCGCTTTTCTCCTGGTCGCCGCAGGAGCAGGAGCCTCCGTTTACGGCGTTCGGGTTTATGAAAACAAATTCCGGCTGTGTGCCTTTAAGCGAGGTTGTGAAGTCGACAGTCATTCCATTTACCAGCGCCTGGCTTTTCATATCGAGCAACACTTTAACGCCGTTCGATTCATACAGCATGTCGCCGTTGGTCAGTTCGTCGAAC
The DNA here is from genome assembly GCA_964395915.1 of uncultured Nitrospinota bacterium. Lineage (GTDB taxonomy): Bacteria > Nitrospinota_A > UBA7883 > UBA7883 > JAJRTC01 > CAYNDB01. The sequence continues at coordinate 1,160 of CAYNDB010000146.1, read as the reverse complement.
CCCATATTGTATGATATTTTTCCAAGGGCGCCCTTGCGGGCAGAGATGCGTAGCGGTAAGTTATTTAATTCTTTATCATTAGCGGTGGATTGGGCTATAGCCTCTGCCGCTCTTTGTGTGATCGTCAGCACAAACTTTCTCCTTTAGTTTTAAACACTTCTTATAAGATGCAAAGAGCCGGATGTGGATTCAAAAAGCCGAAATCATTGACAGCCATTGTGAGATTTTTTGCTTTGCCAGGAATGGCAGGAGCCGACAGTTTATCCGGTCTTAAGGGTTCTTAATGAAACATCCTGCTGATATCGTCTTCGGTCGTGTCTCCGCGATCTTTTCCGCCGAACGGATTGCGCATGAAAACACGTTTGCATTTTATACATAGTATGAATGAGTTTGATTCGTACACCTGTTTGGCGATGTCGACAGAATCCACCCCATCAAGCTCTGTGATAATAGCCTCCATCACATCTTCGGGCACAGGGTCGAGCACAATTCCGCCGTCGTCCGCGGCGATGGACATCTGGACAATGTACCTTATCTCGCCAGGCCTGATAGCCGATCCGCAACGATCACAAATTTCCATGTATACAATTTATAACGTTATGAAACTGTTTGAAACATAAATTTTTAGAAGCTCGGGAAAAAGGGAGATCGATTTTTATTAAGTTATTTGGGGCGAGCGGTCATAACCAGCAGAAAAAAACCTTTTGGATCTTCTTCTATCGAGCCTATCTCAAACGCTCCCCTGAATGTTTTAACAAGCTCATTTTTTGTCGAAAACCGGTCGTAATGCCCGTGATGTCGTGTCCAGTTGCGCTTTCTTCGTTTCTCACCACTGTGCCGGAACTTTGTTGAAAAACATCCCAGCAGGAAAACTCCGCCGGGCCTGAGCAGCCTTGTAATGGCGTCAATAAACTGTGGCGTCTCGTTTCTTCGGATATGGTGGAACACACCCCAGTCGAGGACGAGGTCGAAAACGTGTTCACATAACGGCGGTTCGAATATGTCAGCTTGTACGTATAACGGGCGACGTCTTTTATTTTTTTCAAAATTGACCGCGACCTTCAGCGGTTCGAGAACATAGTCGACGCCGATAGTCTTCCATCCAGCGCGTTTTAATATCCTGGCTCCCTTGCCATACCCTGTTCCGATTTCCAACGCCA
>CAYNDB010000145.1:0-5223 GCA_964395915.1 uncultured Nitrospinota bacterium | reverse complement strand
CCCCAAAGAACGGGATAGATTAAAGGCAATCGCTCATACGCCGCAATCTTTTCTCTCTGTCTTATCCCGTCGACCAACGGCAGAAGATATCCGGCGGATTTCGGCGTCAACGTAGAGGCCAGCTTATAAACGTCAGAGTCCTCTGCGGCGCCATCCAGCAACCAGGCTAAAGCGTTATGTGATTCACGATATAGACTTCCAGACATTTAAACCGCTATAACGCTTTCACAAGCTTGCAATGCTTGAAAGATTATCCCCATAATTAAAAACCTTCAGCTTCTCTCCAACCACAGACAGTATGTTGTTAATCTCGGCGCCCGACAGTTTTTCCGCTTTCCTGTAGATAGTAGATGGATCGAGTTTTTTGCTGGCTTTTTTTACATGGTCGAATTTGTGGTCGGCCGAGACCTGGCAATGATTCTTATATCTGTCATCCGGCTGTAACTTCAGATGCTTATATACACGCTCCATACATGCGTCCGGGGCGGAGAGAAGGTCTTCATAGCGAACAACCAAACACGCTTCGTCGGTCTCCTTGCCGCACTCTTGCGCATATCTTTTCCAGCGCTCCATCAAAAACATCGGGTTTAGTTTTTTTGAGGGTTTAAATTTTTTTTTCAATCTGAATATTGACTTTTGAACAACATTTAATTCATTTGGGACAAAATCTTTAGTTGACGCATAAACCGCAAAGGGATGTCTAACAATAGATATAATCTTGGCATGCGGAAATAACTTTAGAATTTCCTTGTGATGAAATGTGTACTTGGGGGATTTCTCACCCACGCAAGCCACATCCGCTTTTTCCCTGTAGTGGTTGTAATATTGAAGACTCAACTCGCTTAGCCTTTTCAGCGCCAGATCATCTTCAAGAACCGAGACCTCTTTTATCCGCGTTGCAAGCTTGTTTACAATCTCCGCAAGGCTATGGTTATGCAAATTGCTGACTGTTAATGGTGAGTCATACGATTTATCTTTTATTCTGGGGAATATATTCGCTCTTAGAAAATGGGTTTCGTTAAGCACGGTCGCGTCTTTGTGAGTGTCAATTAATCGGGCCAAAAGCGTAGTGCCGGACTTCGGAATTCCTGTTACGAAAAAAAGAGCGTTATCGTCCATTTTATTTAGGGTAGAAGCTTAGTATCCCCTCAGCTTCCGCCTAATAGGAAGCTCACTGTCATACACTTTTTTAATTCCGTCCCCCATCGCGGCTTCGATAACACGAATATCGCGCACCAGCCTTGAAAGCCCATGCGGCTCGATTGACGCGGACTGGTCGCTTCCCCACATGGTTCTGTCCAGAGTTATATGGCGCTCAATAACACAGGCTCCAAGCGCGGAAGCCGCAATGGAAATTTGCAAGCCCACCTCGTGACCGGAATAGCCGACCTCTCTTTTATATCGTTCCCTGAGGGAGCTCATGACGTTCAAGTTGATTTCGTCTGTTATCGCCGGGTATGTGCTGGTGCAATGCAAGAACATCCAGTCGCTCCCTTCCAAAGCTTCCGCGGTTTTGTCCAGCTCATCCATATCGCTCATACCGGTTGAAACAAGCAAAGGTCGTCCGGTTTTTTTATGAGCCTCAAGTAACTCCATTTCAACAGCCTTGGCGGAAGGAATTTTGTAAAACGCCGGATCAAATTTTTCCATGAATTCGACAGATGGGATATCCCAGCAAGAGGAGGTCCACAATATTCCGGCCTGTTTGCAATGTTTGTCTATTTCTTTAAACTCTTCCTCGCCAAACTCAACATTATGCTTGTATTCAAGGTACGTGATGTAGCCCCATGGCGTCTCCAGTTTTTTACTTTTTTGATCTTCCGGAACGCAAAGCTCCGGAGTGCGTTTTTGAAATTTTACAGCGTCGCACCCGGCATTGGCGGCCACATCAATCAGCTTCTTGGCTATTTCCAGGTCGCCAATATGATTTATCCCGATTTCTCCGATAATAAAGCAGGGTTCACCCTGGCGGATTTCCCTGCCGTTAATTGTCATAGTATTATTTTTGTCGTTCATTTCTCACCTTGATAATTAAAGATGCGATTTCCCTTAAAACACCTTCACCACCAGCCGCTATCGTTTGAATTTGAGCCAAAGGTTTCACTTCCAAAGCCGCGTCACGAGGAACAACGGCGATACCTGCGGCGCGAAGGCAGGCCGAATCGTTTGTGTCGTTACCAATATAAAGACAGTTTTCGGGGTCGATCCCTTTCTCGGCCAATATCCGGTTAAAACAGCTTAGCTTATTGTCTTGCCCTGAGTGACATTCAATTCTCATCTTTTCGCATCGCTTGCGCACAACAGGATTTTTCTCTGTGCTGAGGCAAACAACAGGCACATTTTCATCTCTTAAAAGATTTACCCCCCAGCCATCGCCCCGGTTACAGCGGACAGATTCCTCTCCTTTATCGTTTAAGTAAACACGGTTGTCTGTAAGAACCCCATCGAAATCTGTTATCACAAGTTTAATCAAGGATAGTTTTTCTCTGATGGGATATTCGAGAGCGTCGTTAACTTCCGGACGATGGCGCATGATAAGTTCGGCTCTGGCCATATCTTCCGGTTCGTCGATCTCCAGGCTTCTTGAAACCGGTGTTTCGTATATGCCAACTTTTCCGTAAAAACGGTATCCGCTTTTACGCAAAGCTTCTGTTTTTATCGCGTAAACGGCGCCATTTTCTAAAAACTGTTTTTCCCTCTTCTGACGCATCTCCCGCTTCGAATGATCGTGGTTAGCGCCGATTACAAAGCCCTCATCATCCTTTCTCCATACAAAGCCATGAAAAGGCGCTGCGCTAAAAGCGCTATCATATCCACCGGAGCGAACCAGATCGATTGTTCCGTCAATATCTTCCGGCTCTGTTAACGGGGAAGTGCATTGTAAAAATACCGTTATTTCCGGCCTGATATTCTCTTTTGTATCCAGCTGTTCAAGCGCGTGTAACAGCGCCGATTCCGAGGAGCTTTGATCTCCCGACAATTCAGCCGGGCGCATCACCACCTTTGCGCCAAAGGCTCTGGCGCAGTTAGCGATTTGCTCATCATCAGTAGATACGACAACGCCATCCACAAGTCGCGCATTCCTGGCCGCTTCGATGGTCCAGCCTATCAGCGGCTTACCGGCTAAATTCGCCAGGTTTTTACCAGGGATACCTTTCGATCCGCCTCGCGCAGGTATAAGGGCCAATATGTTCATGTATTTATTTTTTGGTAGGGGCGTATGGAGCTGGAGCCGACAAGATGGATCAGAATCCGATCATCGATTTCTTTGCCTTTGGAGCGCCACCACTCCAGAAAATCCGCGTCGCAAACAAGGATACGATCGCAATCAAGCTCCAAAACATTTTCCCAGTGAATAATGTTTGCGCCGGCAATAGATCTGGCCCCATTATCGTTTGCCATGCCAACGAGTTCAAGCTCATCGCGCGCCTTTATGTTTAAGGCGGTTATCTCCGCCAAGTCGTTATCTCCGACCACAACAAGGGCTCTCCACCTGTTGGCGACGATATCATCCAGCAGAGCCTGAACCGCTTGTTGGGCCTGCCTGTAGTTCTGGAAAGTTAACGAAAAATATTCAATGGTAAGCCTGCTTTTTTCAATAAAACCTTCGGGCGTTAAATAGTAAAGCCATCGCTTTGCCGTTACCTGATTCGCTTTCACCCACCCCTTGTTTATGATTTTTCGCATATACGAATGCACCAGTCCCGTCGCAAGCCCTGTCTGAAATTTTATGGCCTGCTGTGTGATGTGAGGGCTTTTTTCTATGATCTCAAGGATCTGTAAAGCCACTTCATCGTCTGCGCGATCTTTAAATGTCGCGTGAGGGGATTTACTTCTTTTTGATGATTCGTTCATGATATTAATTATGGAAAGACGTGCCTCCGGCCTCCCTGACTGGAAAGGCTCAGAGTATATTTACTTGTTATATAACGACTTAGCTAGTATGGCCGAACAAGAGCGGCTTCTACCTCTGTGACAAGAGATCTTTGAAAAAGATCAACGCTCACCACAAATTTACCAATTTCTTTACTTCCGCGAATAAAGCGACCAATAGCCCCAACCAACGGCCCATCAATCACTTCTACACGGTCATTTATTTTTAACCCTTTGAGATATTCCATTTCATGAACAGGCTGACCCGCTTTTTCAAGGCTTACGGCGCTAAGTATCTGTTCTTCAGGTATCGCAACCGGATTTGAGTTTTGGCGAACAAAATCCAGAACTCCGCTAAATCTGTAGATATTTTTCCACATCGAGCCCGTAATATCAAGATTAACAAATACATAGGATTTGAAAAGAGGCTTATTAAAAATCTTGACCTTTCCCCCTTGTCTTTTCCATACTTTTTTCGAGGGGACGAGCGCTCCGATGTTCAGTTTTTGCTCCAGAAGCCTTGAAATAGAGAACTCATTTTGACTTCGCACCATTAGCGCATACCATTGGCTCTGATCCGTGTTTTCAATGTTACTCATGACGTGAATATTTTACCCGCGCCATGAGTGTATGTCAATAGTCACCCAGAAATGGGAGGAAATCCTTTTAAAACAAACATTCCGGATATATTCTTTATTTGTCGCCGCTGGCGCCAGTAAGTTACGCATAAAATATAATGCACATATACAAATGAAGATAGTTTTCAGGACAGACGCATCTGCAAGCCTTGGCACAGGACATGTGATGCGATGTCTGACTCTCGCCGAATCTCTAAAAAGGGTTGGAGCGGAGGTTATATTCATATGCGCGAAAAACAATGGCGACATGGTAGGCTTCCTGGAAGAGAGAGGATACGAGGTCGGTCGCATTAATAAACCTGATGACTCAGATTTTATCAGCGACGCGGAACAGACATCCGCCTATCTGAAAAAATCGGGTAGCGCCCCTGATTGGCTGGTTGTGGACAATCATGCTCTTGACAACCGGTGGGAATCAAGAATGCGACCTGATACGGGAAAGATCATGGTTATTGATGATCTTGCCGACAAACCGCACGACTGCGACTTGTTACTCGATCAAAATTATTACGAGAGAACTGATCGCTATAAAAACCTTACGCCGAAAAAGTGCAAACTGCTGCTGGGGCCTGAATACGCTCTGTTGAGAGAAGAGTTTTATCATGCAAGGCAAGGTTTGGAAAAGCGCTCCGGAAACGCGCAAAGGATTCTGATCTCCATGGGTGGGGCCGATTCATCCAATGAAACCGCTAAAGCTCTCGAAGCGATCCGC
>CAYNDB010000144.1:0-5390 GCA_964395915.1 uncultured Nitrospinota bacterium | reverse complement strand
GGTTTCCATGGAAAAATTATAAGCCGACTCTCCCCATATGGCTTCATTTTACTGTTACCAGAACCTGAGTCTTACTAAATTCGAAAAAAAATATGTAGTCATTTCCACCAATTGATGTTTCCAGCGCCCCTAATCCAATGTTCAAACTAATAAGTCGCTCAACCAGCCTGAAAACGGCCTTATTGTCGTTGGAATTCTGGATGATCTTGATATTCCACGCAAGCGACCTCGTCGTAGCTCCATCCTTTGCTCAAGCGTTGCTGTTTGTCATAAAATAACTTTCCCGCCACGTTGACTACAAAGCGGGGCAAGCCAATGGTATTATCTGGACTAGGTAAATCATGGAAAGAGAAAACAAATAATGGTCAGATGGCGCTTCCATTTAAGGAAAAGGCGGGGATTGTTTGTTTAACGTAAGCAAACTCGCTACAATATATGCTTTTTATCCGATTTTGCTCTCCGTTTTCAGGAATGAAGATTCTATAAATATTTGTTCTATAAGGTAAAGTGAAAACAAAAGACCCTGACGCGCCATTGTTCAAAGTTTCCGCCACAGATACGGTTGCCATTAAAAACGCGCCAGACCCACGTCCCTTGGCGATTCACACGATTGCTGTTGACGATGAAGGGAATTTGTATTGTTCCGATGAATTCAATCACCGCATATTAATTCTAAATAAAAATTGCGAATTTGTTTCGGTTTTTGGCGACAAAGGTAATGGCCCAGGGCAGTTCTGGTATCCCAAGGGCATTGCCATCGTAGATAATAACGGCTTAGAAACACTTTTTGTTTGTGATGCCTGGAACCACCGTATCCAGCAATTCGACCTTAAAGGAAATTTCATCTCAACCTTTGGAGCCATGGGCGATGGGAGCGAGAGCTTCGATGAGCCCGTGGCCATTCTGTCCGATAGCGATGGCGATCTTTTAATATTGGATCGCAATAATGGAAGAGTGAAAAAGCATTCGCAGAATGGAGATTTCATTTCGGCGTTCGGGAAATTAATCAACCGCAATAATGAGGATCAACTGAATGATCCTGAAATAATCTTGTTTACCGGAGAATCGCCCATACACGGATATTTTTATCCGGAGGCTTTTGCTATGGTCGATGACGGGACTTTATTAATCGCGGACACGGGCAACCGGCGCATTTGCCATGTAACTGTGGACGGCGAATTACTCGATGAAACGAAACTGGACGTTGATGGGAAATATCCATATTCCTATCCCAATCTGTTGATCCCTTTCAGCCGGGATGTGGTTCTTATAAGTGGAATAAACATTCCATTAGAATTTATCAATACCAGGCTCCCATTGCGTTCAACGCCAGTTGATATTGACCTGGATTTAACGCTATCTCCAGCCTGCTCAGCCAAAAAAATGGGTGATGGTTCTATTGAGCTGACCCTGATCGATTGCCGTAAGGAAGTTGTGACACGTTACACGTATAGCTTTTGTGACAATCCTGATGAGGAGGGGCGCCTGTTGCCTTTCCCTGAAGATTCGCAGCTACAGGAGCCGCCTAACAGATGGACAGAGATCGAATGCGGCAAATGGCATTCATATTTGATCAATAGAAAGCCTGATGAAGATAGCGCCAGAATGGCCAGGAAATTTATCGATATATGCCGTTTATCGGCATCGGCGGCGGCCCAGAAGCGAGTTGAGGTTGAAGGCAAAATATGCAACATGATGGCCGAATACTACATGGCCCTAGACAATATCCGTAAAGCAAACCTGGAGAGGCAAAACGGAACAGAAGCTAAAAACCAGCTGCAATTGCTCACCCTCAAATTTTTGCAGGCAAAAAAAGATCGGGACGTTTATCGGAAAGTTGTGATAAACGCTATTTTCAAAGCTATCGATTTGGCGACAAGCAAAGCCTGGAAAAACGAGTTGACGCCAGAAGCTGCGGGGATCACACAGCTTATGAAAAGTGAATACGAACAAAGACTAAAAGATTATTCAGAAGTAATAGAATGGGTCAAGGATAATTCAAAGGTCCCTGAGAAGCTGAATATTCTGGCGTTTTCCAACGCGTTCACCGCGATTTTCTTTCTCTTTGATCATTTCAGTTATATCGAAAAATCCCTTTCCAAGCTGGACGAGTCATTCATCCCGGAACAGGTAGAAAACAAGAGATTTATGTCGAATGTCCTTTTGAACTTTATTACAGACTTAAGGGACATTCCCGGAACTATTTTTTCATTCATTGGAAAAATATGTGTTGAATTGGGGTATTTTGATACTGCGTTGACAGCTTACAGACATGGAACTACGCTAAAAGAAGATTCTAAGCTTACATATATTTCCCGCTATTGCGAGATATTAATGAATCAAGGGGAGAAAGAGAAGGCTTTAAAAACCCTTGTGCCAGTAATTGAAGAGGTAACCGAAACCGAAACCGCTGTGGGATTTACAAGAATGTTGCAAGGTTGTGGCGATTTTCTATCTGCGGCAAAACTCATAGATAGGTTCGGCGGAGAACAACAGGACAACAATGATTTGGCGGACAGGTGGGCGGCTCTTAGACGACGGCAGAGGCTGTTTGCTGATGCGCCCATGCCGGTGCTTACTCTATCCACAGGCCAATCCAGTTCTGATGTTTTAGAGGGCTCCAGCCTAGCTTGCGCTTGCGGCTTGCGCTATGTACAAAGCATTGAGATGAAGCATCCTGCGACGGGGGAGCCTATACGGCCGTATCTTGTTCTTCCTCTTAATGAATCCCAGCTTGCTGTGGTGAGCAACCTTAAGCCACCTCGTGAATTGTTCTTATATACATCTGGGAAAGGTTGCCGCCCTCTGCTCGATAACCCTGTTTGTATAACTGGAATGGACGTAACACCTTCTGGCGATTTGATATATACATGCTTTAGAAATAATAAGAACAGTAATGCCGGCAGCAGTATTAAAATCGTCAATATTGAGAGTGGGGAAACTCAGGATATTACCAGCAAAGTGCTATCTAAAGCAGATATTGTTCCTTATAAAATATTTTTTGCACCTAGTGGCGATCTAATCGCCTACGATACTTTTTCAGGTGAAATATTATTGTTTAACGAAGCTTTAAGTAAACATGAATTGGTCGACACCGTTCTGCCTGGCTTTAATGAGGTATCCAGGTTTGGGAATAAATTGGTATTTTCAAATAAGCCCAAAGACAAATTATATGTATATGATATCTCAAACAAATCGGGGCATTTTATTAATAACGAGTTAGTTGTTGGCCCCACGTCCGGCGCTTTTATTGATGATTCCATGCTGGGAGTGGTCACGGAAACAGGATTGCAGATATACAGGAATGATGAATATTTGTATCAAGTAAGCGAGTTGGTCTATGAGGATAAAGTATTTCCTTTGAAAGAGTGTTTTTGCATATTATCAGGCATACCTTTTGGGGGAGGAGATTTGCTTATATCTGATCATGCAAATAAAGTAGTTCATATTTTAGCAAAGCTCTGAAGAATGCAAAGGAGTCAATTTACTTTTATATCCACAATCATAATAATTAATCCGGGTTGACGCCGTGCGCGCCCCCCTTGCCACTTTGAAGCTCTTCAAAATACTCCAATATAAAAAAAGCGGGGGAAGATGTTACCCGCGAGGAAAAATGAGATGAAGCCTGCGTAGCAACCTTTCTTTTAGCGGTAGCGCGGACTGCAAGAAAGCGGTCGTTTCTTTTGCTTTCTTGCGCCACTCTTCGTTCAGATCGCCGGTATGGATGAAGATCGGTTTTTTAAGAAATTGCCAGTGGATCGGCGTCCCGTTTTTCTGATAAAAAGCTCCGAGCCTCACAGGATCGATGGGGCCGTCTCCTCCCAGACCGACATTTTTGCTGGCTTCACTTATCTCAATGGCAACCATTTCATCTGAATCGCCCACAATATAATAGTCGTCGAAACGAGGGCAGGCTGCGGCCATCCACGATGTGTCAAAATTTCCTTCCTTGAGCGGAACTCGTTTTCGCGGATAGATCATCAAGACGTGAAGGTGCAGATTGTGCGTCACATAGCCCTCGTCGCCTACCTTGTGGTAAAGGTTGACCGGCCCTGTAGAAAAAGGGTCAGCGTCATGGAATTCCGATTTAATGATTGGGTGTAGATGGTCAAGGGCAAGACGAGTCAACGCGCGCGCAGGGGCAGGGAAGGAGCCATCCGCCTGTTTAAATCGATCTTTAAAAGCTGGAACGAAGCTCTCCTTGACAACCCGGACCCCAGCGCACACCATCACCCGGCGCCCTTGGCGAGCATGTTCTATCACTCGCCGGAATGCGCCATCGGAATAGACCTGATCGGGGGGAAGTATGACAAGACGCGCATCGTCCCGGTATGCGGCGTCCACCGCCACCCGATGCATTTGTGTCATCAGCAATAGTGAATTATCAAGTTTCTCCCAACCGGGCGCAAAAAGATGGTCAAACGCAATCACCTCAGTGGGCATTCGCTGTTCGATCTGGCGGAAGAGGTGGTGACTACGGATAACCTCGGCGTCGCGCGAGGTAGTATAAACTTTGTATTTCGCTTCGGAGCAGCCAGGAAAGGCAAACAGGTTACCCTCGGTACAATGATTTGGTAGCGTAACATCTAAAAAGAGACGAGTAAAAGATTCGCCCCAAACATAGTTGATAATATGAAACCGTTCCGACGTAGGGCGACGTTTAGACTCTGCCAGAGAAGCCCCACTTTTAGCCGCAGATGGTTCAGCTGTTGTCGATTCCTCTTTACGCAGTTGGATCGATGGCGCCATCTCCTTTTTTTCTAACGCTTCCGCAAGAACGTGGGCAATTGATTCCTGATGCAAAGCGCGTCCAACGGCCCCCACTGTCCGGCTTGGCGGAACTCTCAATATCTGGACGTTTTGTCTCTTTGCCACCTTAAGAGCTGCTTTTGGTGTCTGCCCGAAATAGACAATAATTACTGGCGCCCCCCGCCTGGAGAGGAAAGCGATAATCGTATCGAGGGAATGGGCCGCCGAAGCGCTTTCGCCCCATACCGCCGGCGATAGCTCCACCAAAGCCAAATCAGGCGATTCGTCAGCCATCAGTTCCGGTAGAGCCAACGCAATTTGGCCCAAATCATATCCTTCGATACCATAGTTGAGAACTCGCGCTGTCGGGAGGAGCGCCTGGAGCCGCCATGCAAAAGTTTCTTCATCGCTCAGACCGGAGCCAAAGGTCTGATCACCACCGAAGAGGAAAATTTGCGGTCCTGCGCCATCTTTAACATTTCCCGCACAAGTACTTCGCGCACCATTCCTGTCGATCTTCAAAACCCATGAGCGATCGGCCCCAGCGGGGTGCGTTACCCATGCTGCAAGGTCTACATGCCGTTGCTTCCAGCCACACTTCGGATCTTCAGTCAGCGATGGCAGGCAAAGCCGCCGCCATT
>CAYNDB010000143.1:3594-5403 GCA_964395915.1 uncultured Nitrospinota bacterium | reverse complement strand
GAGGGGACAGTATAATGAAAAAGTTAATAATGCTTTCAGTAGTATTCAGCTTTTTGATGACGTTTGGAGCCGGTGGAGCTTACGCAACCTCTATTTCTGGTTCAAATTTACAGGACACTTTGGACAGCGCCACGTTAGGTCCGATAGGTGGATCGAGTAGCGTTACAGTTAATAACATAGCTGACCAAGTGACGGAAGGCGCTGACGCCTACTGGTCGAATATCGGCTCTGCGGGAGCGGATGTGACATTTTTCATGTCAAACGCCGGTTTTGCTAATTGCGCAAATTACTCTAACTGCACGACCATCGGTATTTATGACGCTGCGGATCCCTCGAACCAAGTGCAATTTTTCATGGGTGAAGGTGATGTCGGGCAGTCAGCGAATGTAAAGATGATCGCCTCTGGTGGCGGGTACGACGTTCAGGTTAATAATGTTTCTCAGGCCATTTTCGGCGGGAACAGCTTCGGTTTTTATGTTTCCACTCCCGAAGGGTCTGGTTACACCTATTATTCTGATACGAGTCTTAACCCTGATTCGTTTGACAAATTCATCGCTTTTGGCGGCAAGGGCGACACACTGAATCTTCCCGCTCCGGCAAGTTCGGATGTGTGGAATTCCAATGAATACGTGATGGCGTTTGAGGATCTGTTAAATGGAGGCGACACGGACTACAACGACATGGTTCTCTATATCCAGCAGGCTACACCAGTGCCGGAACCATCTACAATAATTATTCTTGGAGCGGCTCTTTTGGGGTTTGCTTTATTCAGAAGGAAAGACGCTTCTTCCTAATGACCGTGTAATTATGCTGTAAAGCATTTTCTGAAAAGTAACATATAGCCCGCAGGCTCATAAAGCTTGCGGGCTTTTTTATTATCAAGTATAGAATTACTATTCTTTTGCCCGCTCAAGATATTTACCTTCCGCAGTATCTACACGAACTTTTTCACCTTCGCTAATAAACTGTGGAACCATGATAACTTTGCCGGTTTCCAGTGTGGCCGGCTTGGCGGAGCTTGTCACCGTTGCGGTTTTCATCATAGGCTCGGTTTCTGTGATGGTAAGCTCCACCACTCTTGGAGCCTCCACTCCTATCGGAACGTCTTGGTGATATTCAACCTTGACTTTAGTGTTCGGCGTCAAGTATTCAAGGGTGCCTTCCAGCAGGTCGGAGCTTAGGAACACTTGCTCATAGGTTTCCGTGTTCATGAAGCAGTGTCCGGCCGGGTCATCATACAGGTATTCCATTTCGACCTGTTCAAGAGCGGCTCTTTCTATTTTTTCCTCAGTCCGTAAGCGGGCTTCGGTCTGGTTTCCCTGAATTATATTTCTTAGCTTTACCTGCGCGTATGCTCCACCTTTGCCAGGCTTGACATGATCCACAGTCATTACTCGCCATAATTGCTTGTCGTAGATTATTGTGTTTCCAACACGAATCTGGCCAGCGTTCATATATACAGCCAATTTATTCCCCTTTATTTTTTGATCTTTAAGGCTTTGGACAAGCGGTAATGATACATGAATTCAAGATACCCCAACAAGGGGTAAGTTGGAAAATTTATAAGGTTTAGGTGAATATCAAATTTCAGAATACTCAGCCATATGCTATCCTGAACCAGTTAGACCAAGCATGTCGCGTAGAGCTACAAATCGATTTCATACTGCGCCATTGGCTTGCTGCAAATTGTTCAACCTCCCTTGCAAAGGAGCTTTTGTTTATGGAAAGCGCTGGTCAGCTAAATGATGAACTTTCAAAAATAGGATTCAGGAACCTCCATTATGTATACAGGAACCTATCAATGCCGGC
>CAYNDB010000143.1:0-3494 GCA_964395915.1 uncultured Nitrospinota bacterium | reverse complement strand
GGAGCCGACCCCGAGTACAGGATAGCGCTCCGAGTGATAACGGAGGACGCATGGCATTCGATGTTTGCAAGAAACATGTTCATCCGCATGGCCGGGAGGGAAGCTCTCGCCACTCACAAACCTGAATTTACTGTAATCAACGCTCCGCGCTTTACGGCTGATCCTGAGGTCGACGGAACAAATTCCGAAGCGTTCATCATCGTCCATTTCGGGCGGCGCATGGTGATTATCGGCGGAACCAGCTACGCGGGTGAAATAAAGAAATCAGTATTTAATTTTTTAAATTATCTGCTTCCGCAAAAGAACGTGATGTCGATGCATTGCTCGGCCAATATTGGCTCTGAAGGTGACACCGCAATTTTCTTTGGCCTTTCCGGCACAGGCAAAACCACGCTTTCCGCCGATCCTGCGCGCAGGCTTATCGGTGACGACGAACATGGGTGGAGCGATAATGGTGTGTTCAATTTCGAAGGAGGTTGTTACGCCAAGGTGATCCGTCTTTCACGCGAGGCTGAGCCTGAGATATTTGATAACACCGAGCGGTTCGCTACTATTTTAGAAAACGTAACCATGGATTCGGACCTGCGCAAGGTTGACCTTGATGACGCGACTTACACAGAAAATACACGCGCGGCATATCCGATTACGGAGGTTCATGTACCAAACGCAGAAATTTCCGGAATGGGTGGTCATCCGAACAATATATTCATGCTCACGGCGGATGCGTTTGGTGTTTTGCCTCCGATATCGAAGCTTACCCCTGAACAGGCGATGTATCATTTTATATCCGGGTACACCGCTAAGGTAGCCGGAACGGAAAGGGGGATAACCGAGCCTGTAGCCACATTCTCCACCTGTTTCGGAGCGCCGTTTATGGCTCTTCATCCATCTGTATACGCAGATTTGCTTGGCAAGAAAATCGCACAACATGAAGTCAATTGCTGGCTGATTAATACCGGGTGGACCGGTGGCCCGTATGGTGTGGGGCACAGGATGGAGATCGCGCATACCAGGGCCATGCTGCACGCAGCGTTGGAAGGAAAGCTTGAGGATGTGGGGTTTGTAACCGACAAGACGTTTGGGTTTCAAATACCGAAGCATGTTCCTGGTGTTCCGGACGAAACGCTTATGCCGGAGACAGCATGGCACGATAGCAGTTCTTCATACGATGATAAGGCAAAATATCTTGCCGGACTGTTCCACGAAAACTTCAAAAACTTCGAATCATTGACTTCGGATGAAGTGAAGGCGGCAGGCCCGGTTTACAGATCGTAATTTACTTTCAAGCCATCGACCTTAGCTCCTTCCATGGTGTTCATGGTAAGGAGCGGGCCGGTGTATTTGTTTTTTCCCCTGTCAGCCGCAAAAATAAAATTTACGTTTACTGACATGCGGCTTTTGATTGCTAAAAGTCTTTACAGTTGCTAAGTGAGTGGAAGGTGACGCGACCGCACAAGGGCAACGGTTGTGGCGCCCCACATATTTTCCCAAAGCGTCAGCGTAGCGACCCCGCGGGAAGAAACGTTATTACGCTCATCAAATTCTTTCCCCACAGGGTTAGCCTTCGTGTTTGAAGGCCGCTTTGCCGAAACTGTTATTTAACCGTCACTTCAATAGACTTTTCCAGACCTGTAGGGCCGTGGCCGCTGTTCATGACTTTTATCGTAATAGCATGTTTGCCAGGTTTAAGGTCTTTGATTTCAAAACTTCCATGCATTTTTTTATTCAACCCGGCGTTCTCGCCGCCTACCACCAGATGAACATGGTCGCCTTTAGGCCCGGGCATTACCATATACTTGACCGTGATCGATTTCCCGCTGATCGTTGATTTGTTCGCAGGTTCGGTGATGTTGATCATCGGCTCCATATCGGAGGCTATGGCGGATTGCAAGGCTGGCGCTACGATAGAACCGGCCATAACGAAAATAGCCAGAAGGATAACTACTTTTTTCATTTCTGTCTCCTGTCGTACTGTGATAAATTTAAAATCTATAAGCGATACTATAATTAATCCGATAGAAGATCCCATCCTTTTTGACGTTCGTCAAGCTTGCTTTTTAAAAGGTCATGAATTTCTTTCAGCTCCACTGAATCCGGATTTTTCAACAAACCGTCTTCAAGGATTTTTACCGCGTCCAGAACGCTTCCCTTGCCGATAGCCTGTTCCACCGCCATCATGATCACTTCCGCGTCAGAGCCGTGCATGGAAAGAAGGTCGGCCACAACGGCTTCTCTTTCGTTGCCACCTTCCGGCATGACCGCAATCCACTGCTTCATCCATTTAACGTCTTTATACCCGGACAGGTACAATTTGCGAAAAGCCATATCCGCAATCTCCCCGTGGTCTTGCGATATAGCCTGAAGCGCAATCATTTCCACCGCTTTGGCGCAGATACGGGCTGTTACAGGGGCCTCGGTCTCCAGCATCTTTCGCAGATCGCTTTCCACCATTTCCCATCCTTGCGGGTAATGATACGTGGCGTCACCTACAAGCGCGTCAGGCGTAGGCGCGATATCTATCGGGCCAGGTTTCTCCCTTCGTCCCTTTTTCTCAATGAGGCGCAGGTAGAGGCCCTCATATTTTTCGATACATCCCCTTGCTGTAAATTTCTTTTCCACCGTTTTTCTCGCGGCCCGTTGCATACGTTTCCACTTTTCCGACCCACGGAGGCTTAACGCCTCACTTACAGCTTTGACGACCGCTTCCTTATCGTCTCCCCGCACGAGCCATCCGTTTACACCGTTTGTGATGATCTCCGCCATGCCCCCGTCGTCGGACGCTATCGGGACGCATCCGCTTGCCATAGCTTCCAGCGCCACAAGGCCAAAAGGCTCCTTGCGTGAAAGCAGAACCATCATGTCCGCCTTTCTGTATAGGGCGTCGATATCCGTCCTCATTCCAAGGAACTTTACACGATCGGTCGACTCTCCTTCCTGCCCACGGCCCGCCAGCCACAGCTCTATAGATGGATCGATTGGCAAGATGTTGTCCGCAAGTTCGTCGAGGTGGATGTGGCTTTTCTTTTCACGCCTTGTCGATTCTAAAAGTATGAACTTGCCGAGAGGGTCCGGGTCTCGCTCAAAAGGGAATTGTTCGATATCAAGTCCGTTGTGTATCACGACAGTTTTTTCCGGAGCAGGCTGGATCGCGCGTACGGTTTCCGACACACATGCGGAAACGTCGATGTAAGGAAACATCTGCCCCGGCTCGCTGTGGTGCATGATCTCTATCAACACGGGAACCTTGGACGCTTTTGCCGCTTCGCACACCAAAGGGTCGAACCCGCCGGAGAACTGGACGATATCCGCTTCCGACATGATCTCTAAAAGTTTTTCGAAACGGTTGTCAGCTCCGGTATAGATGTATGGCAATGTCGTGTCGTAATGGGCGATATCCGGCTCCTCAGGCTTGGCGACGACGAATACAGGCTCGACTATGTCACGGTTCAGATAGCGGTGAAACAGGGAATCGACCCTGGCTATACCGCCGCCGA
>CAYNDB010000142.1:0-5443 GCA_964395915.1 uncultured Nitrospinota bacterium | reverse complement strand
CTTCAACATATCCATTGAGAACGTATTCTACAAAATCAAGCCGCCGTTTTTTTATCACAACACCTTTTTCAAGCGCCTGACGCACATATTTTTTATCGTTGAACATGCTTTGTATATCATCAAGGTCGAGATTTCTATAATGAGATTCCGTCTCTTCAGAGCCGAAATTTTTATATGTTACGGTAAGTTCACCAGCTCCACCTGGCAGTATATTAAGAGTAAAAGTTTCGCCCTGATATTGAAGCCGGCACCCGGAGATGGCAAGCGCCACGGTGACGACAAACGATACAGAGAAAATGACTGGCCTGAAGTTTCGCATGGTAATTTTTATACTGATTGCCCCAAGATCAACACCCACATAAATATTTGATTATATTACACTAAAATAAAAGCATTATGCCAGCGGTTTATGCGACAAAGAGTGTTTATCCGATTCAGTATTTTAGCATTTCGCCCACATGCGCTTCCACAGATTTTGCGAGAGCGCGAGGGTCGTATCCACCTTCAAGGGCGGAGACCAGGCGCCCTTCACACACTTCGTCGGCAAGATCGCAAAGCCTCCTGGTCATGCCCGCATAACCTTCCTCGGTAAGCGAAAGGCCTGCCAGGGGGTCATCGATATGGGCGTCGAACCCGGCGGAGACCATTATGATTTCAGGTGAGAACTTCCGCAAGGTAGGAATTATATGTTCATCGAATTGAGAAAAGAATTCCTCGTCTGAATCGCCGGCATGCATGGGGATGTTCATGTTCGTCCCCGTTGCGTTGGAGGCTCCCGTTTCATCTACAAATCCAGTGCCGGGATAGTGATATTCCTGGTGGGTTGATATGTAATAGACGGAAGGATCGTTATAAAAAGTGTTCTGGGTTCCGTTGCCGTGATGCACGTCGAAGTCTATTATCGCCACTTTTTCAAGGCCGAGCCTGCTTGTGGCGTAACGCGCTCCTATAGCGACGTTGTTGAACAGGCAAAACCCCATGGCCTTGTCGGCCTCAGCGTGATGGCCAGGGGGGCGGACAGCGCAAAACGCCTTGATATGCTCGCCTTCAACAGAAGACCTGACAGCGTCAACCAAGGCGCCAGAGGCCATAAGAGCCGCGTTCCACGACATGGGGCATACCACAGTATCGGTGTCTAGATATTGCGCGCCGGATTTAATCTCGTTTTCAATATGGCGTATGTATTCCGGCGTGTGAACCAGTTCAATGTCGGAAATTTCGGCCGGAGCAGGCGTGATCCATGAAAGCTTCTCCGCAAAAGGAGCTGATTTGAGGTTCGATACTATCGCTTCCAGCCTGTGAGCGTTTTCAGGATGAGAGCCTGTGTCGTGTCGCAGAAAAGCAGGGTCGTAATAGATGGCGACATGGCTCATTATCGGTTAGTAGTCTGCCAGATCATTATTGTCTCGCACACGGCGAAACTAGCATTTGCCAGAAGGTCTTCATCCACCGCCGCCAGTCAAAGCCATTACCAAAATGACTGCGACAATGATTAACAGCCCATCCCATGACATTATATAAAAGCCCTCATCATAAAAGTGAAACCGACCGCACGGGCCGGAAAATTATACGCCTCAGCCAAAGCCGGTCGAACCGCACGAGGAAGCTCCAGAGCTTGCGCCCTGCCCGTTCGCCCCGACGGAGCTTACAGACATTATACGCTCCCCTTTAGGCTTTCCACAACTCGGACAATCCTGTGTCAGATGAGCGGAAGCAAGCGATGTCAGCTTTTCAAATTCAGCGCCGCAACTTTGACAGATATATTCATATATTGGCATATTTATCTTTAACCTCAGGTTTCCATACACTTTACCTAACGCACTATTATGATGCAAATCTCCCCTTTTGGTTTCAAAGTTTTATTCCTTTATTGGACATTCCCATGCCTGCCCTGATAGAATTACACTTTTTGATTTTGAGGATTGAAATAATAATGAAAACGTTACTGAAAATTTTTCTATCGGCCATGTTGATTGCTTCGCTAATACCGGCTACCAACTCCGTTGCAAGTGAAAACGCGGCAGTCAAAAAGAAAGGAAAAAAAGTGGAAGAGATAGCCATTATAGATACGCGTCACGGGAAAATTAAATTAAGGTTTTTCCCGGATGTGGCTCCAGGACATGTTGAAAATTTTAAAAAACTTGCGAAATCAGGATTTTATGATGGAACCACATTCCATAGGGTGATACCTGGGTTCATGATTCAAGGTGGAGACACACTTAGCAAAGACGCAAGTAACAAGGCGCTCCATGGCACAGGCGGGCCTGGATATACGATTGACGCCGAGTTCTCCAAAAAACCACATAAACGTGGAACTCTGTCTATGGCCAGGTCTCAAGACCCGAACAGCGCTGGCTCTCAGTTTTTTATCTGTGTGGCCGACGCATCGTTCCTGGATGGTCAATACACTGTTTTTGGTGAGGTTATTGACGGCCTTGACGTTGTCGACAAGATCGTCGCCGAGAAACGTGATGCGCGGGACAACCCTGTTGAAAGGGTTGAAATGAAAGTTACTATTGAGGAAAAATAGCTTTCAGGCTCTATTTCCAAAGCAACGGTTTCATTCGTAAGGGAGGAATATCTCCGACTCGTCGTAAACAAGGCCGGAGTATACCCTGATATAGCCTAGCGCTCCGCTTTCCGCGAAAGGGCCGGTGGCAAGCGCCGGGGCTATAAGGTCGCTTATCCAGCCTTCAGTGGACCATAAGGTGTCCTGCACGATGTATTTCCCCTTTTCCACTGTAACGAACCGTATGGAGCCGTCTTTGAGGGAGGCGCGTTTCAATATTCCGCTTTCTTTATGTTTTGCCCCCGCCACCGCTATGGTCAGGCCCACTTTTTCATCTTTTACCGGAAGAACTTTCGGCGGAACAGTGAGCGCCGTATAAGAATGCTCATCATCTGAAGGGATGGCAATCCTGCCAGTGGCGCCAAACCCGATTCCTTTCCAGGCGGGACGACCGGCCTGCGTGAATATAATCAACCTGCCTTGGGACAGCATGCCAACAAGCTCAAGCGTTCCATCGCCATCAATATCAAATCTGTTAATTCCAAGAGGTATCTCTTCTCCTTGTAATGTGAACGCCGGGACAAATTCCAGCTCGGCGCCCGTTCGCGTGACTGTAAAGACCCTGGCGCCTCTTTGGGCAAGCAGGGCTCCGTCTGACGACACAGAAAAATAGAAAGGCAAGCTGTCAGACAAAACTTTAATATTATCCCCTTCTATCTCTATGACAAAAGACGCAAGGTTACTGTCAAGAAAAGCGTTGACGAAAATCTCATCTTTCCCATCTCCATCCGTATCAAACGAGGAAACGCTGACAGGCCTCAGTCCACGACGCTCCACCCTGTACTCAGCCATCGGTTTAAGCTTCCCGTCATCCGGACGCATTATGCGAAGGCCTCCAGGATCGAGAACCGCGAGCCTAAGGTCCGCAGCAACGCCATAACGAACCCATGACGCTGACAAGACCTTCACATCAAGCTGATACCGGCTCCACCTAACCTGCTCACGAATATCCATGGTTTTGTTCCCAAGGATTTGAGCGGCGGCAATGGATCCATCCCACGCGGCTTGTAAAAACCCATCTCCACGCTTCCCCTTGACACTGATAGATCCCGTTCCAGCCACAGCGCTTTTAGTCTGTTTCTTTTCAGGCTCGGCTTTATCCTTACGCCACTTTTCCTTAAAGGAAACAAGCCGCCCCCCGGAAGGCCCCAGCACCATTAGCGCCGCGGTTACATCATTTTTGTTGTCCTCAATCATTGAAAGAGCTATAAGGTCGGCCCCGACAGCTTGCGCCACTTTTGCAAGGGCGTTTTGTGGTATGCCATAAAGAGGGACTCCCTGAAACTTTCGAAGAAAATATTCCGCCACGTCCGCCGACGAAATATCTATTGAGCCGCGTGTCCGGACACTTTCCCGCACTCTGGAAAGTTTATAAAGTTTATCGCTATCCTTAGGCTCCTGTTCAAGCCACAAAACACGGGCTGGCGGATACAAACCACGGATTATTGACCGACCCGGTATTATCTCTCCACTTTTCCTGAGAATGTCACACACGGCGTACTTTTCTTCTACGGAAACAATTTTCACAAAACCCGCTTTCGAGCCATCCGCGCCCACTATTTCTCCAAGCGCGCCTTTCACAAGCATGCCTTTTTGGGGAATTGTGATATATACCGTCGATCCTGAAACTTTGGCCACATGGCTTTCAAAAGGAGATATGAGCGAGGCTACATTATCCGCCATTTTTTCCTGGGGCGTTTTGGCGTTAGCGGCGCCGGCATATGCGACTGCGATAAATAGTAAAACCGCAAGCAAGGCGGATGTAGATAATTGTTTCATAATTTCTCTAGTAACGGTCGAGATTCATCAGGATAATTTTGGACTTCGCCTTTCCAAAAATACTCGATTCCGTGACCGAAATAATGACTAGATTCGGGCGTCGGGCGTCGTATCTTGTGATTCCCTGGATCACGCCATTAGCAAGGGGCGTCTCGGCTTTTTTGAAATACCCCATGCCATCATGTTCCAAAATATACATCTGCGACTTAGTAAACGTAGGAGAATCGACAAAATATCCAATGGCTGGATGGTTCTTGACGACCACCAGCTTTTTATAATCTCCATCTCCGGACAAAGGCATAATAACCGGCTGAAACTCCTGTGTGAGAATTATCTCCTCATCTGTAGGAATAGTAAGATAAATGTTCGATCCGCCATATTCCCCCGATATATTCTCCCACCCATTATTTACGCTGGAGTGATACATTAACCCGTGCTGATAGTTATATCCGGCCACATCCATCACTCCATCACCATCGATATCGAAAAACGTAAGGCCGCTTAACCGCTTATCCTCCGGCAACTTTATGAACAGGGAAGATTTGAACCCGGAGCCCGACCATGCAAGTGAATAGATGTTTTCATCCAGGCTCATATCTGGCTCCTGAAGTTGGCCGTATAGCTTGCCATCGGAGCCTGAGTAAAAAAGATAGTCCATATTTTCACGGATGGTTTTATACCCTCCGGAGCCAGCGCTCTCGAATATCATCGATGACACGGTGTCTTCACTCAGGCCGTTTACATAAACTTCCACAACGCCATCATCATTAAAGTCGCCAGCTGAAAGCCCGGCTACCTGGCTTCTTCGCCCCATATCTTTTTCCCATATCTTTGTAAGACCGCCTCCATCAACCTTGAAAACAGCCACCTTCCTTTCAAGCCCGACCACAAGCTCATCCACCCCGTCTTTATCGAGGTCGTAAGAAAGCAGGGCGTTTACCCCCATGTCGAACGAAGCCAGGACAGTAGCTTTGTCAGTTTTCCTTATTAGAGACTTGCCAGTTTCAGCTTTGGCCAAGAATTCGGGCTGAGCTTGCAAAGAGGAGGGCGCCGCCGGGCTCGAATCTTTTGCCGTAGCCTTCGCGGGCTCCAGAT
>CAYNDB010000141.1:0-5563 GCA_964395915.1 uncultured Nitrospinota bacterium | reverse complement strand
ATTGGGATTTTCCCGAGGAAATAGTGACCGCATACTTAAAAGCCATGGAATCCGCCAAAGTGGACGCTATCGAGCTTGGCTTCAGATATTTCCCTCAAAACAAATTTTACGGTCCTTTTGCGTATTGCACTGATGATTATCTGGAAACTCTGGACCTGCCGAAAAACGCTCTTGCAGGGGTGATGATAAACGCCAGCGATATGATTAAATATCCAGACGGCCCAGCAGCCGGAGTGGATAAGTTGTTTGTAAAGTCATCGGAATCACCGGTCGACTTTGTTCGTGTTGCGACCCATTTTGCGAATATCGATCAACTGGGCCCCATAGTAACAAGGTTAAAGGAACTGGGATATTTCGTTACCGTAAACCTGATGCAAGCCGGTGGAAAGAGTTTTGAACAAATTTCCGAAGCCGCGTTAAATATAGCAAAGTCTGACGCAGTTGATGTTCTTTATTTTGCCGATTCTTTCGGTAATATGAGCGTCGAATCAATCGTACACACTATTGAAGCGATATCATCTAGCTGGGGGACGCTTATAGGCGTTCACACTCATGACAATATGGGGACAGCCTTAGTGAACACCATGAAAGCTTTTGACAATGGCGCGACATGGCTTGACGGAACCATCATGGGTATCGGGAGGGGGGCTGGCAATGCCAAAACAGAACTAATACTTCTCGAGCTTATCCAAAGGAATATCGAAGAATACAACCCAGATGCCGTGTTTCCCCTCGTGATTGAGTATTTTGAAAAGCTTCGGGAAAAGTATAAATGGGGATCCAATCTACTGTATCATTTGTCCGCCATGTATGAGGTTCACCCAACCTATGTCCAGGAGATGCTGAGCCATGAAAGATATGACGCGCACCACGTAATTTCGGCTCTTGAATATCTGAGGGACTCCGGAGCGGCATCCTATTCTGACGAAAACTTTCAGCTTGCCATGATCGGACAACATAAGTCGAGCGACGGAGCCTGGTCCGCCAAAGGATTTGCCGAAAATAGAAATGTTTTAGTCATAGGGTCTGGCCCTGGGGTTGAAAAACACTTGAGCGGTCTTGTAAATTATGTCGAGAGGGAAAAACCTGTTGTGATATGCCTTAATGTAAATAACCTTTTTCCACCGGAGCTTGTGACAGCCTATGCGGCATGCCACAAGATAAGAGTCCTGATGGATGCCGATAAATATAAATCTTTGAAAAGGCCTTTGATTATTCCGATCGGCTCGCTGGATGAGCCTGTATTAAAGAACACCAAGGGGATAGAGGTTTTAGATTTTGGAATGAAGGTCAACGAGGGAGTTTTTGACGTGACTTCAACAGGATGCACAATACCATATCCACTGGTTGTCGCATATGTTCTGGCCATAGCGTCCGCTGGAGGAGCAAAAAAAGCGCTCATGGCAGGATTTGACGGATATAGCCATGGTGACCCGAGACAAAATATAATGGGAAAACTATTGGAGCGATACGAGGAATTCGCCGGAGGCGCGCCTCTGGTTTCGGTGACTCCCACCACATATCCGATGGAGCAGACTTCCATATACTCACCTGATTTATAATTATACAAGAACGTTTTCAATTCCGTTATCAAGATAAAAGATGGATATTGCGCTCATTATCCCAGCCCGCTATAAATCGAGCCGGTTTCCCGGTAAACCTCTGACATTAATTGCCGGTAAACCTATGATCATCTGGGTTCTAGAAGCTTCTTCAAAAGCGGTTGTGAAGGAAAATGTATTTGTTGCGACAGATGACGACCGTATATTCGATCTTGTCCAGGAAAATGGATATAAAGCGATCATGACCCCCCAGGAGGCTTTGACAGGAACGGACAGGTTATATTTTGCTTCAATGGAAATAGACGCGGACATATATATTAACGTTCAGGGTGACGAGCCTCTGGTGGATCCAAGGAATATACAGAAAGTTATTGAAACAAAAAAGCTCTATCCGGATGAGGTTATATGCGGAATGTGTGAGCTTGGCGAAAATGAAAATCCTGAAAATGTAAACATACCCAAAGTTGTCGCAAACTCGAAAAATAGGCTCATATATATGTCGAGAGCCGCCATTCCCGGGCACAAGTCGGATTCCAATATGCCTGAAAAATATTGGAAGCAAGTCTGCATATACGCTTTTAATAAAGACGAGCTAAAAGTATTTGGGGAGTGTAAACAAAAGAGCCAGGTGGAAGGATATGAGGATATTGAAATCTTGAGATATTTCGATCTGGGTGTTCAGGTAAGAATGGTCCCATTTGTAGAAAGCTCATACGCTGTAGATGTAAAAGAGGATGTGGCCACCGTGGAAGCTGAGATGAAACGGAGAGGGATGTGATAGACACCATGAGCTATAACACCTGGATATTCGATTGCGATGGCGTTATCCTTGACTCCAATCAGCTAAAAACAGACGCCTTTTTTGAAGTGGCCTTGCCGTATGGTAAAGAAATGGCCGATTTGCTGGTTCGCTACCATATGGATAATGGAGGTGTGTCACGTTTTGAAAAGTTTCGATATTTTTTTGAGACTATTTTGGACAAAAGCGACTTCGATAAAGAGCTTGAAAGCTGTATCAGTAAATTTGGTGATTTGGTAAAACAAAAATTAATTTCTTGCCCGGAAACGGAAGGGGCGCGTGAGTTTTTGGAATCTCTTCCTGCGGGAGTCCGGAAAATAATTGTTTCTGGAGGAAGCCAGGAGGAGCTAAGGAAGGTTTTCGCCATTAGAGGGCTGGATGTTTATTTCGATTCAATTTTTGGAAGCCCAGATACAAAAGAAAGTATATTAAAACATGAAGTGGATTCTAACAATCTTATACGGCCGGCTCTGTTTATAGGAGATAGCAAGCTCGATTATGAATCGGCGTCCAAATTTGAAATTGATTTTTTGTTTATGTCGAATTATTCGGAATTTGAAAACTGGGAAGAATACTTTAAAGGGAAAAACATTTACGTAATTAATAGCTTCAATGAATTACTCTCCTGATTCTTTAATCCAATTTTCCATAGCGCTAACTAAGGAAAAGTTTTCATCAAACAGGCTTTGGGTGTAATGACTCGCCTTTTAAGGCATATCAAAGCCCGTGGCGGGCTTGTTGATGAAATCAATCGACTGCGCTCATGGTACCAGCCGGTCGATTTCGGCTACGGGCTTCGCACTCCGGCGACTGATAAAACAGGAGCCAGCTTTCGGAAAAGCTCTCTCGATAGAGGAATCGCAAAATGGCGGGAATTTATCGAACCGAATCTGCCATTTTCTCTCAAAGGAAAACGGGTTCTCGACATCGGTTGCAACGCCGGACTTTTTATTAACGAGGTTGCGCAGCGTGGCGCGCGCGAAGTGGTTGGCGTGGAAAAAGACGATCATTATTTTGAGCAGGCGCAGTTTGTCGCAAAAACTTTTTCGAAGCTTCATGACAGGCGCTACCCGGTGCGAATCTATCAAGGGCCAATGGAGGATTTTAATTACGAAGGGCTGGGATATTTCGATCTCGCTCTCATGCTTCTGGTCATATACCATATCGGTAAAACCGAGGAATACTCTCACCTTTCACGCGATCAAGTTACCGAACTTCAGGTAAACACGATAAAAAGAGTCTCCACAATATCCCGATATATCTTGTTTCAGGGCAACCCTCTTGAAGATGGTGGGAGGGGCAAGGGGATCGGATCTCTTAAAGCGCTGGTGGAAGGGGCGGGGCTTTCCATCGTAAATGAGACCAGCTACGATCATGCGCGTGGCTATATACTTTTGACCGAGTCGCCCCGCTATAATCCATACAAAACTTTTCCGATTTCACGGATGATTAATAAATATTTTTTGCCAGCCAATAAAAGCGCGGAAAGGGAAGTTGCGGATTTATACTCTCAAAAAGGACGAAACGGGTTTGATGTCGCGCAAACAAAATACTATAAACTGCGTACCGCCCAAACCAATTGGAACGATGAAGCGGTGGCGCATCCGCCGAAAGGGCTTGAGAGAGAGCCTGTATACTGGGTCGTCCCATGGAGTTTAAAAGAAAGAGCCATTGCGGATAATGAAACGCAACAACGCAAACGGGGGTTTGACGCTGTTTTGCAAGACACCTTAAAAGTATTCGATTCTATATTTGAGAAAGGTTTTAATCATGGCTCAACTCCTATCCCTGGCTTTGAGCTGGTTCATCCGGAGTTGGGCTCTGTTTTCCAATATATAGATGGCAACCGGAGGATGGGGGCGCTCTCCAATTACGCGGACAGGCATTGCGATGGTGAGATGGAGATTCCGGTAGTGGCTCGGCAAACAATCCATCGTGACAAGCTCCTTTCGTACCCTTTGGCAAAACAGCTTGTTAACGAAGGACGGTTCACCGAAAGCGACGTTTATAAATGGTTTGATAACGCTTTCTGGTTTCTAAGCTCGGCTGAAAAATAATATTCGGGAATGCTATCTTTTTTATCCTCGCTGAGAACATCGTTAATACAAAAGAAGGTAAAGCGTAAATTTTCAAATGGCGAATATAAGCTGGAGAGCGTGGTCTCCTGCCTGTGTGGCTCCGAAAACCTTGAGCCTGTAGCTTATAGGGATTCATTTGGTTTTCCTATAGGTGTGACCTTGTGCAAGCGGTGCGGCCTTGGCCTGCTAAACCCGAAGCCGGAGGATGAGACTTTGAGGCAGTTTTATGAACGGGATTACAGGGCGCTATACCGTGGCGCAAGCCCTATGGACGATGGCTATTTCATGAGAAGCCATCGACGTGGAAAAAAGATATACGAATATATAGAAAAGCATAGGCCAGACGCTAAGATAAATGTTGTCGCGGAGGTGGGGTGCGGCCCTGGAGGAATCCTGAAATATTTTCAGGAACGTGGAAAAGAGGCGTATGGATGCGAGTTCGATTCCGGATGCGTTAAGCTTGCGAACAGCAAAGGAGTGAAAACATTTTTCGGAGGTGTCGAAACCATGGAGAGCGAGGGGGTGAAGGCCGATCTTCTGATACTTAGCCACCTTGTTGAACATATATCCGATCCTGACAAGTTTTTAAAGCAAGCGGAAAAGATTATGGCCGATGACGCCATTGTTTATGTCGAGGTTCCCGGTTTGAGAAACAAGAGCAACAATTTTTTCTCATCTGTTCAGATAGCCCATCTTTACTATTATGACCTGACAACTCTTAGCTCTGTCATGGGAAAAAATGGATTTAACATGTTGTGCGGTGATGAGGCGGTCCGATCTTTGTTCACAAAGGGGGTCTGCGAAAACGTCATCCTCGATGGCAATTACGAAAAAAATATCGACGTCATAGAGAGTTGGAAAAACTAACCGTGGAAAAACCTGTAATTATACTTTCATCCAGTGGATTAAATTCCGCTATTTTCACGGTCTGGTGCGTACGGTCGTTGCAGAGGTTTAACTATGAGCCTATCGAGATCATCGTCGGCTCAAATGAAGAGAAAAAATTTATAGAAGATAGGCTGGATGGCGTATCGTGCGAAGTTTCCTCCGCCAGCTTGGGGGAATTCAGAGGGTTTTCATTCAAGGCGTTTGCCCTGTCGGAATATGAAGTGAAGCATACGGAT
>CAYNDB010000140.1:0-5586 GCA_964395915.1 uncultured Nitrospinota bacterium | reverse complement strand
CCATGTTGGAGAGATAAAACCATGATCAGGATATTAACGCTTGTCGCCACGATTTTCATATTTGGCGCCGCCTCTTCTTTTGCCGGCGGGTTTGACGATGACACCAATAAAAGAGTTCCTATCGCCATACCGCCAACCAGCGCCGGAGGGGCTGAGGCCATTCAGGATGTAGCGGCAGCCGCGCCTCCCGCCGAGGAGGTTGTGGTTACAACCACTCCCATGCCGCTCTTGATGCGAAAGGTTTCAGTGCTCATAGAGTCTACTCCTTCAAACTCCGATATAGAAGTCGACGGTGTATATATCGGCTCCACCCCCGTGCAGGTGTCGATGAAAGAGGGTGTGCATCACATGCAGGTGGCAAAGGAAGGCTTTCTCCCGTGGGCCAGAACAGTGAAAGCCTATAACGGGCTGTACGTAAACGCAACGCTCGTGCAGGAAAGCTCTACGAAGAGCGAAAGCACAAGAAGCGCTATAACAAAATAGCGAGGTCGCCCTAACCTTCCTCTAAAACCCTGAGGAGGTATGATCCATAGTCGTTACCGGCCTGCTTGGCAGCTATCCCCTTAAGGGCGTTCCTGTCGATATAGCCCATATGGTATGCGACCTCTTCTATACAGGCGATCTTGAGCCCCTGTCTTTTTTCGAGAGTTTCGATAAAGGATCCGGCTTCCAGCAACGAGTCGTGCGCTCCGGCGTCGAGCCATGCGGCGCCTCTTCCCAGAAGCTCCACTTTCAGCTTTCCACGCCTGAGATATTCTCTGTTAACGTCGGTAATCTCAAGCTCGCCTCTCGCCGAGGGCTTAAGCTTGGAGGCGATCTCCACCACATCGTTGTCGTAATAGTACAATCCTGTCACCGCCCAGTTCGATTTTGGCTTTTCAGGTTTTTCCTCAATGCTGACAGGTTTACCGTTATTATCGACCTCGACCACGCCATATCTGTTTGCGTCTTTTACCCAATAGCCAAAAATTGTCGCCCCGTTGTTCGACATGGCTGTTCGCCTTATCGTTTCCGGCAACCCTTCGCCGTAAAATATGTTGTCCCCAAGGATCATGCAGACAGGGTCGTCGCCTATAAAATCCCTGCCGATGATAAACGCCTGCGCCAACCCTTCCGGTTTCTGTTGCGCGGCGTAGGAAATGTTGACGCCAAGACGCTCTCCCGATCCAAGAAGCTTGTAGAAGGAAGCCTGATCTTCGGGAGTCGTAATTATAAGAAAATCCCTGATCCCGGTTTGCATAAGGGTTGATAGGGGGTAATAGATCATCGGCTTGTCGTACACCGGCAGAAGTTGCTTGCTTACAGTAAGTGTTAATGGATAGAGCCTGGTCCCGGCCCCGCCGGCTAAAATGATCCCTTTTTTAGCGTGATGCGATTTTTCCATCAAAGCTTCTGTCCCTGCGTGTTACGTGACTTTGGGTAACAATTGTACAACACCAAAGGATGGAATTCAGGCAAACCTTGATATAAGGGGAAATACAAGCCATTTGAAACGTAAAGCGTTTGCCATACCGTGTATATTTCTATTAACATTCATTTCAACCTGATTTAATAGCGCGTGATACCGGATGCCATTTTCATCTAACAAGCTTACTGAATCCGTCCAATATCTAAAAGGTGTTGGGCCTAAGCGGGCGGAGCTTTTTAAAAAGCTGGATATCCATTCCATAGGCGACATGCTTTTTCATTTCCCTGTCCGTTACGAGGACCGCTCCAATATGAAAACCATTTCCGAAATCAGGCTCGGTGAAGTGGAAAACGTGATGGCGAAGGTAAGGTCGGCGGGCTCCTCTGGCCGAGGCCGTGGACGCAGACCAATTTTCGAAGTGGCGTTTGAAGACAAAACCGGGGTTTTGCGCGCCTCATGGTTTCATTTTTCGGAAAAAGCGATGGTGAAGAAATTCCAAATCGGATCCGAATGGATAGTCTCTGGAAAGGTTTCATTCAACAAATATCGTCATTCGAAAGTTATCGTTCACCCGGATGTTGAAAAAGCGGAAGAGCTTGGAGCCGAAGGCTCTCTTCACCTTGGCAGGATAGTTCCCATATACAGCCTGACAGAGGGGCTTACGCAAAAGGTCGTTCGTTCAGTTATCAACTTGGCGCTGGAGCGGCTTTACCTTTTACGCGATTTTACGCCGGATACGCTGAACGAAAAATACAGGCTTCCCCCATTGGCCGATTGTGTCCGGCGTGTCCATTGGCCGGAGAAAGACGCGGACCTGCAAAAGCTTCACGATTTTAAAACTCCTGAACAGAAAAAACTTATATTCAACGAATTTTTTCTTGTCCAGGCAGGGCTTGCGCTCAAACGCCGGACGATGAAAAAAGAAATTCCGGAAGCGGCGCTCGAAACGACATCCGCGCTAATGGAGAAAATATATTCGATTCTGCCGTTCAAGCTTACCGGCGCGCAACAGAGGGTGTTAAACGAAATAGCAAAGGATGTAAGCTCCAAAAACCCGATGAACCGTCTTTTACAAGGAGACGTTGGCTCCGGCAAGACAGCTGTGGCTGTGGCCGCGGCCCTTATCGCTGTGCGCAACCGTAAGCAGGCCGCCATTATGGCGCCAACAGAGATTTTGGCGGCGCAACACTTTAAAAATATTTCAGCCCTGCTTAAAGATACGAAGGTAGATGTGGAGCTTGTTACATCCGGCGTGAAGGGCAAGATCGAGGCGTTGGAAAGGACGGCTAAAGGTGAAGCTCATATAATTGTAGGCACACACGCCCTTGTTCAGGAGGGTGTCAAATTTCACGATCTCGGGCTTGTCGTCATAGACGAGCAACACAGGTTTGGCGTGCGTCAGCGGGCGGAGCTTATCGGCAAGGGAAAACATGTCCACACACTCATCATGACGGCGACGCCAATTCCACGGACTCTCGCCATGACGATCTATGGCGACCTAGACGTATCGGTGATCGACGAGCTTCCGCCGGGCAGGTCGCCTGTGGCAACCTCAATATTCCCGCCGGCCAAACGAAGCAGGGCGATCGACGCAATACGCCGCGAGGTGGAGAAAGGAAGGCAGGCGTTCATAATATATCCTCTCGTTGAGGAGAGCGAAAAGCTGGAGCTTAAAGCGGCGACATCGATGTTCGAAAAACTTGGCTCGGAAGATTTTGCCGGATTACGGCTCGGCCTTATCCACGGCAGGATGAAAAGCTCCGAGAAGGACGAAATAATGGAGCGTTTCGCCAAAAAGGAGATAGATATACTAGTGAGCACTACGGTCATAGAGGTGGGGATAGACCAGCCGAACGCGACAGTGATAATGATAGAGCACGCGGAAAGATTTGGCTTAAGCCAGCTTCATCAGCTTCGCGGGAGAGTGGGCCGGAGCGAACATAAATCGTATTGTTTTCTGATGGCGGACACAAAGCCGGGGTCACCCGGATGGGCAAGAACTAAAGCCATGGTCAAATACCAGGATGGATTCAAAATAGCTGAAGAGGATCTTGCGATCCGTGGCGCGGGAGATTTTTTTGGAGTGAAACAATCCGGCCTGCCGGAATTTCGAATAGGTGATATCTTAAGAGATCATAAAATTCTGACCGAAGCCAGAAAAGCGGCGTTTAAAATAATCGAGGAAGACCCGCGTCTTGAAAAACCGGAGCATATAGAGCTTAAACACGCTCTTAAAGAACATTGGAGGGAAAGGTTCGAGCTTGGGGATATTGGATAATCGCGCTTTTAATTTGAAAGCATAAATGTATAATAAACAAAGCTTTAATTGCGTCTCTTTTGGAAAAAATTTCGAGGTAATATATGGTTGATGTTAATGTCAAGCTGGCTGCGAGTAAGAAAACATGGCTTGTCACAGGGTGCGCGGGTTTCATAGGCTCGCATATTATCGAACGCCTGTTAAGTCACGGCCAGACAGTACGCGGCTTGGACAACTTTGCGACCGGGCATAAAATAAATCTCGAGAGCGTTAAAAAATCTGTAGGCTCTGAAAACTGGAGCCGCTTTACATTTGTTGAGGGAAGCCTTCTGGACCCTTCCGCTGTAAACGAGGCCATGCAAGGGGTGGATGTGGTGTCTCATCAGGCCGCGCTCGGCTCTGTTCCACGTTCCATTGAAGAGCCGATAAACACTGTGCGCTCCAATGTGGAGGGGTTTATGACGGTCGTCAAAGCGGCCGCTGACCTTGGCGTTAAAAGGATCGTGTACGCAAGCTCATCAT
This sequence comes from uncultured Nitrospinota bacterium, assembly GCA_964395915.1. Classification (GTDB taxonomy): domain Bacteria; phylum Nitrospinota_A; class UBA7883; order UBA7883; family JAJRTC01; genus CAYNDB01. The sequence continues at coordinate 1,399 of CAYNDB010000140.1, read as the reverse complement.
CGGTATATGGCGACCATCCCAAATTGCCGAAGGTGGAGGATACTATAGGCGCGGCTCTTTCCCCATACGCCGCCAGCAAAAGATCGGACGAAATATTCGCCGAGGCTTCCGCCAACTCATATGGTATCGAGTTTGTCGGGTTGCGTTATTTTAATATTTTCGGATCGAGGCAAGACCCGGAGGGGGCATACGCCGCGGTTATTCCGAAATGGCTTGACGCGCTGCTCAACGGAGAAAAAGCTGTGATAAACGGTGATCCCACAATTTCCCGCGATTTTACTTTTGTTGATAACGCGGTCGACGCGAATATTCTGGGAGCCTTAGCCTGCTCTGATGCCGTTAACACCTATTACAATATCGGCAACGGGGGCGAAACCTCACTTGCCGAGCTTTACGATATGATCGCCGACCTGCTTCTGGAGCTAGACGCTATTAATGAGAAACCGGATCCCGTAATAGGGTCTGTGCGACCGGGTGACGTAAAGCATTCTCTGGCCGACATTTCGAAAGCTGAAAGACTTCTGGGGTATGAAGCAAAAGTGGATGTAGTGAATGGAATGCGCCGGACAGTATCCTGGTATAAAGAACAAAGGAGCGGTTAGGCCTCTATTCTTATGGGCCATATTGAAGAGCTGGAATTAATCCGCCAGATAGAGAAAACTTTTCGTCAAAAAGACCCGAACCTTCTTCTTGGCATCGGCGACGATTGCGCTTCTGTAAAAGTCTCGCCAGAGCATGAGCTGCTTGTCACTATGGACACACTGGTTGAAAATGTCCATTTCAAAAAAAAGCTGACCACACCGAAGGCGCTTGGGTGGAAGGCGGCCGCAGTCAATCTCTCCGATATCGCGGCTATGGGTGGGAGCCCAAAATTTCTTTTTCTATCGTTGAGCGTCACAAAGAAAATAGACAAAAGGTGGATGTCGTCCTTCCTTAAAGGTTTTAGAGAGGCTTTGGATCCGTTTGGGTGCGTTTTGGCTGGCGGAAATTTTTCATCCGCAAAGCGGGAAATATCGATAACCGTAACGGCGCTGGGGGAGGTAAAATATGGACGTAAAGCGTTGCGTAGCGGAGCCAAGCCCGGGGATTATATATTTGTCACAGGAACTCCAGGGGACTCCGCCCTTGGGCTCGACCTGTTATCGTCCGCAAAAAAGAACTACAAGAAACATGAGCGCAAGCTAATAGCCCGCCACCAAACGCCAACCCCCAGGGTGGAGTGGGGGGAAATCATTGCCAAAAACAGGCTGGCTTCGGCCATGATAGATGTTTCAGATGGTGTCGCGCTCGACCTTTACAGAATTCTGGAAGCTTCGGGCGTCTCAGGTGAAATTGACCTTGCGACATTTCCTCTTTCTAAAGAAGCTCTGAAAGTTTCTGAGGAAAAGGGGAAAATCCC
>CAYNDB010000139.1:0-5591 GCA_964395915.1 uncultured Nitrospinota bacterium | reverse complement strand
TGGTAAGCAGCCCAACCTTTGTTTCAGCCGTAAAAACTTTCATCGGCCTACACGCCTACCATATACATAATTTTCATAAGTTGTTTCACTAGTATACTTTATCTTCCCTGGATCGCTTCAGTCTGCCGAATAATTTTACCAATGTAGCAGAATTCCGCAACCTCGGGCCTTTCTGAAAATAAAACTTCCTCCGGCGTTCCCACCGCGATAAATTTACCTTGATACAGCATGGCTATCCTGTCGGCGATTTTATTTGCAGAGACCATGTCGTGAGTGATTGTAACCGCTGTAGTTCCTATTTTTTTCTGAAGCGACACAATAAGCTCGTTTATCTGGTCGCACATCACAGGGTCCAGACCCGTCGTAGGCTCATCATACAGGATTATTTCCGGATCCATTGCGATGGCGCGGGCCAGCCCAGCCCTTTTTTTCATACCGCCGGAAAGCTCTGCGGGTTTTAAATTTTCAACACCTTTCAAGCCGACAAGCTCAAGCTTTTCCGTAACGATCTTCTCTATATCTTTTTTCGATTTATTGGTATGTTCCCCTAACGCAAAACCGACGTTTTCACCGATTGTCAGCGAGTCGAAAAGAGCGGCTCCCTGGAACAGCATCCCGAACTTGCGACGCAACTGATCAAGCTCTTTTTCGTTTAGCTTGGCGACATCCTGCCCGTTTACCAGCGCCTTGCCCGCATCCGGCGTCAACAGACCAATCATATGCTTTATCAACACGGACTTGCCAGAGCCCGAACCGCCGATAATTACCATAGACTCACCTCTCCGTATCGAAAGACTCGCTCCGTCAAGCACAACCTTGTTCCCGAACGATTTGTGAATGTCTATAACTTCGATTATGTGATCTTCCGCCATCACACGCCTCCGCCAAACAGCATCGCCGTCATAATGTAGTCGACAATAAGTATCATGATGCACGAAATCACCACAGACCTCGTAGTGGCGGAGCCAACACCCTCGGCGCCTCCTTTGGTATAAAACCCCTGGTAACAACAGACAGTTGCGATAATAGCTCCAAAAACTATTGACTTTAAAAGTCCGGAGTAGATGTCGTTGAGTTTTAGAAATTCGAACGTCTTTTTCATATAGACGACAGGATTCGAGTCGAGAACGCCAACGCCTATACCGGCTCCGCCCAATATTCCCACCGCGTCGGAAACGATGACGAGAACAGGCATCATAAGAACAGCGGCGATGAAGCGAGGGACCACCAGATACTTTATCGGGTTGGCCGAAAGAGTGTACAGGGCGTCTATCTGCTCTGTGACCTGCATCGTGCCTATCTCCGCAGCCATGGCCGAGCCAGCCCGACCCGCCACCATAAGACCGGTTAACACACATCCCAGTTCACGGGTCATGGAAAGCGCCACAACGGTGCCGACCATGCTTTCCGCCCCAAACCTGTGGAATCCCTCATAACTTTGTAAGGCAAGGACCCCGCCGGTGGATAACGCCGTGATCGCCACAACCGGAAGAGAATTAAATCCTATCTCCTCCATCTGCTCGAAAATGGCCCTCAAACGCAGTGGAGGCCTGGCTATCCAGCGCATGATCTGCCATGCGAAAAGTGTGGATTTACCAGTCGCCTCGGCGATCCATATCATGAGCGATCCGAGGTTCGAGACAATCGGAATAGAGGTTTTCAAGTTGTCATCTCCGAAAACGGTCTTCAGGTTATGATTTAGGCCGGTCTACCTTCTCAACTTTGCCGGAACGGATATAAACACGTGTCGCGCGCCGCCCTATCCCGCAGAGTATTTCGTACGATATTGTTTTTGCAAGCCGAGCCAGTTCCACAGCTTTCACAGCCGCTTTTTTATCTTCGCCTATCAAAGTTACCACGTCTCCCGTTTTTGCATTAGCGTAGGTAACATCAAACAAGCAGTTATCCATGCAGACAATACCAATCTGTCTTATTTTTCCGCCATTAATGATAGCATGCGCCTTGTTGGAAAAGCTCCTGGAATATCCATCGGCGTAGCCTGCGCAGACTACCGCTACCTTGCATTTGCGTGGAGCCACCCATGTCATTCCATAGGAGACAGGCGTACCCTTCAGAAGGCGACGCGTAATCATGATCCTGGCCCGCAGACTTAAAACAGGTTTTAGCCCCACGTCTCTTCCCCCAAATTCCTGGATTCCATATACGCCAATGCCAGGCCTTACCATGTCGTATCTGGCCTTTGGGTGGAGAAAAACAGCGGCGGTGTTGGCCGCATGCCTCGCTGGAATGGAAAAGCCCGAAGCCCGGATAGAAGAAAGGATATCATTAAAAATGTTGACTTGCGTAGGGGCATAACCTTTGCGCTTGTTCGAATCAGCCAGATGCGTCATCACACCAACTATGGCCGTTTTCTTCATGCTTGCGGCTTTTTTGTACAACTCGACAGCGTTTTCAGGGTCCGCGCCGAGCCTTGTCATTCCTGTATTTATTTTCAGGTGTATGGAGACAGGAGACCTCGCAGCTTTCGCCACCAACATTTTAACTTGGTCTATGGAGCTTACGACAACTTCAAGCTTGTGGCGAACCACTTGGGCCGCCTGTTCGGCAAAAACTCCGTCGAGAACCAGCGCCCTTCCCTTGTAACCAGCCTTGCGAAGCTCAAGCGCCTCATCTACCGTGCCGACAGACAACCCCGCTACATCACTGCGTGAGCCGATCTCCTTTGCCAGAGCCGCGGCGCCATGCCCGTATGCGTTCGCTTTTATCACCGGAAGCATGGGAACCGAGGCTCTCTTGCCGAGCAAATCAAGGTTCGAATGCATACGGTCCAGATCAATCTCCGCGTAGACCGGATAATGGAGCTTTACCATAATTTATTTACCGCATGAAGCGAGCGGCTTCCACGGTAACGCCCAAAAGACGTTGCCAGCGTTTTGCTAAAACTGTTCTTCAAACTCCACATATCCAGCCGGATCAGCGGCCGCAAGGTCTTCAAATCTGGTGAAGTCTTTGAGGAATGCAAGTTTCACTACTCCTGTCGGGCCATTTCGCTGCTTGCCGATGATTATCTCCGCCTTACCCTGCGCCTCCGGTTTGTCCCTGTCGTAAAATTCTTCACGGTAAACAAAAATCACCAGATCAGCGTCCTGTTCGATACTGCCGGACTCGCGAAGGTCGGCAAGTTGCGGCCTTTTCCCTTCCCTGTCCTCAACTTTGCGAGACAATTGTGAAATGGCGATAACTGGGACATGAAGCTCCTTGGCCAATTGTTTTAACGATCTGGTTATTTCAGAGACCTCTAGATGTCTTGATTCAACCCGGCCGCGCGCGCTCATAAGTTGCAGATAATCAACAACGATAAGGTCGAGCCGTCCCTGCTCATTTTTTAGTCTTCTCGCTTTGGCGCGTATATCCAGAGCTGTCTGGGAAGCTGTGTCGTCTATAAAAATCGAGGCGGCGTGGAGACGGCCCGCCGCCGCGGAAAGCTTGGGCCAGTCACTCTGGGCGAGAAAACCGGTTCTCATTTTATTGCCAGATACCTTCGCCTCGGAACAGAGCATACGAAGCGCGAGCTGTTCCGCGTTCATCTCAAGGGAAAACACAGCCACCACAGCTTCATCGTTATCGCTGGCCGCGTTTTGCACAATGTTCATGGCCAAAGCGGTTTTTCCCATAGACGGACGGCCTGCGACTATAATCAGATCGGAAGGTTGAAGCCCTGCGGTTTTCTCGTCCAGGTCTTTGTATCCTGTAGTGACACCGGTGATAAGGCTCTTGTTATCATAAAGCCTTGCCACGGTCTCCATTCCAGCATTGATTACGGTTTTCATCGACAGGAAACTTTTACGGGCGCGCTCCTGTGAAATCTCGAGAACCATCCGTTCAACCCTGTCGAGAAGAGTCTCAATGTCCTCAGAATCCTCAAAAGCCAAAGAGCCGACCTCGCCCGCCACTGTTATAAGCTTGCGTAATATCGCCTTTTCCCGAACCACCTTTGCGTGAACGCGGATATTGGCCGCAGTGGGAACTATGTCTGTAAGATCGGCAAGATAATCAGTTCCGCCAATTTCATTCAGCAAACCGCTTTTCCGCAGATTTTCGGTAAGGGTCAACAGGTCGGTCGGTTCGTTGCGCTCATACAGATCTATCATCGCGTCATATATCTTGCGATGGGCCGGTTTATAAAAATCTTCCGCGCCCGCAAGGACTTCCAGAGCTTTTGACAAGACGTTGTTATCCAATAAAATTGCGCCAAGAACAGATTGCTCCATTTCGATGTTCTGCGGAGGTGTTCTGCCCTGGGTTCTTTGAACCGGTTTTATTGTCTGGTGAAATTCGTTCATCAAAAAAAGAAGTTAAAAGTCTGTCGGATTGTTAGAAATTCCCCGCTATCCGACGCTTTATTTCAGAAACGTCGGATAAAATTTTATTGGATTGGATTAATATACATTAATATCTGGCAAATGAAAAAGACCAAATTAAAGCTTCAAAAACAAATGAACAATTTACAATCGTTTGTGGGATATTATTTGTTAAGCCATTCTGAAATGGCCTGCGCCCGGTCTTTCCTGGCCTGAGTTTCCCTGTCACTTTCTTTAATGTGCAGCAAGGTTTCCTCCTGTTTTATTTCCAAGTTTTTCAACACACGCAGCCGCGCTTGAGCCCTCCTTTTCAGGTCAGAATATTCATGCTCATCATATGTTTCGTCAATGTCCAGAAAAGCTTGCATTGACAAGGATTCATTGTCTTGCTCGAGGGGCTGCGTTTCCCCATTTAACTCCATAGACGCGGCCTTTTCGCCAAAAAATAAATAACCGGAGGCGCCAATTATAATTGTGACGGCAAGAGCTGCAAAAAGATACTTCATCAACCACGTAACAGTAAAACTACAATATAACTATGATACTCCCAAAACGTTTTATTAAAACTTGTTTTTGTCAAATTTTGTCCGACCCAGACAATTTTTTGCAAAAAAGTAAAAACACTTCTATTTGGACATCCTGAGTGGTAAAAAAAACAGGCGGTTACAAAAATTTTGCGCGCCGATAACGGCGCCTATATTGCACTATTCAGCATTATATGTCGGGCTTATTAAAAAGTGGCGAAAAGCCGATAAGTGTTAAGTATGGCGCCCACGAGCAAAGGAGTTGATCATGGACAAAAGAAAACGGGACGAGAAACTCAAAGAACTTTCAGACGCGATAGTAAAAGCTATGACCAATGACGATGAGGTTATGTCATTACTGGACGCTCTCAAAGCTAATAAAATGATAGAAAACGGCACATTGCTGGGCATGGCTATTAAAGTGAGCGAATTACTTGAAATAGCTGACATTGCGCTTGCCAAAGGTAAAAATGAGCCTTTGGATAATGGACAGGTCGTGCGACATATGCAGGAAGCTGTCATGCAAAGCATAAATGATAGAGACATCATCGACGGCCATGATCTTAGCGAAAATGAGGTCGCGTTTCAGGAATGGGCCATAGAGCGATTTGACGAAAAGGAATGGCTGAAAGATTGCGGATTGATCTGGTGATTTCCGGTTTTCCGCTGTTGAATTTGCCTTTGGCAGGTTTTATCACTCCAGAAATTGATAACTAAGTATATTATTTTATTATTTTCGGGAAAC
>CAYNDB010000138.1:0-5665 GCA_964395915.1 uncultured Nitrospinota bacterium | reverse complement strand
TATTTTCACGGTCTGGTGCGTACGGTCGTTGCAGAGGTTTAACTATGAGCCTATAGAAATCGTTGTTGGCTCAGATGAGGAAAAAAAGTTTATAGAAGATAGGCTGGATGGCGTTTCGTGCGAAGTTTCCTCCGCCAGCTTGGGAAAATTTAGGGGATTCTCGTTCAAGGCGTTTGCCCTGTCGGAATATGAAGTGAAGCATACGGATCGTGAGGTTGTGGTGTGTGATTCCGACATAATTTTTTATAAAGACCCGACCCCCATTTTCGAAAAGTACGCAGGACAATTCTGGTTTCACAAGCTATACGAGCTGGACCCCGCCGATATAGATTTGCCGTTAGATAAAGTATCGGAGTCCAGGTGGAGCGCCCGCACCCTGATTCACTATAGAGATGAAGTAGGGTTCGATAAAAGACCGTCATGGATTCTAAACTCCGGCCTCTTTTTATGCGGCGAGAATATATTTCCAGAGCTTGCGCGCAGATGGGCCAAGGGGATACGGGCTCTTGGGCCGGACAAGATGTTAAACGACCAGTCGATATTAACGATAGCGGCAGCGGAGATGGACCTTGAGCCTGTTATAGAAAAACCATTGGGTTACGCAACAGCGCGCCATTTTCTTTCTAATATGAAAGAGCTTTTTATCGAAGAAGTGGTTGTGGAAGGTCTTGACGAAGATAACCTCAGGGACTTGGTAAAATTGAAAACTCCGGCAGGGCGATGGTCTGGCGGTCCTCTCGATATCGTAAAAAGAGCGTTCAGGAAATTGAAACGAGACCTATTTGCTTCCTGACACTATATTGATCGATGCTTCATCATAGAAGTAAACCTGTAGTTTATTTTGTGGCGGACGCGCTTGGCTGGGTTCAGGAGCGGCGCCTTGAATATATCCAAAAACACATTGGTGATATAAAGTTTATTCCAATAAGCGCGGCAAGGTTTGCCATTTTATGGAATCAAGGCAAGCTTCGAGACGCATATGTATATTTTGCGACATGGCGTATACCATCCGGGCTTTCACAGAGCGGGCAAATAAAATTTGACGAGGGTGATTACAGCAGGTTCATGACTAGCGTTACCAGCCATTACAACGTAGGTGGCGGTCTGAATCCCGCTGCGACAGTTGCCAGTGGAAGGGACTTAAAAGAGACATTCGATATGGCTGTTAATTGTTTGCGAAAGTTTAAAGTGGTAACCGCGAATTCCAGAATACTTTATGACCTGCTTTCCCCACATATTAAAAATCTTTTTTACGCTCCAAACGGATTGGATACAGACCTTTTTTCCCCCAAGCGCGACAGGGAATATAGCCATGATAAGATACGGGTTGGCTGGGTTGGAAAACAAAAGGCCGCAAAAAATTATTCTGTCGTGGAAGAAGCTTTTAAAGCGCTTTCATCGCAGGGAGTTGAGCCGAAGGAGCTTTCCGTTGGTCGGCAAGGAAACAAGGGCAATGGCATATATAGCAGAATTATCGGAAAAGTGAAAAGCAAAATACCACCTTTCTTAATAGCAAATTCTACATATGTGGATAAGATGTTAAACTCGTTCCAGCGCCCCGTGCGCTATGAAGACATGCCACAGTTTTACCATGGGATAGACTACTATTTATGCGTAAGCTGGCACGAAGGCACGCCCAACCCTGCCCTGGAAGCGGCGGCGTGCGGAGTTCCAGTTGTCACAACCAGGGTAGGCAATATGCCTGATCTTATAAAGCATGGAGAAAATGGTTTTTTTGTCGAACCTAATTTAGCTTCGGTAACGAAAGTTTTTGATGAATTAAGAAAGCTTAACGCGGCTGACTATAAACGATTAAGCCAGAACATCCGTAAAAGCATCATGAATGATTGGACATGGGATAAAAATATCCTTAACTACAAGAAAGCCTTTGACCTTTTTTTTAAAGAATAACGATGCCCCTGATAGAAAGATTGTGTCCAGTATGTTCTTCTTCTGAAAGATCGGAAGTCGTAATATTAAAACAGGATCATTTCACTAAAAATAACCCATCGTACAACCTTGGCAAGATTCCCGCGCTTGGACTGTCGGCGGAGCAGGAATATCCGATTGTCCGTTGCGTAGAGTGCGGCCTGATTTACTCTTTGTATCACCTGGATGATGAAGGCGAGAAAATTGTATATAACGAAATTATCGACTCTGGAATCAGTAAACGTAAAGTTCTCACCATTGGACGACGTTTAGGTGATCTTAAACGGTGGCACAATCTTCTTTCAGTAACCGGAAAGGGTGGCAAGGATTCTATAGCCATCAAGCTTCTTGATTATGGATGCGGATGGGGGACTTTTTTGCAAGTGGCGCACGGGCCGGGAGTCACGGCGATAGGGTTTGACGTGACGTCATGGAAAATAGAGTTTGCGAGAAGCAATGGAGCGACAGTTTGCGAATCTGAAGAAGAGCTTTTAAAACACGCTCCGTTCGATTTATGTTTGTCGACTTCAGTATTAGAGCATCTTCATCATCCAGGGGAAGCGGTCAAAACAATCTCCAGTCTTATGAAGCCGGGCGGGTTTGCGTATATTACCTGCGTGATCGGTGATGTATATCGCGATGAAAGCTGGAACGACATAAAAGGCGCGCTTGAACGCAACAAGCCTGTACCGAAAGAAATAAACCCCTGGGAGCACTTGAACTATTTTACAAATGAAACGTTTCTGAACCTTATGACCGCAAACGATTTTACGCCAGTTGACGGGCCGGAAGAAGCGGGAGACGGAATTAAGACCTGCGTGAAAACCGCTCTTAAACGCAAATTTCCGTTTCTGAAAAATAAACATGCTGTAAGCGGATTCTGGAAAAAAGTTTGACGAGCTTTCCGTTTTCCAGTTTGGTTCCGGGGTCTGTCGCCGTAATGATCGGTGATGGTAATGATGCGCCAAGGTGGCTTTCCACAGCGGATGGGGTCACCCTGTTTCAAGTTTGCGATAGTCCGGACGTTATGGATGGGGCCCTAGCAATAGATATCCCATCTGGCGATGATTTTGAAAAAAACGTTCTTCACCCGATGTTACTTTCGCTTTTTGGAAAGGTCATCGACAAAGTAAAAATTCATTTCCAGATAGACCTTGTTATTATCACAGAACAGGGCCAGCACGATAGGTTAATTAAATATCTGTCACAATACATCCATCCCGGTGGCTTTATTTACAGCAGCTGTCCACTTAAAGGTTTTGGCAAGCCGCAAAAAACAGATGATTGGTTTTGGTATCGTCCGGAAAAGAATCCTGAAGAAGTATCATTCGCCAAAATGTCACATAAAGAGCGCCGCTGGATATATGACCGTGTGAAAGAATTGCCACGAGGGTCCGTTTATCTGGAAATTGGCTCATACAAAGGAGGCTCCGCAGTCATAGCCGCCATCGCCAACCCGGATATTGATATTTACTGTGTAGACCCTTGGGAAGATTACAAGGATAGAGATGACACAGCTATCATGGCGGACTTTTCTATTTTCCGTCGTCACACACAATTTTTCCATAACGTTACGCCGGTACACATTGATATGAATAATGTTAGCGAAGCGCCAACGCAAATAGCGGAAAAAGCTGGATGCGAACTGAATGATTTGAGTATCGCAATGCTGTTTATTGATGGCGACCATTCATTAAAAGGTATTACGCAAGATTTGAAGGCATACCTTCCTTACGCAAAAGGTTTGATAAGTGGGCATGACTATAGCCATATCTTGAGCGTAAGAAAAGGTGTAGACATGTTTTTCACAACAAATATTTTCAAAAAATTATTGATGACCATTAGCCCAACACGTTTATGGGGGACGCGGGCGCAATTCTATTTTCGTCCGGCATGCATAGAGCTTTTTGGAACTAATAACTCTATTTGGCAATACAATGGCAAATGTCACTAAGGAAGGTGAACGATGACTGAACCAAGACCCGAGTGGTCGCGCGAGAAACAACCTGATCCGCCGAATTTCGGTCAGGCAAAGCTTATATCGAATTTACGGCTTGGCTTATCTGCATGGCTCAGGCGTGGTAAAGCTGAGCGCATTATTAATAACAGCGCTCAATATTGCCAGTTTGAAAAGGGTCTTATATCCATGGTTGTGCTTTCTTGCAAAAGGCTTCTGCAATTTAAACGTCTTTGCGAAAGTATGAAACCGTATTTTGAAAATATTGAAAACTATCCGAAGCTCGAAAAAATTCTTGTCGATAACGGGTCCGGAAAAGAGCTTGTCGATTACGCTGAGAGCCTGAACTTTTTCGACAAAATTATAGCCCATCCGAAAAACCTTGGGATGGCCGCCGCTTTGAATGACGCATATCAAAAATGTAGAGGTGAATATGTCTTGCTAATAGAAGACGACATGATAGTCGATTACCATCAGCCTGTTATTAAGCAATGTCTGGATGTATTCAACGACTATCCGGAAATTGGAATAGTGCGGCTTAAAAACCAGAACAACTGGTGGAAACCTGTGCGAATAATAGGGCCGTTGCGCTCCACATCGACTAACGTTGAATTTTGGACATGGCTCCCTTCAAAACATGGCGAAAACGTATGGGCATGCGGCTCCACCATGTTTCGTAAGGCAAGTTTCTTTTCAACCGGATTATTGCAAAGCGGGGAAGGGCGGGAGCAGGCGTATATCGTAGAAAACATATACGCCAAAGTTTACAACAAAACGTGGCTCGCCGCTAAAATCAAGGATTGTTACCCGGTTGTCCAGCCAAATGATAATGAAGAGTCGCCAGGTTTTGCCGACAAAAACGCTGAATGATTCTTGACGACCTCACCGTATTTATCATTTCCACAGGTGAAGACACAGCAAAAGATTGCGTAGATTCTTTGCGCTCACAGGACGTTACATTTGAAATAAATATAATAGAAAATGTTTTTCCTATGAGCAAAGCGTTCCAGTCGATGCCGGAAAGATGCCGGACGCCATATTTTATTCAGGTGGACGCGGACATGATTCTGGAGCCCCATGCTGTTCGAACTCTCTATGAGGGCGGCTTGAAAAGTGGCTTTTTCACCCCCGTTGTTTACGGTCAGCTCTACGAAGAGGGCTTCGGAGTTGGTGGGTCTATTAGACTCTGGAAAAAACGGTTATTTGATTTCTTTTCATTTCGTGACTGCAGAACGGTCGACCGAGACCTTTACAACCGCATAAAATGGTTTGGGTTCAAACGGAAGAATCTCGATATGGTCCTGGGGATACATAGGCCAAGACATTCTGAATTTTCTATCTACTTAAAAGCCAAAAGCGATATAGAAAAATGGCGATTTCTCAAAAGAGGGTCCGGACTATACGCTGAAAACCTGTATGACGAAATTGTTGAAGATATCGCCAACAGGGCGGATCAGTATTTTGGATTGTTGTTAGGAGCGTTGACGCCTAAGGAGAGATATCTAAAATCCAAAGACCTCTCTATAGAAAAAAAGCGGTTCGAAATTGTTACTGAATCTTTTGGCAAACAAGGTGCTGTTCCTTTGTTAAACGTGGAAGACATTACCAAGCAGGGTAGAGCGTATTTTATTGACTGCTACAATGACTTTCAAGGCTCGAACCTTCGTAAAAAGGAGCGCCTGGCCGGAGCTGTAATACAACTGTTTGGCGATAATGGCGCTGTCAAACCAGACATAGATAAACTGCTGGAAATAACTTCTCTTTAAATCTCATACCCTT
>CAYNDB010000137.1:0-5882 GCA_964395915.1 uncultured Nitrospinota bacterium | reverse complement strand
GAGCCAGCGCCTTGGTCATTTCTTTATTAAGCTGCTTTATTTTATTTCCGATCATCTTTTTATCCGCGTCAGGTTTACGAATTTCTTCAACCAGCTTTTTCTTTTCCATAGCCTGCAAAGCTAAATACCCTGCGCCATCTTGTTCCGCCAAAGTTTCCGGATGTTGCTCAACATCCCGCAATGCCTTTGTGATCCGCTCTATCTCCTCTTCCGGGTTGTCGCAAGAAACGCCAACCCACACCGTACCGGAAACACAAGTGTAGCGCGGCGGTGTGACGTTATAGAACCTGCGCATCACCTGATCTGTGATTTTATCGTATTTCGCGCCGCCAACTCCGTGGATGAAAAGGTCGCATACTAATAGCCTTAAATACATCGTAAGGACTATGGCTCGCGGTCTAATATCGATTTCTCCGTGTTCGAGGTCGGCAAGCGGTCTTCTCTCCATCGTTTCGCTGTAAAGAAGCTTCTCGTTCCCACTGGTTATGTAAAGACGCTCCCGCGCTCCATTGGAAATAATCCAGAACGGCGTTTCAATGTAACCTTCGCCTGTTTCAAGGTTTGGAAAAGGATTTGCCGGATATCGCAGCTTTCTTTCTTTTCGGTAGCGGTTTAGCTCATCGTTATAAATTGGCGAAAACTCTTCAAGCCGAGCCAAAATATCCAGCGCAAAAACCAAAAAAGGTCTGGCGCGACACATAAGCGATACCGGCAACTCCAGAAAACCGTCCGCCACAGGCTCTTCCCACATACGTCGCATGATGATAGATCGCCCTGTATAGCTTTCGTTTTGCGTCAAACGCTTTTCAAGCACGCCTGTAAACCAGGCCAAAGTCTCCGTCGCGACGCCAAGCCGCTTAAGCTTAAGCTCTTCTTGAATATCGACGAGCCGTTGAATTGTTTTTTCGCCGGACTCAACCCTGGCCGTTTCATATATCGTGGCCCCATCCTGGGGAAACAAAGTATATTCTTTCCTTTTCAGCGTTTCTCCCATAACAGGGACAGGAACGGTTTGTGACCGGAACTCGTCTGAATCGACTGAAATATAAAGCGAGACCGCGCCAATCTTTTTTGCCACCTTTGCAAGCGCCATGCTTTTAAGAGCCACACCCGGATGAAACATGGACGGCTGATGGCCGGAAGCTATTATCGGAGCTTCCGGGTCTGGCGAAGGCCCAGGATTTAGCCCAAGGCCAGCAGTATATTCATAGGCTTTTTCAAGAGTCGCGTCCCTTGCCTCGGCGATAAGCTTTTGGATAGGCTCCCCGTTTATCGAAGACTCCATGACAATGCGGCGGTTTCCATCCAGAGCTTCGCCATATTCGTCAAGAGGAGGGAGGATAAGCGTTTCACCGTCCTTATCAGGAGCGGTAAGGCGATCTAAGCTCAACGTATTATGTCCCGCAGGTCAGAGAGTCCAAGCGGCTCCTTTAGCGCAACAGGCTCGCCATACTTTACACCGATCAAGTTGCCGTAATAAGCCCCGGCTGTTGTAATTTTATTTATCATCCACTCCTCTTTTCCAGCGTCGGCGAATTGTGATTTGTAAGCGCGCACAACGTCGATTTTCTTCTCGAAAGTATCAGATACGTCCAGAATGAACGTCGGCTCAAAAATGTAAGACAGATGAGATGACAGGTAGCGAAACATCTTTTTTGGAAACCATGGCTCATGAGCCATATCGGTTTTCGTAAGCTTTGCGTCGAACCTTGCTTTCCACGCTATCTTTGAGCTCTCGATATGATCCGGGTGCGCGTCCACCTCCCCCTGCAGGAACACAAATTCCGGCTTTAGCTTGCGGTAAACTTCCGCCACCTTGCGTCGAGCCGCAACGGAATCTTGCAATTCGCGGTTCGGCAGGTCGAGAATGATCCTTGTTTTAACGCCGAGGATTTTAGCCGCCGCCGCCGCTTCTTTGGCCCTGGTGTCGGGATCGCCAAAAGGTGTTGGCTCTCCGTTGGTAAGATCGAGCATGGAGACTGTGTGGCCGCCGTTGACCCATCGGGCCACCGCGCCGCCAAGCCCCAGCTCTATATCGTCCGGGTGAGTTCCGACAACGAGGATATCGACCATCGCTTAAGCTCTTTATCAATTACACGCATGTAATAATTTAGCCGCAGGTCGGGATCGTCCAGCTCGGAGCCGAATGTGCGGTGGAGGTTTTTATATATTCTTGGAACCGATATTTCCTTTACCCTCAGGCCGCAATGTTTTGCCTGAACCCAGAATTGTAAAGGCATTGCATACCCTGGCTCGGAAAGCTTAAGGTTTGCTATCGAGCTTACCCTGTAGACCTTGAACCCACAGAAAGAATCTGTAAGATTAAACCCGGTAATATCGTTTATCATTTCAGTTATAGCCATGTTAACGTTGCGCCTCTCCTTGGGAGGCGCGTCGTCATTTTCGTTGTCGCAAAGATACCGGCTTCCTGAAAGAACGTCATAGTCCCCAATATTTTCAAACATCTTCGGTATCATGCATGGTTCGTGCTGTTCATCACAATCAATAGTTATTACATACTCGTAACCATTGTCCACGGCATATTTCATCCCGTCGATAAGCGACTGCCCGTAACCCATGTTTACGTTGTGGCGGATGGTTTTAAGCCCATTGAATTTTTCAAGAATTTTAGGTGAGTCATCAGTGGAGCCGTCATCTAACGCGAGGATGTCTCCATCATGATAATCACGTATTTTCCGAAGAACGCCATCCACTGTGGGCGCCTCGTTATAAATTGGGATCACTACAAGTTTCATACTAATTTCCGGCATGTTGCAAAAAGAACCAATACCTCGCCATCGTAACTGCGTAAGCTTAATCCTTGCTTCCGTCAAAAGAGGCCTCCACAACAAAGTCGCCGCCTTCCACAGTGAAAGGCATGGCGATGACCGGCGCCTTGGTGATGCTTTCTATCTCGTGCCCCAGACCTCTGATAATGGTTGGAATACCGGCCTCGAAATCCAGCCCAAGCGCGGCAAGCTGCCTTCTCGCGTCTCCGCTGATCATATTTGTAAGCTCACCAACAGCATCGGTTATGTCATCGTTAATTTCCGTGTATTCCTCTCCAAGCATGGAGCCTACGATCTTGCATATGGCGCCCTCTGAAAAAGAGAGAACAATGGCGCCCTTCCTTGCCCCGGTAAGACCTATTATTCCAGAAACGTCACCCGTTGCTTTTTTATCTTTTTTGACATATGGCTTTCCCGCGATAGGAGTTACCATGGCCATGGTGGATACAACGTTTTTCGTAGCTTCAAGAAACGGGTTGATGTATTCTGCCTTCAAAATCTGTCTCCTTTTCCAAGGTTCGCCTGAAATAAAAATATTCGCCAGGAGAGCCTGTCTGGAGTTAATAAATAGTATAAAATATTACTTCACCATCAATGCAATACTTTAGATGATAGTCTTGATTATAACGCCGCGTCAAGCATTGACACAGATCATTATTGGACACCAAGCAAAGCAAAAAAAATCAGACCGATTCACTCTTGTCCTTGACAAGTTCAACTATCGGTTTGGAGTTTTCCTCAAGCAGGGATTTCCTGGCGATACTTCCAAGATCGATCCCCTCAACGCTTTCATTTATGGTTCTCCGTATATTTTCAAAAAAGTCGCCTATGGCTTTTCTATCCGAATCGAGTGGCTCCGGCGAGACATTAAATGTTTCACCGTTAAGGTTCAAAAGCGCTTCGGCCACATTGATATCCGCAGGAGGTTTTTTGAAAAGAAACATATTTTCAGAGCCTTCGACAAATTCGATATAACCCAAGCTCTTGAGTTTAAGCAATATATCAGCATAAAACTCGCCGGTTATCTCAAGTTTTTTCTGTGTTTCCTTAGGGTTTAATATGCCGCCGCCAGCCTCGAACAACCGCGCCGCCTCCAGAAGCACACGCAAAGCGTAGTAGGTTAGGTATTTTGTTCTGTCAAACCCTTCGTTTTTTACAGAATGTATCTCTTTAGGGTACTGGATGGCATACGCTATTACCGAACCGAATAATACTATAAGCCATGTTACATATAGCCAGAAAAGGAATATCGGGATCGTCGCCAGCGCTCCGTAGATCGCCGTGTAAGACGCCCATCCGCGGAGATATCCGTCGAAACCGAATTTGGCGAGTTCGAACATCGTGCCAGCCGAAATAGCGCCTATCCACGCAGGCTTGAAATAAACAGTGGTGTTGGGAATAAGTTTATATACGAGAAAGAACGCCACCCATGTAAGAGCATACGGTATCAGCTTTAGTATAAAGCTTTGCAGATACGAGTATTCCGCCCAGGTCTCGCCCATAACAAGCGCTTGAACCTTGGCGGTAAATATCATCGAAACGGCGATCAGTATCGGAGCGAAAGTTATCGATGCCCAATACGCCACAAACTGGTTTATTACCGGTCTTGGCTTGTCCACTTTCCATATCATGTTGAATGCGGACTCTATGGTGGCCATTACCCATATCGAGAAAAAGACCAGGATAACCACGCCCAGAATTGATACCGACGCGGCGTTTGCGGAAAAGGTATCTATATTTTGCTCAATTATCGAGGCCAGGTCCTCGTTTGGTAACAGTCTTCTGAAAACAAAGTTCAGCGCGTCTTCTTTAGAAAAGAAAGAAGAAAAAATAGATAGCGAAACAGCGGCCAAAGGAGCCAGCGCCAGAAGAGAAGTGTATGCCAGGGATGCGGCGAAAACTGTACAGTTGTCCCACCAGAATTTCTCTATGATTTCATACAGAAGTTTCAACCGCCACGCAACCCACTTCAGGAACGGTGATTTATCTTCCAGGTCGGCGCTCAGGACTTCTACGATCTGGTTGTATATTCTTTCGCTCATATTACTGTTTTGGAGGCGCCGAGCGGATTCGAACCGCTGAATAAAGGTTTTGCAGACCTCTGCCTTACCACTTGGCTACGGCGCCATGACCACTACATTATTGATTTTATTTATTGTAACGCAAAAAATGTGATTATGAAAAGGGGAATACCGATATTTGTGGGAACAATTAGGTTTTCCAGCGTCTCAAAGTATGGTTATTTTCATAGCGGATTTTGAGATATTGACATAAATCATCTAAGATGATGTCCATGAAAATATCCATGAGTGATTTTTTTTCGGACAAAGGCCCTCAGATAGCCGGCGTCATGCTGGTCGTGGGTATTATTGCCGCATGGCTCGCTTCTCGCCGCAATGACAATCGAAGAAAAGAGCAAAAAAAAGCGGAACATATAACAGCCGTCAATGAAGCTATCCAGACAATCTCAAGTGTTTGGAATAGTCTCTCCTTATACCGAAAAGAAACAATCGACCCTGCGCTATCTTCCAAGGATCCCTGGCTCGATATGCAAGCGCAAGTTGATAGTCAATTTGAAACAATAAATTTCCCGGAAGAAAAGCTGATGTTTCTTTTAAGAACCGAATATGCGGATCTTTTTGCAGAATATTTGGCTGAAGAAAGACGCTATCTTGCGTTAATGGGCCTTATACGTGAACGTTCAAAACTTGTCCTGGAAACTCTACGGCCCAAAATGGAGAAACTGGGTTACAAGCCAGGAAAGAGCTTCGATATAAATAAAGTAGAACAAGATTTAGGGCAGAGCCTTACGACTAAGCTAAAAGAGTTAACGGACGGAATAGCTAAACATACAAATGAAAGCATCGAATCTCTGGAAAATTTTTATCATAGGTTCCGTAAGGACATGACAGAACATCTTGATGGAGAAAAAATATTGGAGGTAGAGTTCGAGAAGTAAATTAGCTTTGCAGCCTTTTACCAATCTCTTTCAGCAACATCTTCTTAGCTTCTTCTAACGGTTTATCTATGGTGCATCCGGCCGCTTTGGCGTGACCGCCGCCCCCGAACACGCTGGCAAGCTCGTTGACGTCG
>CAYNDB010000136.1:0-5909 GCA_964395915.1 uncultured Nitrospinota bacterium | reverse complement strand
TGGGCGGAATGGTGTCAGCCTTGCAAGGCTATCGCGCCGGTTATCGATGAGCTGTCGGAGGAATTTGACGGTCAGATAAAATTCGTCAAGCTGAATACGGAGACATCACACCAGATACCCGCCCGCTACGGAATACGTGGAATTCCCACCCTGATTTTGTTTAAGGATGGAGAAGTGGTCGACCAGATTATCGGCGCGGCCCCTAAAGCCGACCTCATACAATTATTGCTGGGAGCGCGAGAAGGGAAATAGCTCATGTTCGACTCGACTCCATATATGCTGTTAATAATTATCGCAATCATGATGGGGTTGGCGCCCTTCTATCCCGCCCCGCATCTTTACGAAAAAATAGTAATGCTTGTCAATGGCGAGAGCTTAAATGTCATGGACACATTCGACCTTCTTTTCCACGGAGCCCCGGCTGTTTTTCTTGTTGCTAAAATATTGAATGATTATGTTTTAAAAAATAATTAGCTCAGTTGTAGCTCAACTTCCTGGAAAGTGTTTGTCCACACAGGCTTACCGTCCTGAAGCTCCTTTTTTATGTTATAATGCAATACAGTAAAAAATGTTTTTGTATTGCATGGAGGGTGTGGAAAAATGGGCGCAGATTATTCGGTTCTTATCATCGATGGTGAATCTATAATCTCCCTCGAAGTCATAAAGAGCCTCTCCAGGCATAAGAATATCAAAATACATGTTCTTTCAAATTCGACGAGCGTGCGTTCGCGATATTCAAGACATGTCTCGTCTTTCGAAGTTCATGATAAAAGTTTAAAAAACAAAAATTATGTGGATTATATCGAAGATGTAGTAAGGAAAAAGGGGATCGACATCATTTTCCCTTCTGGTGAGCCTGGCGTGGAATTCGTTTCAAAACACCGTTCAGCTTTATCCAAGTTCTGTAAAGTTCCTTTGATTTCGGATATTGATTCCTTTCATATTACGCAGGATAAATGGAAAGCGCACAAATTCTTTGTTGAAAACAATACTTCGACGCCACACAGCATTTTATGTAATACCGACGTTTCATTTAAACAAAATCTTGAGAATATGCGTTTCCCCGTATTGATAAAGCCGCGAATCGGCACAGGCGGGCTTGGGATCGTGGAATTTGAATCCGCAGTCGCGCTTACCGAGTATTTGGTGGTAAACGACTTGAACCCGCAAGATTTCATCGTTCAGGAAAAAGTGGACGGCCCTTTGATTGGATGCAGTGTTTTGGCGAAAAATGGGAAAATTTTGGCTTATACGATCCAAAAAAGATTCACTCCTCCAAATAAACCATTCGCCCCAGGTATTGGTTTTAAATTTGTCCGCAATGGCAAAGTTTATCGTCAAGTAAGCCAATTGATAAAAAACTTGAAGTGGAGTGGAGTCGGTCATCTCCAGTTTGTTTATAATGCAGATGAAGAAAACTATTACTTGTTGGAAATGAATCCTCGCTATTGGGGTAGTTTGCCATCGGCGGTTTCGATGGGCGTAGATTTCCCTTATATACATTGCATGGAATCGCTGGGTGAACCATTTCCTGAACCGCAATGCAGGATGGAGCTTTATCAAGTATGGCCCAGCTATTTTAAAAATATGCTTTTTATGGCTCTTACAAAAGAAAATGTTGGTGGCCTTATAAAAAACACTAACTTTACCGATCAGCTTTTCGACCCCCTTCCGGTAATATATTCTTTGTTTTCCAAGGTGGTAAACCGTATAAATAAAAAGCTTAGGTGGATCTATCCTGAAACCGGAGTTTTGAATGATTCTGTTTTAAAGAAGAACTAACGTGGTCCAAATCTTATCCATTATTTCAACAATGTTATGCTGGGGTACAAAAAAAATGGCTTATATAGGTCAAAAGGTGGGGCGATATGGGCGTAGCTAGTTCAATCCTTATCATCGATGGTGAATCTATAATCTCTCTTGAAGTCATAAAGAGCCTCTCCAGGCACAAGGATATCAAGATACATGTTCTTTCAAATTCGGCGAGTGTGCGTTCGCGATATTCAAGGCATATCTCGTCTTTCGAAGTTCATGATAAAAGTTTAAAAAACAAAAATTATGTGGATTATATCGAAGATGTAGTAAGGAAAAAGGGGATCGACATCATTTTCCCTTCTGGTGAGCCTGGCGTGGAATTCGTTTCAAAACACCGTTCAGCTTTATCCAAGTTCTGTAAAGTTCCTTTGATTTCGGATATTGATTCCTTTCATATTACGCAGGATAAATGGAAAGCGCACAAATTCTTTGTTGAAAACAATACTTCGACGCCACACAGCATTTTATGTAATACCGACGTTTCATTTAAACAAAATCTTGAGAATATGCGTTTCCCCGTATTGATAAAGCCGCGAATCGGCACAGGCGGGCTTGGGATCGTGGAATTTGAATCCGCAGTCGCGCTTACCGAGTATTTGGTGGTAAACGACTTGAACCCGCAAGATTTCATCGTTCAGGAAAAAGTGGACGGTCCGATGATTGATTGCAGTATTCTGGCTAAGGATGGAAAAATCCTGGCCCATACGATTCAGAAAAAATTTGCTCCGCCAAAGCAGGCTTTTGCTCCAGAAAATTGTTTCAAATTTATTAAAGATGAGAAGGTATTAAGCCTCGTAACCGAGTTAGTCGCCAGCTTGAAATGGGACGGCGTCGCTCACCTCGACCTTGTGTACGACAGAATGGAAGAGAATCTATATTTACTGGAGCTGAATCCTCGATATTGGGGCAGCTTGCCGGCTTCGGTATTGATGGGGGTGGATTTCCCCTACATACATTGCATGGAATCGCTGGGTGAGCCATTTCCCAAGCCGCAATGCAGGTTGGAGCTTTATCAATTCTGGCCCGGCTATTTGAAAAATATGATATCTATGCCTCTTTCAGAAGGGAATATAGGTGGTCTTGTAAAAAACACAAACTTCACCGATCAACTTTTTGACCCTGTTCCGGTAATATATTCCCTGATATCCAAGGTGGCGAATCGTGTGAAACAGAAGTTAAAATGGAGCTACCCTGGAACCGGAATTCTGTTAAAAAGGCAGAAGTCGACATTTAGTTGAAAACTACCTCAGGGCTTTTGCAAATTGTGACGCGTTCCATCGCATGAGATCAATATAACTTTTACGCTCTTTGACTCCGCCGACAGGGTCGACTACTATGACCCTGGCGCCGGTCTCTCTTGCCAGCGTTTCTCCCAGCCTTGGTGAAAACTGCGGTTCAACCAGCACAGATTTTACGCCTTTGGTTTTAATCATTGCCGAAAGCTCTGCTATCCATTTGGCGGAAGGCTCTCTTCCCGGGGCGCTCTCTATAACCCCTATTTCCTGCAATTGGTAACGCCGCGCAAAATATCCCCACGCGTTGTGGAAAGCCACATAGCTTTTGCTCATACCTTTCTGTCCAAGGAGCGTTGCGATATCTTTATCCAGTTTTACAAGCTCGCCAATAAGCCTTGTGGCCCTGCGCATAAAATAATCCGCATCGGATGGCCGCGCCTTGGCAAGAGCGTTTGCGATCAGGCCGACTACATCCTCCATGATGACAGGGTCGAGCCAGTAGTGCGGGTTTTCATGACCATGGCCCCCACTTCCACGAATCGGGACTTTGACCGCCTTACTGCAATCAACTTCCACCCTCCCCTCTTTCGAGGCGGCGTTCAGAAGCCTTGCAAGCCATATTTCCAGCCTGTAACCCGCGAGCGCCACAATATCGGCTTCAGCGATTTTTTTCACATTTCCGGGCGTTGGCTCAAATGTGTGCGGCCCCTGACCCGGCGCGAGAAGATTGTGGACTTCAACCAGGGAGCCGCCAACCTGACGCGTTATATCCTCCAAAGGGAAAATGGTTGTGACAACTTTCACTTTTGGCGCGGCCAACGCGGAATTTGCTGTAATTAAAACTATAAGGGCCGCTAAAATGCTATAAAACGATTTCATCTGTTTTCTATGCTTGATGTTTTAAGATATAGTATAAAGCTTCCTGAAAAATAAAAAGAGGCAGTATTGAAAAATGCAGATTGATCCGACACATGTCGAGATTCCAAAAGAAGAGATCGAGACAATTGTTAAGCAATACGGTTGTTCAACAGATGAAGCTATTCGCGCATATCTTACCGCGCGGGAGAACTCCGAACGGGCTTTTGATGAAACGTTGAACGAAACGCTGGGAGAACCGGAGCATCCTGAAAAAGATATCCCAAAAGCGAGAATATTTACCCCCTCTGAAATAAAAAAGCATCTGGACAAATACGTTATCGGGCAGGAGGAATATAAAAAACGTCTTTCCATAGCCGCGGCGTACCATTTCGCTATCGTACGGGCGATAAGCGGCGGAAAAGACCTGCCGCACAAGGTCAAACGTTTTAGAAAGAAAAATACGATAATCTCCGGCCCGTCCGGCTCCGGCAAAACATATTGTGTCGAAGTCCTGGGCGATCTTATGGAGGCGCCTACGCTTATTATCGACTCTACCGACTATACCGAGGCGGGATATGTGGGCAAAAGCGCGGATGATATGATCCGGGAGCTAATCCAGATCGCCCCCGGCTCAAGCAAACAGGAGAAAGCGGAATATATCGAACAGAACGGCGGCCTGATATTTATCGACGAGATGGACAAAAAAGCGAAAGATGGAAAGGTGATTGGCCATGATATCTCTCGTGAAGGGTTCCAGCGGGCGGTGCTGAAACTTATCGAGCGCAAGCATATCTCTGTGGATGACCCTATGAGTCCCGCGTCACAAATACAAGATATCATCGACCAGCAACAGGGAATTAAAAAGGGTAAAAGAAAAGGAACCACATCGACTGAAAATATCCTTTTTGTGCTCGGCGGCTCCTTCCAGAGACTCGACGACGACCTGGAGTCAATAGTCAAAAACAGGCTCGAACGGGGCTCTGGGCTATATCGCGAAAACGGTTCTTTTACCGTAACAGGCTTCGTGTCGGGTAAAGAAAAGAATATGGATAAACATGTAAACTATTATAAAGAGGCTGTCGCTGACGACTACATACGGTTTGGAATTATCCCGGAGCTTGTTGGCAGGGCGCCTGTTCGCACATATGTAAACGCTCTTTCAAAAAATGATCTCATCCGCATCATGAAGGAGACGGAAGACTCTATGCTGGAGCAATACAAGTTTGAGTTTTCACTTTTTGGTATAAAGCTTACTTTTTCCGACGCCTCGTTGCTGTGGATCGCGGAACAGGCGGAAAACGATAAAACCGGCGCGAGAGCCCTCATTTCCGTTATTGAAGAAATGTTGACTGATTTTCAGTTCGAACTGCCCGGCACGAATTTCAAGGAGCTGCACATCACACGTGAAATATGCGAGGCTCCGCATGACGCGATGCTCAATATCCTTGCCCGCTCTCCTTTCGTCGACTTTTTAGAAAAATTCACGCGTGATCAGGGAGTGGAGCTTAAAATAGGCCCGGCTGTGGAGAAAAAAATCGAGAAATATGCAAAAGACCGAGGCATCCCGATTTCTACCGCATTGGAAAAGCTCATGACCGGCGCGTCGGCTTTGAACTATATGGATTGGCAAGGCTCATTTGAAGTGACGGAGGAAATGATCGATAACCCTAAATACTTTGACGAGCTGTATGTCAAATGGCATCAAGAGCAGATCGATAAGGAAGATAAAGAATCGCGCAAAAACGCGGGAGACAAAAACGTTCTTCCTTAGATACGTGAATCACGCAGATCGTTTCAATTTTCCAAGCTGTAAATCCAGCCTGTAATTCGACTCCCGGAATCTTTCTTTTGAGGGATCATACATGACGTCAACCTCATCTCCATAGGGGGTTTTGTCTTTCGTTTCACAAACGATGCTGATTGGAAATTTACCCTTTAGAGAGTCGTGTGATTGTCATCATTCATGTTTATGCTTGCCCCTCATTAATAAAACATAGTATG
>CAYNDB010000135.1:0-5924 GCA_964395915.1 uncultured Nitrospinota bacterium | reverse complement strand
GTCTGCGACAAGGCTTCTTTTTCGTCCCATAGAGTTACCCTGTTATGCGCGCGAAGTTTTCCAGAACTTTTAGCCCTACGCGCTGGCTTTTCTCTGGATGGAACTGCGTGGCGAAAATATTTCCCCGCTCCACCGAAGATGCGAAAACTTCGCCATACTCGGTTTGCGACGTTACGATATCCTCTTCCGGAACAGGGTAGTATGAGTGGACAAAGTAGAAGTCGGACCCGTCCTCTATTCCTTCCAGCAGGCGGCTTTTATTTTTGTTCTCCACCTGGTTCCATCCCATGTGCGGAATTTTATGTCCGGAGCTTGCGGGCGTTCTAAACTTGACGCATTTCCCCTTGAATATGCCAAGTCCGGTTGAGTCGCCAAACTCCTCGCTTTTTTCAAAAAGAAGCTGATACCCGACACATATTCCAAGAAAAGGTCGCCCGGAAGATATAAAATCCTTCACAGCTTCAAGCAGACCAAAGCCGCGCAGGTTGTTCATGCATTCGGCAAACGCCCCCACTCCCGGCAGAACCAGAGCTTTTGCTGAGGATATTTTTTCCGCGTCACGCTCCACAACGGCGCTTGCGCCAACACGTTCAAACGCTTTCTGAACGCTTCTCAGGTTCCCCACATCATAATCTACGATTACCACTGACATGATGTATTATTCCCGTAAATTATAGTGTGCCTTTGGTGGAAGGCGCCACGCCCTCGATCCTTGGATCGAGCTTCACCGCCTGTCCCAAAGCGCGGGCCAGCGCCTTGAACATCGCTTCCACTATATGGTGAAGGTTGGTTCCTCGCCGCACGGCGATGTGGCATGTTATCTGCGCGCTATTGATAAACGCCCGCACGAATTCCTCGGCAAGCTCCACGTCGAACTCGCCCACTTTCCCCTTCGGGATAGACGCTTCAAAAACGCAATACGGTCTTCCCGATATGTCGAGACTCACCTCCACAAGAGATTCGTTCATCGGAATGGAGGCGAAGCCGTACCTGGTCATACCCTTCTTGTCGCCCCAGGCTTTTCCGAAAGCCTGACCAAGCGCAAGGCCAATATCCTCGACCGTGTGATGTCCATCAATCTCAAGGTCACCTTTGGCGGAGACCTTTATATCAATAAGAGAGTGTTTTGATAAATGGTCGAGCATATGGTCGAAGAACGGAATCCCGGTGTCGATTGAGTTTTCGCCCGATCCATCGAGATCGACTTTGACTGTAATATCGGTTTCTTTAGTTGTACGAGATATCGTAGCCGTACGTGACATTTTTGACTCTCCAGTTAATCGTAAGTTATTGATAGCACAATACAGCCTCTATGACAAACAGCTTTATATTAGCTGAGATTCTTCGTCGCCTAAAGGCTTCTCAGAATGACAGAGCAATGTCATCCTGAGCCTGAGGCGAAGGATCTCTACAACCAACTTTCCCCAATACCCTAACATTAGGCATTTCCAGCTTATGCATATAGCGGCTGTGTATAATCATTTTCATGAAGACAATATTATATTACGTTTCCGGCCACGGGTTTGGACATGCCGTTCGGGCGGCGCAGGTAATAGACTCTCTTTCGGGCGATTACGGGCATAAAGTAGTGGCGCGGACCAAGGCTCCGGCATGGCTTTTCCCAAGCTCCGACGCTGTAGTTATAGAGCGCGAAGAGGTGGATTCCGGCCCTGCGCAGGTCGATAGCATAACTACCGATATCGTCGGCACATATGAACGTTTCGCCGACTTGGCCTCCAGTATCGATAATCTTGTGGAGAGAGAGCTAAAGGTTGTCGACAGGATCGAGCCTAAGGTAATTGTCACAGATATCGCCCCTTTGGGTGTTGCGGTGGCTACGAAACGTGGCATTCCAGTGGTGGTGGTGGCGAATTTTTTGTGGGACTGGATACTGGAAGGTTATGTGAAGAGTGAACCCCGGTTTTCCGATATCGCAAGCTGGCTGAAAGAGTTGTACGCACAGGCGGACGTGATATTGAAAACACCTCTTTCAGGAGGTTTTGAAGGATATGAAAATGTTGTCGACATACCGCTTATCGCGAAAAGCTCCTCAAAGCCAAAGGACACTGCGCGTAAAGAGCTTTCCTTGCCGATGGATAAAGCTTTGGCGCTGGTTTCATTTGGCGGTTCCGGTCTGGAAAGTTTTTATGAAAAGCTTTCAGAGCGATGTACTTTGTGCGACCTGATTGCGTTGGGCGATGGCAATAGTGTTTCAGGTGGCATACGCTTTTTTGACAGGCAAACTACTGTTCATGGAGATCTTTTGTCAGCGGCCGATATCGTAATAGGCAAGCTTGGATATGGGTTATGCTCTGAGCTAATAGCCACGAGAAGACCTATCCTTTATACTGGTAGAAAAGATTTTGCTGAATATAATATTCTGGACAGAGAGATAAGGAAGTATATTAACGTAGAAGAGATATCGCGAGAGGCGTTTTTTGGCTCAAATCTTGACGGATTTCTTACCGGCCTTTTAAACTCAAGCCACCCGCTAAACTTTGCCAGAACTGATGGAGCGCAGGTGGCCGCCAAACGCATTGCGGGTTTTTTATAAACAGGAATTACGATGGACAACAACGAGCATAGTAGCTTATCGGCGTCAGTCATGGAGAGCGATTTTCTGCAAAGCGTTCTGGACGGCATAAGTGACTCTATAAAAATAATCGACAAAAGCTTTAACCTTGTTTACACGAACAAGTCCGGCCTTGAAATGATCGGAAAACCTATCGATAAAGCCATAGGTGAGGGGCGCAAATGTTTTGAAGAATTTTATAAAAACCCGCAACAGTGCGCATATTGTGTTGTCGAGCAGGTGTTCAGGTCAGGCGCCCCTGCGTTTAACATATTCCGCACAGGATTTGGCGCAAGCTATAAGCTTAAGGAGATCTCCGCGTTTCCGCTGGCGGATAAATCTGGCAAGGTAGAGCATGTTATTGAGATCGTAAGGGATGTTACAGAGCTTAAAAGCAACCTGGCGGCGGGCGAGGAGTTCTCCGAAATCATCAGCCAGGACCCTAAAATGAAAGAGGTGTTTGAGCTTATCGAACAAGTGGCGGCGACGAACTCCACTGTGCTTATTAACGGCGAGACAGGCACAGGTAAAGAGCTTGTGGCCAGGGCCATTCATAAGGCGTCGTTGCGGTCGAACAAGAAATTCATCGCCATGAATTGTGGATCGTTTTCTGATTCGCTTCTGGAAACGGAGCTGTTTGGCCATGAGCGTGGAGCTTTCACAGGGGCCGAGCAGAGGCGTATCGGTAAGTTCGAGCAGGGTCATCACGGGACGTTGTTCCTCGATGAGATCGGTGACATATCGTCAAATATGCAGGTTAAAATTCTTCGTTCGCTTCAGGAGAATGAGATAACGCGTGTTGGTGGAAACGAAACAATCAAGATTGACGCGCGATACATATACGCTACCAATGTCGATCTTAAGGAAGCTGTGCGACAGGGGAAATTCCGGGAGGATTTATATTACAGGATCGATGTCATTCCGGTAAACCTTCCTCCGCTCCGGGACAGGGTCGGCGATATTCAGCTTTTAGCGGAGCATTACCTGGGCATATTCAACAAGATGATCGGGAAAAATTTCCGCGGGTTCACCACCAGTGCGCTCGACAAAATGATGCGCTACCGTTGGCCCGGCAATATCCGTGAGCTTAAAAATATTGTGGAACGCGCCGTGATTCTCAACAAGGGACCGTATATTGAGAAGGTCGACGTGCCGCAAAAAGAAAGCCACGATGAAACTTCCATCGAAGATAGTGACAAGGAGCTAAAAGACGTTGTGGCGGAGGCGGAGCGTATCTACCTTATGGATATCTTGAAAGCGTATCACGGCAATATAAACCAGACGGCGGAGAAGGCTGGAGTAAACACGCGTACCGTTCACCGGAAGATGAAGGAATTCGGCCTCACCAAGGAACTATTCAAACCGTAAACGCAGGCTTGGGGAACCGTTTATTGTCATTCTGAGCGA
Source organism: uncultured Nitrospinota bacterium (assembly GCA_964395915.1). Classification (GTDB taxonomy): domain Bacteria; phylum Nitrospinota_A; class UBA7883; order UBA7883; family JAJRTC01; genus CAYNDB01. The sequence continues at coordinate 1,945 of CAYNDB010000135.1, read as the reverse complement.
AGCGAAAAATCTCATTCCACAAATAAATCTATAAAGGTTTGTTCAATTCGGATTTGGCGGATTCAAGCAACGGGGAACGGTAGAATAGGGCTATACTGAAATGTCGGGTTAGCGTGTTTTGTTCTGGAAGAAGGGGGTAAAAGTGATAGACTGTTAGCTAGTCAGATAGGGGCGTAGATTATATAGGAGTTGCATAAATAATTTGTTTAAAAGACTAGCCTTAGGCACAAAAATCGCTGTCGTTTTATCATCCATCCTTTTAATATTTTTTATTTTCAATATTATTTTCTCGGCGCATCAGCAAAAGAACCTGGTCTTGCTAGAGACTGAATCCTTCGCGGCCGGAGTTGCGGAGACGGTTCTGAGCTCTATGAATTCCATGATGCTTCAGGGGACCATAGACGAGCGGGCTGACTTTTTAAAACTTGTTGGCGCCACAACACCTGGTTTGGTCGAATTACGTGTTTTCAGGAGTGAATCCGTAAGCAAACAGTTTGGAAAGGGGCTTCCTGGCGAGCAGCCAAAAGATGAAATTGAACACGAAGTTCTTCGTACGGGTGAGCCTCTATATAAAATAATTGAGCATGAAGACGGCAGATATTTACGGGCGATTACCCCGTTTGTCATGAGCACTAATCGTGGCGGGATGATCGATTGCACCGAATGTCATGATGGTAAGTCCGGCACAGTTAACGGGGCGGTCACGATGCTCCTGTCTATGACCGAGGCCGATCAAAAGTTACAAGACAGCTCTAATAAAATGGCTATCTTTTTTATAGTTGAGCTTTTAATCATAGTCGGGTTGGTGATAGCCGTCATACGGCGAAATGTAACCGTCACCTTGAACAAGGTAATTGGTGAACTAACAGAACACTCCAAAGGTCTGAATAATTCATCGACGCAAATTTCCGGAGCGAGCAGGTCTTTAGCGGAAACGTCTTTATCTCAGGCTGCGGCGCTTGAAGAGACCTCGTCCACAATCTCAGAGCTGACTGACGCCGCAAAACAAAATGCCGGAGAAGCGTCCAAAGCGGAAGAGCTGATGACCGATGTGACAAAAATGGTGGCCGAAGGTAAAACACACATGAATAAAACCGTTGAAACCATGAATGAAATATCCAAAAGCTCTGCGGAAGTGAGCACAATAATAAAAACTATCGAAGAAATAGCTTTTCAAACAAACCTTCTTGCGTTAAACGCGGCTGTTGAAGCGGCAAGGGCCGGAGAGCACGGCAAGGGTTTTGCCGTTGTGGCGGAAGAAGTTAGAAATCTTGCGCAGAGGTCCGCCGCCGCAGTCAGAGACACCGCAGGGCTCATCTCCTCTTCCAAAAAACACAGTGAAGGGGGAGTGCGGGTGGTTGAACATCTTTCAGAGGAGCTAAACCGAATAGCGGAAGCGGCGGACAAAGCTGGCGCCATCGTTCAGGAAATAGCTAAAAATAACGAGGCGCAAGCGCAGGGAGTATCGCAAATAAACGCCGCTATTTCGGATATAGACAACGCCACACAAAGCGCCGCCGCGACATCGGAACAGGCGGCCGCGACGTCGGAAAGCCTTACAAACCAGGCTGAAGAATTGCACGCTATTGTTACTCACCTGGAATCAGTCATCCGTGGAGGGGATGGAAACACGCATGCTCACCAAGCCAATTTATTGCCCGGGGCTGTAGATTAAATAGCGGTATTGCCTATACATCGGTTCACATGATTGGCAAAAGAAGGCCCAGGTTTTAAAACCCCGGGGAGTTGTTTACGGTTCGGTATACTTTAACGTCACGCCGAGATGCTTGGGCTTTCCTTTTCACGGTATCGAGGCGGGGCGGTGTTTTTTATAATAGTCAGAAACTTTGTAATTGCTCGATAATTTCTTGATTTCCAGCGAAACGAAATAATCAAGATTGACGCGCGATACATATACGCTACCAATGTCGATCTTAAGGAAGCT
>CAYNDB010000134.1:0-5951 GCA_964395915.1 uncultured Nitrospinota bacterium | reverse complement strand
CCGATATATAAGCCAGAAACGTCCCCTTTAATATTATGAAGAACACTATTGATATCGATATTTGGCGGCCATATCTCTAGTAATGCTTCGTGAATTTTTACAACAGCATCCGAAGTAAATCTAGCTTTAAACTCTTTTAGCGATAGAGGTCCTGCGTCAGAATCTAATTGAAGCGCTTCGGCAATTTTGTTGAAAAATTGAATGTTTCGATCACGAATTGATAACTGGGGGGTATTCATCATCTAATACTCCGCCGCTTTTGCCATACCATCCTCCGCCTTTTTCTTCCCGCCAACCAGATTCTTGATTTTCAGGCTGATAAGAGCGAGGCCCATGATGAAATATTGGACGAATCGACGGAAGGAGTTTATACGCTTCACCGCTTTTGTAACTTTCGACCAGAGGCTCACTTTCATCGCGCTTTGGCTGAAGCGGAATATGATCGTCGATATCTGATACCACGTAAGCTTGTCCATATATAAAGGTATGCGCCCCTGCGCTTCGGGAAGCTCGATGATGCGCGGGTCGTCTGTCGAGGTCCATGTAAAATCTTTCGGTATCTTTCCTTCGGCCACAGCCCTGTCCCATAGCGCCGTCGACGGATATACATGCAATATCGCCATGCTGCATTGCGCCCTGCCGCGTAACGATTCGGCGAATTCCAAAGTCTGCAGCGCCTCTTTCCACGTCTCCGTCGGGTGGCTGAATATGAAAAAGGGATTGGCGGTCACGTCCATTTCGTTGGCCCAGTCGATCACGTCCACTGCCTGTTGCAGCGTCGCCTTTTTATGGATGATATCCCTGCATATCCGCTCGTTGGCGCTCTCCACCCCAAAGCCGAAGTGGAACATGCCGGCCTCCACCATTTTGTCGAACAGCCGCCGTTCCAGCACGTCAACCCGCACCTCGCAGAACCAGTGGATATCGAGCCTGCGCTCTATCATCATGTCGCAGATTTTCTCGAGGCGTTTAGGGTTATAGTTCATCGTGTCGTCGTAGAACCATATGACCTTCGTCCCGTATCTATCCATGCAATGCTCGATCTCCCCTATCACCCGCTCCGGTGTAACGCCGCGCACTTTACGGCCCCAGTTGACAGGCGTCGCGCAGAAATTGCAATCAAACGGGCAACCACGGCTGGTCATAAGGTTCGCCGCAGGGAGCTTTCCATAGCCCGGCACTTCCACGTTGAAGTTATATAGCTTCATATCCTCAAGATGACGCGCCGGAAAGGGCAACGTGTTGAGGTCCGGTATCTTTGTCCGCAGGGCGGTGGAGACTATCGCCCCGTTATCACGGAAACTTATGCCCTCTATTTTTCGATATAGCTCCGGCCCGCCGCCAGCCTCCACGGCTCTTGCAAGCTCCACGATGGTTATCTCCGCCTCGCCCGATACCACAATGTCTATCTCCGGTATGTGGGAGAGCGTATCGTCCGCAGTGGTGGCGCAATGCGGCCCTCCGACGACTACGAGAGTCTCCGGCCTGGCGTTTTTCACTTCACGGGCCAGATCGAAAGCCTCCAGCCTGTTCTCGGTGGTGATGGTGATTCCGAATATGTCCGGCTTTTCATCGAGAACGTTCCGGACGATATCCTGTATGGTAAGCCGCATCACATGAGCCGGAAGCGTACGCACATCTATCCCTTCGCGCTCAAGGCACGCGGCCATGTAGAGCACTCCCAGCGACGGCATGGAGGACTCTTTCCACCGTTCGGCAAAATAGCCTTGCGGCGGCACACAAAGTGTTACTTTGACAGCCATAATTTGATATTTTCTACCTGTTTGACATATCCTTACGCTTTAACCGATATAATTTAACATACGAAAGTTACCCACCAGAGACATTTCAGGTGGAAAAGGAAGGGGATACCGCATTATGGCGAAAACTCCAATAGACCATGACATGATCGCAATGGCGTTGAAAGAAGACATGCCAGCGGGTGATATCACTACGGAAGCAACCGTATCGGCCGAGTCACGCTGTGTGGCTCAGACATTGGCAAAGCAGGATTTTACGCTTGCCGGAATTGAGCTTTTCGCGTCTGTCTTCCGTCATCTAGACCCCAAAATTCGTGTCAGCCGAAAATTCGCGGACGGCGATCTTGTCCCCAAAGGGGCTGAAATAGCTGTTATCAAGGGGTCTACCAGGGGCATACTGACTGCGGAAAGGGTGGCGCTAAATTTTCTGCAACATCTTAGCGGTATTGCGACTTTGACAAACGAGTTCGTCAACCTGGTGGCCGGGACAGGCGCCATAATTCTTGATACACGCAAAACGACGCCCTGCCTGCGAGACCTGGAAAAATACGCTGTGCGGTGCGGTGGCGGCGAAAACCACAGACGGGACCTCTCCTGCATGGCGCTGATAAAAGAAAACCACATTGCAAGCGCGGGCGGAATCGCCAGGGCGGTGCGTCTGGTGCGAAACGATCTGGGACGCAAAAGGTTTATTGAAGTTGAAGCGCAAAACCTGAAAGAGGTCAAGGAGGCGCTGATTTGCAATGTAAACCGAATCATGTTCGACAACATGACCCTGCCCCAGGCGATAAAAGCTGTCGCGCTGGTGGATGGCAAGGCTGAAACCGAAGTGTCCGGAAATATAAACCTTAACAATGTTCGCTCATTCGCCAAAACCGGTGTCAATTACATATCGATCGGTAGCCTTACCCATTCACCACCGGCCGTAGATATATCTTTGATCATCGAGAATCAAACTAATAGAAAACTCGTCTAGATTTTTCCCTTGAAGTTGATACAATGTCCGCGGCGGGAAAGCTATCAAAATCAATCGTCTCTTCATTTAAGGAAACTTCATGGAACTAAGCATTTTGCTGAAAATCATCTTTCAGGCGATAGGCGGGCTCGGCATATTTCTGCTTGGCATGAGGTACCTTTCCGACGGCATTCAATCCGTCGCCAGCTCCCAGCTAAGACACCTTGTCGGAGCTGTTACCAGTAACCGTTTCGTAGCGCTGGGGGTCGGAGTCGCTTTCACATGTCTAGTGCAGTCAAGCTCCATAACAACCGTGATGGTTGTGGGCCTTGTAAACAGCACGGTCATGACGCTCGGACAGGCGATCGGAGTGATTATGGGCGCCAATATCGGCACGACGATCACCGGCTGGATACTTGTTATAAAGATCGGAAAGTACGGCCTTCCGATGCTTGGAGCCGGGGCTTTGGTATACCTTTTCTCCAGGAACGAGCGCGCCAAGTTTATCGCAATGATAATCATGGGCATAGGGATGGTTTTCTTTGGGCTGGAGCTTATGAAAAACGGCTTTAAACCAATACGCTCCATGCCGGAGTTTGTCGAATGGTTTTCATTTTTCGAGGCGACCAGCTATTTTGGAGTCTTAAAAGCCGCCATGGTAGGCTGTCTGCTGACCTTTATCGTACAGTCCTCTTCGGCGACATTGGCCATTACGATGGGGCTTGCCACCACCGGCGTCATTAATTTCGAGACTGGCGCGGCTCTTGTGTTGGGGGAAAATATAGGCACCACTATTACCGCGTTTATAGCATCGCTTGGCTCCAGCACAAACGCCAAACGAGCCGCGTACGCCCATATAATTTTCAATGTGCTAGGCGTTATATGGATCACCTCGATATTTTTCTTTTATCTTTCGTGGATCAAAAGCTTTTTAGGTGTCGACCCTGGAATGATGACTATGGAAAATGGGGATGAAACTTTCCCGTATATTATCCTTGGAATAGCGACTGTCCATACAGGCTTCAACATTGCCAACACGCTTCTTTTCATACCCTTTGTCCGTGTAATGGAAAGGTTCCTTATCCGCTTTGTTCCAGAAAAGGCCGTTAGCGAAAAAGTAAAACTTACAAAGCTTGATGATGTCCTTATCGAAACCCCCATGGTGGCGATCGAAACCACGCGCGCCGAAATCCAGAGAATGGGCGAGATAGTGGACAAGATGATGGGGCAACTCAAAGAAGCCATCGGTGGGGAATCGGTTAATAAAGAGTTCGTCAATAAAGTTTTCCACAGGGAAGAAGTCCTGGACAAAATCCAGAACGAGATTTCTATATTCCTCACGGGCCTGCTTGCGTCGGGACTGCCGCACGAAGTCACAGACGAAGGCAGGCAGCAGATCCATATGGCCGATGAATATGAATCGATAAGCGATTATATTGTAAGGATTCTCAAGCTACACTTGCGACTTCGGGAGGCCAACCTTACACTGCCAAGCGATGATCTGGAAAACATATTCAAGCTCCATGACGATGTAACCGCATACACAAAAATGGTGACAAATGGATGCGCCAACAGGACGACAGAGATATTGTTCAAGGCGAACCCGCAGTCAGACGCCATCAACCATGAGGTTCGCAGGATACGAAAACATCACCTTGCCAAACTGTCCGGACAACGAAAAGACCCGCTTATAACGATGCTCTATTCCGATATGCTAAACGGCTATAGACGAATAAAGGACCACGCTTTAAATATCGCCGAAGCGCTTTCAGGAGAAAAGTAGTAAAATTTTCAGCAATAACAACTGACGGAGATATCAGATGAAACGCCTTTCTTTTATTATTACCCTTGCCTCTATTATGTTTGCGGCCCCTGTTTTAGCTGACGACGTTACCGATCAGATCAGTGAAGCCTTAAAAGCCTACAAGAAAAATGATTACTCCATGGCGACAACCGCGTTAGACGCCGCATCCGCTTTGATACGGCAGAAAAAAGGAGATGCGATCGCCATGATTCTCCCAAAGCCATTTAAGGGGTGGACGGCCGAAGAAGCGGGCGCTTCCAGCGCCGGCTCGGCGATGTTTGGAGGAGGAACCAGTGTTAAAAGGGAGTATAGAAAAGGTAAAGAGCGTGTGACGATAAGTATCACTACCGATTCGCCGATGCTCCAGGCAATGAGCATGATGTTCGCCAACCCCCAGTTTTCAGGCCCTAACGCAAGGCTCGTTGTAATCGACGGACGAAAAGTAATACATGACAAGAAGAAAAACTCGCTCCAGACAATGGTGGCCGGGAAAATATTGGTCAATGTAAAAGGAAAAAGAAAAGCCAGCCCTGAGGGTGTGAAAAAATATTTCAAGGCGATCAATTTCAAGGAAATCGAAAAACTGGGCAAGTAGATTGGACTTGGCTATGAAGCGCCGGACCGCGCCCTGCGCGACAGTGTGGAGCTACAACCCCTAAACACGCCGCAGATAGTAGACCATGGTCTTATCTTCCATGTCCTCGCCGATAAGCTCCACCGATTTGCACCGTGAGACCCACGAGTGTATGTCCGGGTACGATCACGGATGTGAGGACTCTGTCCTCAGTACCTCCCCCGGTTTCATCTCCTTTATCGCCCAATTGCTTTGAATCACCGTCATGCCCATTCCGCAGGGACCAAGTTCGATCGACCTGTCCGCCATAATATCCGGCTTTGGAGTCTTTTCGATCTCGCGGCGGATATCGTCCCAATCCCGTAAAACAGGTCTGTCGTTTATCCCTTTGAACGTTCGCATAGGATTATTTTCGCTCATACGATATTGTACCTCACGCAGGTTTTAAAAGGTCAAATTGAGGTATAAGTTCGGTCTGCTATAATACCTGATTCATTTTATATTATTACATGGAGCATACATTGGCGGATCTGGATAAATCGTACGACCCGAAAGGAGTCGAGGATAAGTGGTACAAGGAATGGATCGACGCAGGCGTTTTCAAAGCGGATGATAAATCAAATAAGCCGCCTTACACCATTGTGATCCCGCCGCCGAACGTCACAGGAACGCTTCATATAGGCCATGCTTTAAACAACACGTTGCAGGATATCCTTATCCGCTACAAAAGGATGGACGGATATAACACCTTGTGGATGCCAGGGATGGACCATGCCGGTATCGCCACCCAGAACGTTGTGGAGCGCCAGCTTATGGCGGAAAACAAAAAACGGCAGGACCTTGGTCGGGAAAAGTTCA
>CAYNDB010000133.1:0-6025 GCA_964395915.1 uncultured Nitrospinota bacterium | reverse complement strand
ACAATGCGAAACATCGTGGCGCGGAAAACGACGTTTTCCCGAAACTGCCGCCTAAAGGCGATCCGGATCGGCCAGGTATAGTCGCGTTTACCGTGACATCATGGAAACAGCTTATAAAAGCTAATCCTAAAAAACTTGGCGACCTTGCCATACCCACAGCGGGGGATTGTTATCGCTTCGCGCTATCTCACCCGGATGTTGATGTCTGCATCACCGGTGCGGCTAACGCAGGCCAGATGCGCCATGCGCTCGACGCTATCGACAAAGGGCCGATGACCGATGACGAGCTTGGCTGGATGCGAAAGGTAGGCGATAGACTTTATAAAAAATAAGTGAATGTCATACTGCGTGTACCCTCGCGCGCGCCAAGGGTATTAGGGTGGACTCGATCCGGTACCTTGTCTCATGGCTGGACAAGCTCACCAACTATTTCTTTCCCTTCTTCAATTTCCCCATTCGCTCCTTGATATTGGCCTCACGGCCCTGGTCGGACGGCTCGTAATACTTCCGCCCCGCAAGCTCCTCCGGCAGATATTCCTGCTCGACGTAATGGTCCGGGTAGCCATGTGGATATTTATATCCTTCTCCAAAACCAAACTGTTTCGCGTCTTTATAATGCGTGTCCTTCAGATGATTCGGAGGCGAATAGCTCTCTCCGCTTTTAACAGCTTTGACAGCTTTGTCTATCGCCATATAAGCTGAGTTACTTTTCGGCGCGGTGGCAATGTGCAATGTGGCGTGGGCCAGCGGTATCCGCCCTTCCGGCAAGCCTATCCTGTCGATAGCCTCCGCGGCGGCGATAGCTATCATCAGCGCCGCAGGGTCGGCAAGCCCCACATCTTCCGAAGCTGTGACAATAAGCCTTCTGGCGATAAACCTTGGGTCTTCACCACCTTCCAGCATCTTCGCCAGCCAGTATATGGCGGCGTCCGGATCCGACCCGCGAAGCGATTTCTGGAAAGCCGAAGCGTGATCGAAATGCTCCTGACCAAGCTTGTCGTACATAATGGAGCTGTCTTTGGCAAGATCATCTATAAGCTTAGCTTCAATTTTCTCCGCGCCAGCGGCATGGGTAGCCGCCTCCAGCAGGTTGAGAGCCACCCTGGCGTCTCCGCCAGATTGACTTGCAACCCTTTCCAGCGCGGCGTCAGATATTTTAATATCCTGTTCCCCAAGCCCTTTCTCGCTGTCTGAAAGCGCTTTTTTGACGATTGCAACTACCGCGTCGTAGGAGAGCGGCGAAAGCCTGTATATCCCGCATCTGGACCGCAACGCCGGGATAACTTCAAACGCAGGATTCTCCGTAGTGGAGCCGATCACCACGATCTCCCCTTTTTCAACATGCGGGAGGATGGCGTCTTGCTGAACCTTGCTGAAGCGGTGGACCTCGTCTATGAAAAGAATCGTCCGGCTTCCATTTATTTTCCACGCAAGCCTCGCTTGCTCTATAGCTTCCCGAAGCTCTTTTACTCCGGAAGTGACAGCGGAGACTTCTGTAAACGCGAAACCTTTCACCCCGGCTATGAGCCTTGCCAGAGTGGTTTTTCCTGTTCCCGGAGGCCCCCAGAAAATCATCGACGAAATTTTGCCCGACTCTATTAATAACCGTAACGGCTTGCCTTCGCTTACAATACCTTCCTGTCCTATAAATTCTTCAAAAGAGGTGGGGCGCATCCGTTCGGCAAGAGGTTTTGGCGGAAGATCATGTCTATTTTCCGCGTTATCAAAAAGATCAGGGCTCATATGGAAAATTCCTCAGCTTCGATAGCGTTGGCCGGATAACGGCTTTTTAGTCAAACAGCACAAGTAACAGTCTAGAAAAAAAGGGGGTAAACTCATATTATTTGTCATCTATGTCATTGTATAGTACATGATTATGGCCAATGCAGACAAATGTCCACTTGGCGTAGTTGACACCAAATCACTATGTAGTGATAAAATTGCCTTATACATAAATGAATATAACCTGTCACGCCGCAAATATGATCGTAGGCGGAATATCAGAAGTAAGCGGCTTTGAATATAAAAAATCTGCGGTAGTGGATCGTTTCACTGCGTATGCTCATTTATATGCGGTATGCCGCATAACCTAACCTTTACGCTAACAATACCTTTAGCTTTCTAATGAGCGAAATATCACTAACCTACTCACCGCATTTCCAGGAAATAGCTGGCGTCAACGACAAAAACCTCCAACGAGTGGAGAAATGTTTCGGTGTGCAAATTTATGTGAGAGGCGACAAGGTGTGGATACGCGGCGAGGAAAAAAACGCAACAAACGTAGGGAATCTGCTTACTCAATTGGTCGAGGCTATGGAGAATGGGCGTGAGCTTGGCAATGGCGCGATAAAATTCATAATACCTGCGTTTCATGATGATCCGACCATACGGATAGAAGATGTTTTCAGTGAAAAAATACACCTTGCAACAGGCAAACACGATATCGCCCCAAGGTCTGTCACTCAGAAAGAATATATTTTCGCCATGAGCCGGTTCGATGTAACGCTTGCAATAGGGCCGGCCGGCACAGGTAAAACATACCTTGCCATGGCTTGCGCGGTTTCCGAATTATTGCAAAAACGTGTCAGCAGGATTGTCCTCACCCGCCCAGCGGTGGAAGCGGGAGAAAAACTGGGGTTCCTCCCTGGCGACCTGTATGAAAAAATAAATCCGTACCTCCGACCCTTGCACGACGCTCTTTTCGACATGCTGGAGGCGGAGAGGGTGGAACAGATGATAGAACAGGGAATGATCGAAATCGCGCCGCTTGCGTATATGAGGGGAAGGACATTGAACGACGCCTTCATCATACTCGACGAGGCGCAAAACTCCACACAAGAGCAGATGAAAATGATCCTGACAAGGTTGGGGCTAAACTCTAAAATCGTCATAACCGGGGATATAACGCAGATAGACCTTCCTAACAAAAAAAGCTCCGGGCTCGTTCACGTAAAAACCGTGCTCAAGAACGTTGAAGGCATACGCTTCATAAACTTTACTGATAAAGATGTTGTGCGACACAACATAGTCAAAAAAATCCTGAAAGCCTACGACGCAAACAGCGAGGAGTCGGAAAAATGAGCCCGACCGGAAAAATAATAAATATCAATGCCTTTAAAAACAAGGAAAGTGGATTGACATCGAATCAAACACTTTTAAATGGAAAAAGAAAAAAGAATAAAAAGAACACTGTTTTTGTAATTTCCCTTGTGATCTCCGTCGCCATATCCCTTGCGATGATGATGACCCCGTCCAGCAAGAAGATGAAAATCCCCCCTGTGGACTCCATCATTCCATACAATATCAAGGCGCAGGAGGACATGCTTATCGAGGATAAGGAATCCACCGAGATAAATAGAAAGCAAATATTCGACGCTGTTCTTGATGTATATGATTTTGATTCCGCCGCTGAAAAAAAGGTCAATAGAGAGATAACGGACGTTTTCTCTCTCATGGCCAACGCGTACACGACATATACAGGGAAGGCGTATAAAGATGTCATTACCGAAGTGGACAGGATATTGGCCGATAACGAAACCACATCGGACTCTTTAGACAGCAACGAAACAGCCAAGCTGGAAAGGCTGGCCGAATCGAAAAAAATTATCGCTGAATTCGAAAGCGGTGAAGAGTTTCCGAAGCTTGAGCAAAAGTTTGCTGACCAGCTTGGTATCCAGATGAGCGAAAAGATGCGCCGGCTGGCCCGTCACTACTATTACAGCCCGGAGATAGGGAAGTTGGTCGCAAAGTTATTGGGCCCTCTCTATGCCAAAGGAGTGGTGCCTCGCAAAAGTCAGCTATTAGCCTCTTCCGTTAAAGGGCTCGATTTGAGATTTTTGGGAAGCGGCGCGGAACGTGTGGTGCGCAATTTTGAGCAAATTTACGATGTCCCTGAAGCGATAAGCCGTATCAAGGAAAAGGCCGCTGAAATTTTACCGGCCGCAAGGCCTGGCTTGAAAAAGCTGGTCATACATATCGCCACAGGGAAAATACTGCCTAACATCACCTTTAACAGAAAAGAAACAGAGCTTAGAAAAGAAAAAGCGCTGAAAGAAGCCAAGCCCGTTTTCTTCCAGATAAAAAGAGGCGAGATGATAGTCCGTGAGGGAGACCGTATTACCCCTATTCATCTAAAAAAACTGAAACATATGGCATCCCTGAAAGATGACCGTGGCCGGTTGAAGATGTTCGTCGGGCTTACGCTTCTAAACCTTCTGCTCCTTATACTTTCAGGGTTTTTCGTACAAAAGTTCCACGAAGATATACGCGAATCCCCGAAGCTGCAACTGTTGCTGGCTCTATTGCTGGTAACGCATATTGGCCTTATCTGGGCGTCGGCGCATGTGTTTACCATGTTCCTTCCCCAAACTCCGGGGATTGACCTGCGGACATATATGCTAGCCGCTCCGCTGGCTTTTGGCCCGATGATGGTCTCCATCTTTTTTACAACCGAGGTTACGGTTCTTTTCACTGTTGTCTGCGCTTTGCTGACAGGGATACTGCTTAGGGAATTTTCCGTTCTTTCGCTCCTTACAATGACCAGCGGGCTTATCTGCGCCCATCAGGTAAGAACATACAACAACCGTTCATCCGTTCTGAAGGTTGGGCTGTATGTCTCTCTTGTAAACGTCATTGGCGTATTGGCGTTCGATATGATCAGCTCCAAAACTTTTTCAGACAGTAGCATGGCCGGTCTCCCTTTCGCCATGCTTGGAGGCGCGGTGTCTGCGCTTTTCGTTTCGGGGGCCGTCCCTCTTATCGAAAGTATTTTCCCTGTAGTGTCGGATTTCAAGCTTCTTGAGCTGACCAACTTGAACCACCCCCTTCTCCGCAGGATGATGCTGGAGGCTCCTGGAACTTATCAGCATTCCATGATGGTCGGCAGCTTGTCTGAAGAGGCTTGTAAAACCATCGGGGCAAACGCGCTCATGGCAAGAGCCGGAGCGTTGTTCCACGATATCGGGAAGATGAGAAAGTCGGACTACTTTGTCGAGAACCAGATGAACAACGGCAACCCGCACGACAAGCTCAGCCCCAGCATGAGCACCCTGATTCTTGTAAATCACATAAAAGAGGGAACAGAGCTGGCCAAGCAGTTCAAGCTTTTGCCACAGATAGCGCTGATGATACCGGAGCATCACGGAACACAGCTGGTGCGATATTTCTATAATAAAGCCAAGGAGTCGGAAGACGTTACACGCGGCGAAGTAAAAGAGGCTGACTTTAAATATCCCGGCCCGATACCAAGCTCGAAAGAATCGGCCTGCGTGGCTCTGGCGGATAGTATCGAGGCGGCGTCACGGGCATGCGTGGAGCCTACGCCCGCAAAACTCCGGGGCGTTGTCACGGATGTTATCAACGACAAGTTTACTCAAGGTCAGCTCGACAACAGTCACCTTACATTAAGGGACCTGGCGCTTGTCACCGATAGCTTTACACACGTATTAATGGCTATACACCATCATAGAATCAGGTACCCTGAGTTGAGTGAAGACCTGACTGAAAAAAAACGGGGCCGTGATGCGCATAGAGATACTAAAAAGAAAGAGACAAGGGACGCCTAAAATATCCGACCTTAAGCTGGATATTGGCGTGGTTTTGAACGCGCTCCACCTGAAAGACGCCGAAATCAGTGTCGTGTTGACCGACGACCATGAAATCCGGGAGCTCAACCGGCAATATAGAGGAATCGACAAACCAACGGACGTCCTCTCATTTTCACAGATTGAAGGCGATTACGGCGATATCGCCCCTACCATGTTGGGCGATGTTGTAATATCCCTCGATACGGCGCGGCGGCAGGCGGCGGAACGAAACTTGGCTGTGGAAGATGAGATCCGCGCTTTGCTGATTCACGGCATTTTGCATCTTACGGGATACGACCATGAGAAAACCCCCGCCGAGGCTCGTAAAATGAAAAGAAAAGAACGGGAATTGCGTGGAAAAATTGAAGCGAAGCTGGCCGCTAAAGCATGAAATTTTACGTCACGTATTGCAAGATGTATAATTGAAACGTTTTACTATT
>CAYNDB010000132.1:3791-6029 GCA_964395915.1 uncultured Nitrospinota bacterium | reverse complement strand
CAGGTTTGCTCCGGGCGTCGATAATGCTATATTGGGCGCATGGTAAATTCCAACGCTGAATCGCGTAAAACAAATGAAAAAGACCTGCTTGAAATAGCGGGCAGAAAATTTGACTCACGGCTCCTGATGGGCACAGGCAAGTTCCGGTCGCCAGTGGAGATGGAGAGCGCCCTTGAAACCTCCGGTTCAGAAATCGTGACGGTGGCTTTGCGCCGTGTTGACCTCAACAACCCGAACGATCACATCATGAACCATGTCGACCCTGAAAAATATCTGATCCTCCCGAATACATCCGGCGCAAGAGACTCTGATGAAGCAGTGCGGCTGGCAAGACTTGCACGGGCGGCTGGCGTGTCGGACTGGGTGAAGCTGGAAGTCACACCAGACCCACGATACCTTCTGCCAGACCCTGTGGAGACTTTCAAGGCGGCGCAGATATTGATAAAAGAAGGTTTTATAGTGTTGCCATATATAAACGCGGATCCGGTTCTGGCCAGGCGCCTGGCCGATATCGGAACGGCGACGGTGATGCCGCTAGGCGCCCCCATTGGCAGCAACAGGGGAATAAAAACGAGGGACAACATATCGATAATAATCGAACAGGCCACTGTGCCTGTGGTTGTGGACGCAGGGCTCGGCGCGCCGTCCCACGCGGCGGAGGCTATGGAAATGGGCGCGGACGCCGTGCTTGTAAACACAGCCATAGCCGTGGCGGAAAACCCTTCCTCAATGGCGAACGCTTTTAAAAAAGGAGTTGAGGCGGGAAGAGAAGCGTACCTTGCCGGGCTTGGCAAGCCTCTGGAAACCGCCGAAGCCTCTAGCCCTGTCGCAGGGTTGCCGTGGTGACTTTTTCACTTCCTATCAAAGGGAGGGGTTTATATTGTCATTGCGAGGAGCGAAAGCAACGCGGCAATCTCGTGAGGAGCGCTTCGATTTACGTGGGTCATCTTTCCCCCAACGGGATCGCCACGCTTCGCTCGCGATGACATTGCTAAAATACGGGATATGAAACAAAAAGCCTTTCTGGACATATATAACTCGTTGCAAGGCGCCGTTCTGGACAACGCCATCGCACGAATAGAAAACGCTGCGAGCGAAAGTGTCGACAGCGCTCTATCGCATATTCCATTATCCTCCGATGGGTTCCTCACGCTCCTGTCGGATTCGGCGGACGATAAAATCAAACAAATAGAGAAAGCGGCGCGGGAGCTTACGGCGCAACGGTTCGGCCGCACGGTAAACCTTTATATCCCGCTATACCTTTCCAACGCATGCGTCAACCGATGCGCATATTGCGGATTCAACAGGGACGAGAAAATTAAACGCAGGACTCTCTCGCTTACTGAAGTGAAAACCGAGGGAGAGCGTATACTTGGCGAAGGATATAAAAACATCCTGCTCGTGGCTGGTGAGGACAAACGGGAAATACCGGTTTCATACATCGAAGCGTGCGTAAAATCGTTAAAAGACTTAGGCTTTGTTTTCGTTGGCATAGAGACGCAGACTTTTAAGGAAGACGAGTACCGCCGTTTGGGCGCCGCGGGGCTGGACGGCGTGACGATATATCAGGAGACGTATGACCGTAAGATTTATGAAAAGGTCCACCTTCTGGGCCCTAAAAGAAACTTTGAATGGCGGCTTGCGGCTGCGGAGAGAGTGGCGCGGGCCGGGATACGGTCGGTCGGCCTCGGGTTCCTGCTCGGTCTAGCCGATTTCAGGCGCGAGGCGGTAACTCTTGCCACACATATAAAGTTTATGCAAAAAAGATATTGGCAAACAACGGTATCTGTAAGTTTCCCACGTCTGCATTCGGCTCCAGAGGCGTTTGCTTGTGAACATAAAGTCAGTGACGAGCAACTGATACGGCTTATCCTTGCCATGCGGCTCGCCAATCCTGACACGCTTCTGACCCTGTCCACACGAGAGCCCGCGAAACTGCGCGACAGGCTTTTTGGCGCGGGAATAAACCAGGTGAGCGCAGGGTCGAGAACAAACCCCGGCGGCTATTCCGATAGCTCCCCTGACGAAGCGGCGGGTGAACAGTTTCCGGTGGTCGACGACAGGTCGCCAGAAGAAGTAGTGGAAGCGATCAGCAGACAAGGGCTTGATTGGGTCTGGAAAGATTGGGACACGACCCTGAAGCCTGTGAGCGGATGACTCGCGCAAAACCTTATCCAATCTGTCATCCTGAACCACAGGTGAAGGATCTCAACAATCAATGAACATCATATTAAACGG
>CAYNDB010000132.1:0-3691 GCA_964395915.1 uncultured Nitrospinota bacterium | reverse complement strand
AACTTCTCCGACATAGACCTATACCCCGTAACCGGCCGCTCTTACTATAAAGACCGTTCAGACGAAGAAGTCATCGCGGCGCTCGCGAAGGGGGGGGCGAAAATCGTTCAGCTTAGGGAAAAGAATATTTCCGACCGTGAGTTGTTTGAACTCGCTCTTCTGTATCGTAGAGAAACCAGCCGATATGGAATGCTTCTCATCATCAACGACCGTGCGGACATCGCCCAAGCAGTGGAGGCTGACGGAGTTCACCTGGGACGAGACGACATGCCTGTTGAAGCGGCGCGAAAGGTTTTGGGGCCGGACACGATAATCGGAGCGTCGTCGCACAACGTTAAGCAGGCGCTGGAAGCGGAGCGCGAAGGGGCGACATATGTGAACATCGGCCCGCTCTTCACCACACCCACAAAACCGGGCGCCAGGACTATCGGGCTTGCGCCTGTGAAGGAAGCTCTTGGACAGTTGTCCATACCTTTAAGCGTTATGGGTGGTATTGTTGAGATGAACCTTATGGACACGCTGTCTACCGGCGTGCGACATGTAGGTATGGTTACGGCGGTTTTCGGGCAGGATGATATCGCGGCGGCGACAAAACGTTTTGTAAACATTATCCGAAACACAAGCCGGTAAAATATCGCTGTGGTAGAATGTTGTATTAAGGTAAATTTCAGGCAAAAAGAAAATGAGCTTCGGGTTTTGGGATATTATAAAAGTCACTGTTATTGTTCTAACTCTCTCTGTGACAGTAAATCATTATGCGGAGCTGAACATACCAATCCTGACTAAAATAGAGAACGCTACGATCTCTTCCGGGGCGAATAACGAATATACTGATTATACCTCCTCACCCGATTACGACTACGCAAGCAGCGGCCCCTCTGAGCCAAGCCCAAATTGCGTTACCAAAAAAAAACTCTTCGGAGACGCCAAAACGCAAATCAGGAAAAAAATCCGCGCTGCGGAGGAAACAAATGACCTGGAGGCCAAAAGCAATTTTGAGGAGCGGTTGGCGAATATGCGCGAAAGAGTGGAAGAGGCGTGCCGTTAAGGGGAATCACCCTATCCCGCCAAAAATAAAACCCAGGGTGGCTTTTTTACCACTTATCATGCCATATTATATGTAGAGGTCTACGCAACAATAAACTGGCAAAACAGGTGTCATATGTTACTTAAGCTTTTTCTTCTTTTCACTGTCGTGCCGCTTGTGGAGCTTTCTCTCCTTATAAAGGTGGGTAAAGCTATCGGCGTCATGGAAACAGTGGCTCTTGTATTGATAACAGGAATTGTGGGCGCATACCTTGCCCGGGAGCAGGGGCTGAGAGTCGTGCGGGAATTTCAGGACAGTATCAATCGAGGCGACATGCCGACCCATGCGCTTATAGAAGGCCTGCTCATAGTTGTGGGAGGCGTATTGCTTGTGACCCCTGGTATAATCACCGACTTTATCGGCTTCACTCTCGTGATTCCGCCGACTCGCAAGTTTATCCGCGAATACATGGAGCGACATCTGGAAACAAAAATCCAGGTAGGCATGCAAACACCTGGCAGCTCGGCGTTCTATTATTCAAGCAGCATTCGCGAATCTCATAAAACTGATAAACGTCACGATGATGACGATATCATCGACGTATGAAAAAAGGAGTGGCTCTATTCGCCCATGGCAGCCGCGACCCAAGATGGAAAGCGCCGTTTGTGGAGCTTGAAAAAAGATTGTCGGATCGCGCCCATGACGACTTGACTGTAAAAACGGCGTTTCTGCAAGATTGCGAACCGAACCTTTTCGACGTAATAGACACCATGGCGAAGGATGGCTGCGCAAAAATCACTATCGTGCCGATGTTCCTTGCTGTGGGCGCCCATGCGGCGAAAGACTTCCCCGAAATCGCGCAAAAGCTAAGAAACTCTTACGCGGATATCTCGTTTGAATGGACTGAAGTCATTGGACAGTGGGACGAAACGCAAAACGCATTGGCCTCCGTTCTGGCAGATAAACTGTCGGACTAAGCTGTTTTTGAGGAGAGCGTCTCGTTTGCTCCGGTAAGATCAAATGAAAGGCTCACCCGGTTGCCTCTCTCGTTGAACTCAATTTTTGACGAAAGCGCCTTTAATATCATCAAGCCACGCCCAAAAGGCTTGTCCGAGTCTGCGCTACCTCCATAAGCTTGCCATTTAAAGCCCGGCCCCTCATCCTCGATCGTAAACCTTGCCATTTCACGGTCAAACTCGTATGTGACAGCTACGTTGCGTGATGAATATGGCTCTTGTTTCGCCCTCTCCATGGCCATTTCATAAAACATGTCAAAATCTTCTTCTTTTAAATCCGAAGAGATTTCAAGATTGCCATGCAAGATGGCGTTTGACAGAGCTTCATCCAACGCAAGCTCTATAGAGCGTTTTTTCACGGTTTCGGAAGTGGACTCTATAAGCTGTCCAAGATAAACAGAAACCGCCGGTATGAGGCTTGGATCGCTGGGGAAAACAAGCTTGCTTTCCCCGTGCACGACATACTTGAAAATCTGGCCCATCAGGTCAGCTTTCTTCGCCCCGTCAATGGCAAGAGACATCTTTTTTACTATCTGCCCGAGTTCGGCGTCGTAATCAAGCCCTAACGCTTCGGTTCTGGAACGGACGACCTTCTGTATTTCCTTATATCTTGTCCGCTCCTCCTCTATCGCTTCCTCGCGCTGGCGTTTATGTTCAGCAAGTTTTTCGGCTGTTGTTTTAACTTCATCCGCCATGATTTTGATCTCATATGTGGAATATGCCGGCATATTTATATCAAAGCGCTCTTTCCGAAAGCCGGTCAACGCTTCGGCGATATTCTCCATCGGTTGAGTTACTGTGGTATAGACCATAAAAAGAACGAACAATGCAGAGACAAGCATAACAACGGTTAAAGACGCCACCATCTGGTTTACGACTTTTTCCGACCTGTTCTGCTGCTCGGAAAGATCGAACATAATAACGGCAAGACCGTTTACCACTCCTGGCTTGACAGGCTTGTCATTCATATCGAGATGGCATTGAGCGCAACGCTCATCCGTAACGAAAGGGTAGATTATTCTCAACGTCGTTGGAGAGTCCTGAACCTCTATAACTTTCGCCGATTTCAACGCTTCTCTTTCAAGCTCGGTTTTCGGGACTTCATCCCGCTTAATGCCGTGCTGCTTTATCACATGCGTACTGCGCACCATTCTGAACCTGAAGTTCTGGCTTTTCTGCATATCCGCGATAACGGCGGCGATCCTGTCGTAGTCACCGGTGCTTATCATGGTGTTCAGCAAGGCGGCCTTCACAAGGAGTGATGTTTGGCGGGCTACTCTTTTCGCCTCTGCGAGATCTTTTTCACGTAACGTTGATTTGAGAAGAAAATTTACCGCAAAAATAGCTACAATTGTACAAAGTAACACGATAAGAGCTATTTTCGACTGAAGCTTCATTTAAAACGTCGCCAGTAAAAAACCGGACCACTAAACTGTTATTCCCCGAAAGGGCTTACTACCAACCAGTTATTTTAGTATAGTAAGCCAACAGACTATTTACTTTCAAGGGTGAATGCACTGTGAAAAAACTGTAATATTCTACACTTTTTTTCCCATATGTCTAATTTTTATTAACGGATTTTATAAATGACAATAACATCGTTCCCAAAGGATAAAATAAATATCCTCCTCTTAGAAAATATACACAG
>CAYNDB010000131.1:0-6055 GCA_964395915.1 uncultured Nitrospinota bacterium | reverse complement strand
GGAGGGTATACGGCCGCTTTGCGCGCATCCTCCCATGGCCTTACCGTGGCGCTTGTTGAAAAGGGAGAGGTGGGCGGAGCCTGCCTGAACAGGGGGTGCGTACCGGCCAAATCATGGATCGCGTCCGCGGAAACAATCGATATCGCGCGGCATATGGCGTCAATTGCCTTAGAGCCATTTGATTACAAAATAGATTTTGCAAAAGTGGCTCACAAACAACGATCCATCGTGACTCAGTTCAGGAAAAGTTTGAGGGCCTTGCTTAAGAAAAAGGGTGTAGAAATTATAGATGGCGAGGGGAAATTTATTTCAGATAACGCTATCGAGGTCACACATGACGATTCTGTGAGCGTGATAGATTTTAACAGCGCCATTATAGCTACGGGGAGCAAGCCCTCATCACTTTTTGACCTCGACAAAAGCCTGGCGCTGGACAGTGACTCTATATTCGAACTTACGACATTGCCAAGCTCTCTGATAATTGTGGGGGGCGGGGCTATCGGATGCGAATTTGCCGGAGCGCTTTCGCGGTTTGGGGTGGAGATCACCATAATCGAAATGGAGCCGAGGATATTACCTATGGAGGATAAAGAGATATCCGCCACGCTTTCACGCGAGTTTAAAAAAAATAAAATAAAAATATGCGCCGGAGCGAGAATAGAGTCGCTGGAGCCATACAAAGCCGGAGTCCGCGCAATGTTGAATAATGGAGATCAAATAGTGGCGGAGAAGGCCCTTGTCTCAGTTGGACGAAGTTTTAATACAAACGGTCTGGGGCTTGAAAAAGCAGGTGTCGCAGTGGGGGAGGGGGGTGAAGTGATTACTGATGATAACTTGCGCTCCTCCACACCCAATATTTTTGCTGTAGGTGATGTGGCGGGTAAACATATGCTGGCTTACACGGCGTATAAAGAGGGTGAAATCGTCGCTGACTATGTGGCGGGCAAGGGTGGAAAAGTCTCGGAATACGTTATCCCAACCACTATTTTTACCATACCCGAAATAGGTACTGTCGGCCTGAGCGAAGAGAAGGCTCCGGAAAACGCTAAGGTGGGGTCGTTCATGTTCCGTTCGCTGGCAAGAGCGCATGCCACAGGCGAGATCGCAGGCTTTGTAAAATTGATCGCCGACCCGGATACAGACCGATTGCTAGGGGCGCATATCATTGGTCCGCGCGCCACTGACCTCATTCACATTGCGTCAGTGGCGATATCCCAAAAAATGACCGCTGAAGCGTTTGGGGAGATTGTATTCGCCCATCCCACCTTTGCAGAAGCGATTCTGGAAGCTACGCATGACATACACGGCAGATCTTTGCATAAGTGATATCAGGTGTAAGATATTCTTGCTTCAGAATGTCTTTGAGTGTGGCTAAGTCAATGATATTATAAATCAAAATCATTATTAGGTGTTTGTTTCATGGATAGTGGATTTCAACAAAATTTATCTGACGGTTCAGCTCCTCTTCGCTCTATTCTCATCGTTGATGACGAGACCATGGTCTCTAACATGCTCCAGAAAATGATCGAGAAAGAAGGACATAATGTACAGACGTGCAACGACGCGTTTAAAGCTCTCGAAATTCTAAACAACAAACATATCGATATCATGATATCCGATCTGCGCATGCCGGGGATGGACGGCGTGGAGCTTGTCCAGCAGGCCAAGGAAATGTATGACGATCTGGACGTTGTGGTAATCACGGGGTATGGCACGATGGATATGTTCATAAACTCTTTACACGCCGGAGCCGTGGACTTCATATTAAAACCGATTGATAAAGACCTGATGTTGCACACTATCAATCGTCTGCTGGAAAAAAGAACTCTAACCGAAAATTTTGCGGCCCGCACCCAGCAGCTGGTCCAGTCGGAAAAAATGGCTACAGTTGGTTTGTTGAGCACGGGTATCGCTCATGAGATTAACAACCCGACTACGTTTGTGCGCACGAATCTTCAATTAATGAAAGAATATATAAAGCGTTTGAAACCACGCCTTGAAGACCTTTCGAAACCGGAAAATGTAAAATCGATCACCGATATTATTGGCAAAGAGTTTCCCGAAATGATCGATGAGGCGCTCAAGGGGACGCAGAGAATAGAAAAAATCGTTACCGGAATTAAACACTATGCCCATATGGGTGACGATAACGCCGATGAGAGGGTGGATATCCGTGAGGTTATTTCACAGGCGGTCAACCTGGTTCGCTCCAAGTTGCGCAAGCAGGTTACCATTACAGAAAATTATATGAATATAAAAGAAATCACAGGGCAGTTCTCCAGGCTGGAGCAAGTGTTCGTGAATCTTTTGGTAAATGCGGCGGACGCTATTAACGACAAAATTAAAAAAATGCGTAACCGTGGAAATAATGAGTTTATCGGGATTATCGATGTTTCATCAACAATTATCGAAGGCGATGAAGTGGATGGCGGGAAAACGCCAGATTACCTGGTGCTGACTTTTTATGATAATGGAGATGGGGTGCCGGAGGAAAAAATTAATAGAATATTCGACCCGTTCTTTACCACGAAGGGTGTCGGTGTGGGCACCGGACTGGGCTTATATATCTGCTATGAAATTATCCAGCAACATGAAGGTGATATATCAGTACATAGCGAAAAGGGTGAAGGAACCGCATTTACAATAAAACTTCCCGTCAAAGGCAGCCAAAAGGTTTTAGGGAAGAAGATCTAAGAATTTTTCGGCAATCAATCAGGCTTAAGACGGCTGGAAACCTGCCACGGGAAAGCCCGTGACAGGACCCGATACCTATCTTTTTCCTTTTGCGAACCTGCCTTCCCATTGTATCCCGGAGGCTTCCGGATCGGTCGGGACGTTTAGCTCGTAATTAAACTCTCCCATGACATACTCATGTATTCGTTCCGCCGCGGTTTTCGCCTGACCCATGGCCAGTATCACAGTTGATCCGCCGGTGACGGCGTCTCCGCCCGCAAACACCCCTGCCTTGCTGGTGTGGTAGGTGTCCTTATCAACCATCATGATACCCCATTTATTGATAAATATATCAGGCGTATGGTCAGGAATGACCGGGTTGACGTCGCATCCCAGAGAGAAGACCACAGTATCGACTTCTTGGATGAACTCTTCACCAGTGCCGACAGGTCTTCTTCTTCCGGAATCGTCCGGCTCTGAAAGCTCCATCACTTCGCATTTGACACCTTTTACGAAGCCTTTTTCGTCACCTATGAATTCTTTCGGACTCGACAACCATTTAAAATTAATGAACTCCTGTTCAGCATGCTCCAGCTCTTCTGTTCTGGCCGGGGCTTCATCGCGGGACCTGCGGTAAATGCAAGTAACATCCGCGCCAAGTCTTTTGCCGGTTCGCATAACGTCCATACCCGTGTTTCCGGCGCCGATCACGGCCATTTTCATACCCTGATAAATAGGCGTCGGATATTCCGGGAATTGGTTGGCGTGCATCAGGAATATTCTTGTCAAATATTCGTTAGCGGAATAGACGCCGTTCAGGTTCTCACCCGGTATGCCAAGCATTTTCGGCAGGCCGGCTCCAGAGGCTATAAATACGGCGTCAAAGCCTTCGCTATCGATAAGGTCGTCCACTGTTAATATTTTACCTATAATCATGTTATAGGCAAATTC
Organism: uncultured Nitrospinota bacterium; assembly: GCA_964395915.1. Taxonomy (GTDB): domain Bacteria; phylum Nitrospinota_A; class UBA7883; order UBA7883; family JAJRTC01; genus CAYNDB01. Next base: position 2,431 of record CAYNDB010000131.1, on the reverse strand, counting down.
GACACCCATGTCCTCTAACAGCTTAAGATCCTCGTCAATAATATCGAGCGGCAAACGAAACCGCGGGATACCGTATACCATAACGCCGCCGCCTCTATGGAACGCTTCGAATACTGTAACGCCGTGTCCGCGCTTACGAAGCTCGTATGCGGCCGTCATACCGGCAGGGCCGGAGCCTACAACCGCTATCCGTTTTCCTGTTTCAGCGGGGATTTCAGGAATTCTGGGCAGATGATTCTCTCTTTCGTAATCGGCGACGAACCTCTCAAGGTTACCAATAGCCACGGAGTCGTTCTTTTTACCGACGATGCAAACCGCTTCGCACTGTTTATCCTGAGGGCAAACACGGCCGCAAGCGGCTGGAAGAAAATTCGCCTCACGGATTTTTGACGCGGCGGCGGTGATATCACCTTCTTCGACAAGCTTGATAAACGCCGGAATATCAATTCCCACAGGACAACCGCCTATACAGTCCGGTTTTTTACATTGTATGCAGCGCAACGCTTCATCTCTGGCCTGCTCCATGGAATAACCTATCGGAACCTCTCCCCAGTTGCGAATCCGCTCCTCGGCGGCATTAAGAGGCATTTCGTTACGCGGCTTTTTCATCCGCTCTTTTGCTTTTAGCTTTTTACCGTTCTCAGCCATTGTCAGTTCTCTCCCTTATTTCTTAAGCGTTTCTTCAAACGCTTCCATTGCTATTTTTTCTTTATCCACAAACATTTTCTGCCGTGTCATCAGCTCTTTGTAATCCACGTTGTGTCCGTCAAAGTCCGGCCCATGGAAACATGCGAATTTCGTTTCTCCACCTACAGTCACACGGCAGGCGCCGCACATGCCGGTTCCGTCCACCATAATGGCGTTGAGGCTCACCCAGCACTCGATATCATTTTTCTTGGTCATATCGGCTACAGCCATCATCATGGGCATCGGGCCTACGGCAAGGGTGGTAGAAACTTTTTCGTCCGCGATTATTTTTTCCAAAGCGTGGGTTACAAAGCCTTCGATTCCCACAGAGCCGTCATTGGTGGTGAGATATACCTCATCACAAACAGCTTTTAGCTCGTCAGCCATGATAAGCAGGTTTTCAGTCCTCGCTCCGATAATACCGATAACACGGTTACCGAGCTCTTTCAAATCCTTTGCTGTAGGAATGATGGCTCCGGTCCCGTATCCGCCGCCTATAAGCACACATGCTCCGTCATATTTGGTGACGTGTGAGCGCTGGCCCAGAGGCCCGACAATATCCTGGAATGATTCGCCAACTTCTTTAATTACGGCTTCCGTAGATGTGCGCCCTGTGGCCATTATAATAATTTCTATATATCCCTCGTCACGATTCCATCCGCATATCGAAAGCGGAATACGTTCGCTTTTTTCGTTTGGCCTTATTATTACAAACTGTCCAGCCAATATTTTCCTGGCGATAAAAGGCGCGTGAACCTTGAAGTGAAAAGTGTTGGCGCACAATTCCCGTTTTGAAAGTATTTTAAAATCCTGATGATAGCTTCCCATTTTTCCTCTTATATCCCCCCCGTAGATTTGAAATTACAGTAGTTTGAGTAGTATTCAGCTTCGGCGCGCGTTATATAGGCTGTCTCCCAGCCAAAGCAGTCCAATCCAAGGATCATCTTGAATATTTTTTCCATGTTTTCAATTCTTTCCATCATCAAACAAATCTCTTGCTTATGTTTTTACTCTATTTATGGTTTTCCACCTTTATCGAATTCTATTCGTTGGGGATTGACAATACTACACGGAAATTCTATTCACCACAATAGTTTAGAAATTAGATCAATATTTTTTTGTATCAGCTTATAGCTTGACAGTTATCCCTGAATCTCCTGAGGTTTTGGGATATGCGTATAAATAAGCTTCAATATAGAAGGGCTGAAAGTGATAGAAAATAAAAAAGGGGCGGACATTGCTGCCCGCCCCTCTGTTTTAATTACTAATCAGCCACTATTGCAGCGGTAATTCATCTTGCTGCTGTATGACATCTAACGGGGCTACTATTATAACCTCGCATGTGTTGCTGACAATATCTCCATCCGGTGTTTCCCCATGCGCTCGATAACATATTGTGGATGTGATTCCAGGGGTCATTTCATTTTCAAACCACGTGCCAGTGATGTCTGGCCCATAGTTAACAGAAGTAGTAAACTCAATAGACGAATCACATGCTCCTGATTTGTACTCCAGCACATATCCTGTCTCGCCGATAAGATTGTTCCATAGGATGTCGTATTTAATAAGCGGGTTTCCAGCCTCACTTGACCCATCCGTTAAATCATTTACATCATCATCTACTATCGTGATAGGTGAATCGCAAATTATCTCCCCGTCCGCGCCACTAATCGAAAGCAGCAACTTCTGCTCCGGTTCCTCCTGCGGCGCAGGGAAATTGAACGTAATGGCGCACTCGTTGCTA
>CAYNDB010000130.1:0-6163 GCA_964395915.1 uncultured Nitrospinota bacterium | reverse complement strand
TCCTCATGTTTCGCACATTCTTTGCTAGTAACAGCGTATGTATCAGAAATGAGACAGTGGCGTAGGTCGCTATTGGTCAATTTATTGTCAATCTTAAATCCGGTGCGAAAAGCATGATTGAAGTCGAAAATCTTACGAAAACGTATGGGGCGGCCAGAGGTATTAAGGACGTCACTTTCAACGTAAACAAAGGCGAGATTCTTGGATTCCTTGGGCCGAACGGCGCAGGGAAAACCACTACGATGAGAATTCTCACCTGTTTCATGCCGGCCACAAGTGGTACGGCGAGAGTTGCGGGGTATGATGTTTTTGAGGATTCTCTTGCTGTCCGTCAAAGGATAGGTTATTTACCTGAGACCGTTCCGCTTTACACAGATATGCAGGTTCCTGTCTATCTCAGGTTTGTCGCAGGATTGAAGGGCGTGCCGTGGAAACAAATAAAACACAGGGCTGACGAAATCATGGAACAGGTTGGCCTTACGCATATGGCTCACAAGTTCATCGGCGAGCTGTCTAAAGGATACCGGCAGAGAGTTGGTCTTGCCCAGGCGCTGATAAATGACCCTGAAGTGCTGATCCTCGATGAGCCGACAATCGGGCTGGACCCCAAACAGATAATAGAGATACGGACTCTCATAAAAGGCCTGGGAGGAGACAGGACGATTATTTTAAGCAGCCATATACTTCCAGAGGTAAGCGCTGTTTGCGAACGGGTGGTAATCATAGACGAGGGTCGCATCAAAGCGATGGACACTCCGGATGCGCTTATAAAACAATTAAACGTTGCCAACAGGGTAAGGGCGCGTATATCGGGTCCAAGAGAATCCGTGCTGGCGGAGCTTAGGAAAGTGGACGGTGTCAAGAAGGCGGAGGTTTGTAAAAATGGCGGAGAAGGCCTTGCGCAGGCTTATATCGTGGATTTCAAGGGGTTTGACGGATCGCATATGGTCGCTCGCGCTATTTTCGAAAAGAAATGGGATTTACACGAGCTTGCTCCGATAAAAATGAGCCTCGAAGATATTTTCATACGCATAGTAACCGAGGAAGGAACGATGGAATGAGAAATTTTTATTTCATCCTTGCTAAAGAGATTAGGTCATATTTTAATTCTCCGGTCGCGTTTGTTGTTGTAACTATTTTTGCCGTTCTTACAGGTTATTATTTCTACAATATTTTTGCGTCGTTCAGTACCATGAGCTTCCAGGCGCAAACCAACCCCACTCTCGCAAACCAGTATGGAGCTTTCAATGTGACAGAGTTTGTGATTCGCCCGTTTTTCGGGGTATTGAGCATCGTCATGTTGATAATGCTTCCCATGCTTACAATGCGCGCGTTTTCAGAGGAAAAGAAAAGCGGTACCATGGAACTGCTTCTTACCTTTCCAGTCAGAGACGGAGAAGCCATACTCGGCAAGTTCGCTGGCTGCATGGGGATTTTCGCTATAATGCTGGTTCTTTCGTTTCCATCCATAATCCTGGTCGAAGTATTCGGTGAGCCTGAATGGGGGGTTATTGTTACTGGGTACATAGGTCTTGCTTTGATGGGCGCGGCGTTTGTTTCCCTTGGCATTTTCATGTCCTCGGTTACTGAAAACCAGATCGTAGCGGCGGTTCTTTCGTTCGCCGCTCTTTTGATTTTGTATATGCTTGGTTTTACCAGCGGAATGGCTGGAGAAGGTATGTCGTACATTCTCGAGTACGTTTCGTTCACCTATCATTTCCGCAACTTTGCCAAAGGGGTTATGGATACGTCTGATATCACTTACTACATCTTGTTCACCATATTTTTTCTTTTTCTGAGTATGCGTTCTCTTGAATCAAAAAGGTGGAGGGGATAAGGATATGTTGTCACCTGCTATGATCGTCGCTGCCCTGAGCGCTCTTCTTGTAGCCACAGGGTTAAGTTTTTACGCCATCGACGGCGCTCTGTCGATAAAATCGGCTGGAATATTATGGGCTGGCCTTATGATGGCCCTATTTCTTTTATATATTCGTTTCAACGACATAAAAAAACTCCTGGTAAAAAGGAGCGCCAAATATGGCGCCAACATGGTTGTGATGGTGGGAGTTTTTATTTCCATTATGGTTTTTATGGCCGTGCTTGGTCAAACTCACAAAAAGAGGATCGATTTTACAAAAACAGGAAGGTTCACTCTCTCCACGCAGACAGTAAAACTGCTCAAGTCACTCGATAAACCAGTGAAAGTGGTTGCTTTCTACAGGGCGGAATCAGGGTCTCTGCATGCCCAGCAACGCCAGACCGCCATGGATTTGCTGGAGGAATATGCAAGCATATCCGACAAGTTTACCGTAAAGTTCATCGATCCCGACCGTAACCCCGGTCTGGCTTCAAAATACGGTGTTTCGGAATACAGGATAATGTTGCTGATGTCTGGCGGCAAAGTGGTGAAGGTTGGGGCCGAGAGGGAAACCAAGCTGACCAACGGTCTTATCAAACTGTTACGCGAAAAACAGAAATATATTTATTTTGTTAAAGGACACGGTGAAAAAGAGCCCGCCTCCACCAGGAAAAAGGGATATAGCGCCGCCCGGAACGCGATATTAAACGAGAACTATGAAATAAAAGAGCTGTTCCTGATGCGTGTGGATAAAATTCCGGATGACGCGTCTGTTGTGATGGTTGCCAGCCCCCGGCGGGAATTGACAAAGGACGAGCTGGATAAGCTCGACAAATATTATAGGCGGGGTGGCGCATTGTTTGTGGCCATTGATCCGGGACTTCCCTCCGGGTTTCAGACATGGCTTGAAAATTACGGATTCAAGCTGCAGAATGATGTCATCATCGACCAGCAAAGCAAACTATACGGCGCTAATGCCCTTACGCCTGTGGTGAGCGAGTATGATAGTAAGCATCCTTTAACCCAGGGTTTTACGCTAGCCTCCTACTTTCCGATAGCAAACTCGGTATACATCGAAGTCGATCCGAAAAAGGGACAATATGAATTGGCTCTTACCGGCCCAAACAGTTGGACCGAGGTTGATAAGGAGCAACTGGAGTCGGGAGCCGCCGAATATAACGAAGAGCGTGAGAAAAGAGGGCCGGTGCCGGTAATGGCTGTCACTACTGTCAAGGCGGCGGAAGAAAATGACAAGGATGGATCGACAAGAGACAAGTATGGGAAATTCATTCTTGTAGGAGATTCTGATTTTGCCAACAATATGAATATTAACCTTGCTGGAAACGGTGATCTGTTCCTAAACACCATCAACTGGCTTGCCGAGGAGGCCGATCTTATAGCTGTGCGGGCAAAGAAGAGAGACATGACCCCTGTTATCCTTACCGCTGCGGAGGGCCGCGCGATTTTCTGGATTCCTGTTGTGATGATCCCCTCTACCATATTGATGCTTGGTGTGGGGATTTATAGCCGGAGGAAGTGGTTTTATTAAATAGGGCTTAAGGAAGCGAGATGAGATATTTTAAGACGACATTCATGTGGGTCATCATCCTGGCCGCATTGGCAGGCTACAGCTATATAGATTTCGAGCATACACGTATAGAGGAAAAAAAGAAAGACGAGGCTACAAAGCTTTTTCCATTCCAACCAATTGAAGTGCTCACTATCTCACTGAAAAAAGATGATAGGGTCATTGATCTTGAGCGGTGGGATGACGGGTGGCGGATAATAGCGCCTATTAAAGCGAAGGCCGATGATAAGGCGGTCGAAAAATTTCTCGGTTATGTTACGGATTCCAGAAACGACGCCGATTACGTCATGGATCCCGATCCTACAGATGAAAGGCTGATAGAATTCGGTCTCGACAAGCCTACAGTAAGCGTTACTTTTAAGACCGGAAAAGACCTCAAATCCTATACACTCGTGTTTGGCGACAGGGCTCCGTCGATGGGTGTCGCTTTTGCGCGTCTTGAAGGAGCCAAGCCTGTATACAGGATTCTTTCCTATGCCCGCGCCGAGGCTGACAAGGACGTCCATTACTTCAGAGATAAAACAGTTCTTCGTTTAAATCCGGTTCTTATAGATCAGGTTGCGATCATCCGTCCGAAAGTGTCAATTCGCGCAAAACTCCCTAAAGACGGAAAGTGGATGTTGGAGAAACCGATCAACGCCAGGGCTGACCACAAAAAAGTTTTCGAGTTTCTTGGAATTTTCGCGAACGCCGAGGTAAAGGAGTTTATTGCGGAAACCAAAGATGATCTTGCGGCTTATGGATTGGATAAACCGGCTGTTGAGCTTCTTTTCTGGCAGGATGGTGACGCAAACCCAAGAATTCGGCTAAAAGTTGGTAAGAGGAGCCCGGAAAAACGGGGTTATTTCTGTACCATGAACGACAGGGATAATGTTTTTCTGCTTGAAGAAGACACCGTGCTTTCAATCCCTCGCCAAGCCAAAGAGCTTCGGAGCAAGGAGCTTTTCTTTTTTGACAGGGGAGATCTCAAGCGAATCGAAATACGCGGAACGAGCAAAGCGACCGTGCTTGTCAAAGACGTTGACAAGGAGTGGCGGAAAAATAATATAAATGGGGAAAAAGTTGATTTCAATGTGATTAACGAGCTGATAGATGGATTGAGGAATGTGGAGATCAGGGATTTCGTAACGAATTCCCCCGGGGACCTTAAAGAGTACGGACTTGATCCCCCGGCGATCCAGATACTGCTGTGGCCGAAAGAAAGCGCAGTGCCAATCCATCTCAGCATCGGCAAAAGAACGCCAGCCGGTTATGTCTACGCCACCTCAAGCTCTGATGAGACTGTTTTGGCTATAGATAAAAACGTCAAGCGTTTACTTACTACCTACTTATATGACGGAGAAAAATATGAATAGTAAATGGCTAAAACGATATACGCTTGGCGTATTTCTTCTTATCCTTCTGGCGTTTACACTGCCCGCCGTGGCGGATGAGGACGAGCCGAGCGTAGGAAATCTTTTCATCAAGGCTTATCAGGAAAAGAACGAATCCGCTATGAAAGAGCTTATAAAGACCAGGACGCAGGAGTTTCCTCCAGAGGTGAAGGCCATGATTGAATACGCCATGTCTCCGGGTGTTAGCGCTGGAGAACAAGATTTTCTTTTTAACATAGCGGGAACTATATCCTCTATGTTCGGTGAACAAACCGGCGATAAGCGTTTACTTAACGCTGTGAAAATGAATTATCAACGTGTGCTGCAGGCGAGACAGGCTGGGGCTTTGCCTCCCGAATCTGTGGAAAAGGCCAAAAAGGAATTAAGCGAGCTTGGTGGGGGGAATTGGCGCGTGACCTATATCAAGCTCAACGAGAATAATGATTTGATTATTGAAATCGATGTAAAAGAGTCAACCGGCGGAGCTGGTTTCACGCCGCGTATAAGTATCAAGGAGAGCCAGCAAGCAAAAGAGATAATTAAAAGGGACCTGCCAAAAATAAAAAAAGGAAAGATTTCCTGGAGTAGTATGGGGGTGGGGCTGAAAACGGCCTTTCTGGAATAATCATGGCAATGAAAAGTGAGATAGTTGGATGAGGTTGTTAATACTATTTATTATATCAATTTTGGTTTTTTCTTTTTCCGGAGCCGCACAGGCTCAGGACGCTGGAAAAGGGCAAGATATTTTTAAAAGAAAGTGCAAAGGATGTCACCGGCTTTCCGATGGCGTGAAGGTGGGTCCCGGTCTTTTGGGTGTTACCACGAGGCGTACTGAAGAGTGGCTACACAGATGGCTGCAAAACCCCAAGGGAATGATCAAAAGCGGCGACCCCATTGCCGTGAAGTTGAAAAAAAAGTATAAGAAGACGATGCGCACATTGAAGGCTATGCAAGTAGAAAAAAACAGGAAAGACATTATAGCTTTTTTAAAAAAAAATGATAGCAAGCTTGTAAAAACACATAATTAGAGGATAAAGAAATGACTGGTTACATGAAAGTAGCGGTGGTGTTGGTTTTAGCTACAGGGCTGGCGTTTTCCGCCTGCACAAGCGGGAACGATATGGAAAGTAAATTCGCAAAAGTTTTCAGCGACATAAATAAGGACTGGGGTCTTTATGAAATAAAGAAGAACGGAAACTCAATCGTGATACGCGTTGAGGTTTCGGCGGTCGTACCTTTCAAGCAAGCTAAAAAAGCTCTTGCGGAGATACAGAAGATTGATCCCAAACTTGAGGGATACATAGAGTTTTATAACGCGGATGTTGGCATGGTGTTGCGGAAAGT
>CAYNDB010000129.1:4150-6178 GCA_964395915.1 uncultured Nitrospinota bacterium | reverse complement strand
GAACATTGGCTAAAAACCTGAACCGAAGCGTTTCCATCGTCTGTTTTGCAGATAATAAAAGATTCTATAGAATTATCTTTTTTCCGTGCTCACGACTATTCTCTATAAAAATCTTGTTGTTATTGATCCCTGCGGCTATTGAGCCTGCAACGTATAAACCAGGAACATTTGTCTCCAGCGTTTCAGGGTCATGCTCTGGCGCAATTGTCATATCATCGAGCCTGACACCGCAATTCTGTAAAAATTTTGCGTCAGGACGATAACCTGTTAATGCGAATACGAAATCGTTTTTAATCTCGGAAATTTCGTTTGTCGCATTATTACGGATGACTATTTTGTCCGGCAATATCCTTGTAACCTCGCTGTTGAACATCGCCTTGACCTTGCCGGTTTTAAGCTTTTTCTCAATATCCGGCCGCACCCAGTATTTCACGCTGTCGGATATGGCAGGGCCTCTATGTACAAGCGTCACACGCGCTCCTGTCCTGCAAAAGAGTAAAGCGGCCTCCACGGCGGAGTTTTTCGCTCCGATAATAACTACATCCTGGCCATTATACGGGTGCGCTTCGGTATAGTAATGCGAGACTTTTGGCAAGTCTTCCCCCTCTATCCCGAGCATGTTCGGGTTGTCGTAATATCCAATAGCCACAATCACTTTTTTAGGATTATATGTATGCGTATGGCCTGTGTGTGACGTGGTTTTAACGCTGAATCCGCTTTCATTTGGTGTTATCGACTCTACTTTTTCATATGTGTTTATCCTCAAGCCATAATGCTCCACGACAGCCAGATAATATTTGAGAACCTCCATGCGGGTGGGACGGAAAGACGTGCTGATGAAAACAAGGTCGCCAATCTGCACGAGGTCCGGTGTGGAGAAAAAGACAAGGTCGGCAGGGAAACGATAAATGGAATCCACCACACATCCTTTGTCCACCACAAGGTAGTTGAGTCCTTTTTTTTCCGCCTCGATAGCGCATGCAAGCCCGGCCGGGCCAGCTCCCACGATAAGGTAATCAAGGTTCATTAGAATCGCTCCACCTCAAAAAGTTATAAATATATTCTGCCATATATTTCAGCAAAACAAAGCCTTCCTCATTCCAGTTTGCTATAATCTGGCCATCTAGTGTCGTAAGGATAACATGGAAAGGTTGGGCTTAAGGTGGGAGAATTACTATTTGAGATCGGTGTAGAGGAGATACCCGCAGGTTATATCAAGCCTGCGGAGGAAGCTCTTGGCGGCAATATATACGGCAAGCTGAAAGAACTTGGTCTGCCTTGTGAAAACGTGACGACATATTCAACACCTCGCCGTCTGGCTGTTTCCGTTGCGGGTTTACCGGATAGACGTCCCGCAAAAGTCACCAAACAACACGGGCCGCCTAAAAAAGCGGCGTTCACACCTGATGGCGCTCCTACCAAAGCGGCCATAGGGTTTGCCGCCGGGAAAGGCGTGGATGTTTCCGCCATCAAGGTAGAGCAAACGGGCAAAGGGGAATATATCTATGTCGAGGTTACGGAGGGAGGAGAGGAAACAGCCGATCTTCTGGCCAATATACTTCCGGAAATAGTTCTTGGCCTCCCATTCCCAAAGTCGATGAGATGGGGCGACGGCGATATCCAGTTTACCCGCCCCATACATTGGATCGTGGCGCTTTTCGACAGTAAGATATTGCCGCTTGCGATAGGGGATATCAAGTCCTCCGATATTACGAGAGGTCACAGGTTTTTAGGGTCACAATCAATAAAAGTGACAGGAAACGATGATTACGTATCCAAATTAAAAGAAAACTTTGTCATCGCAGACTCTGATGAACGTAAAAAAACCGTGCTGGAAGGCGTACGCGCTGTGGCCGAGAAGCATGGGGTGCGGCTTTTGGAAGATGATGAGCTTATAGAAACAGTGTCGTTTTTAACGGAATGGCCGGCGCCTATGTATGGCTCTTTTGAGGAGGAGTATCTTGCGTTGCCGGACGAGCTTTTGATCGCATCCATGAAAGGCCACCAGAAAATGTTTTGCGTGAAAGA
>CAYNDB010000129.1:0-4050 GCA_964395915.1 uncultured Nitrospinota bacterium | reverse complement strand
AAGATTGATCCTGAAAAAAAACAGTACGCGTCGCGTGCGGCGGCTCTTTGCAAGGCGGACCTTGAGACGCTGATGGTGTATGAGTTCCCTGAACTGCAAGGGATCATGGGTCGGGAATATTCACGTCATGAAGGAGAGCCTGCGGAAGTATGCGCCGCCATATATGAAAGCTATCTGCCCCGCTTTGCGGGGGATGATTTGCCGGTTACCGAGACGGGGGCCATAGTGAGCCTGGCCGATAAGGTGGATACGATCGTCGGTTGTTTTGGCGTGGGGCTTATACCCACCGGAACACAAGACCCTTTTGCGTTGCGACGGCAAACGCTTGGAGTGATACAAATTGTGTTTGACAAAGGCTATGCCTTGTCGCTGAATGAGCTTTTGACAGCCGCCATTGGTTCATTTGGTGGGAAGCTGGAATCATCGGCGGATGAATTGAAAACCAGGATAGAGGAATTTTTTGCCGGACGGCTCAAGAATATGTGGACTTCCAACGGAGTTCCGTACGATGTGGCGGACTCGGTTCTTGCCGCGGGGTTTGACGATATCGCCGACGCCAATAAACGTGTGGCGGCGATGACGGAGCTTAAAAAGCGGGAGTTTTTTGAACCTTTGGCTGTGACGTTCAAGCGTGTGGCGAATATAACCAGGGGTCATACACGAGGAGTTGTGGATGAGGCTCTTTTTGAAAATGAGACGGAAAGAAAACTGCATAACGAGGTGAAAAAAGTCGCGGAAGTGGTCGCCCCGAAGCTTGCCTCGGGGGATTATCTCGATTCGCTGGAGAGAGTCGCGGCTTTGCGTGGCATGGTGGACACTTTTTTTGACGATGTGCTTGTGATGGCGGATGATGAGGCGGTAAAGAATAATCGTCTAAACCTTTTATCGAATATTTCCATGTTATTTTTCAAAATCGCGGATTTTTCCAAAATCGTGGCATAAATCCGGGGCTCGCATTCCTGGTTTATTTGATATATTTTAAGACTTTTTACATTTGAACAAATTACCCAGTTTTTAATATGTGATGGAGGTTCATAGATAGATGCCCAGGAAAAAATATATCTACTTTTTTGGTCATAACGGAGCTGAAGGCGACGCGAGCATGAAAAACCTGCTGGGCGGCAAAGGCGCCAACCTGGCGGAAATGTGCAACCTCAAGATACCCGTGCCCACAGGGTTTACCATAACCACCGAAGCGTGTGTCGAGTATTTCGACAGAAAACGTAAATGGCCTGTCGGGCTGTCGGAAGATATTAACAAGAACATGAAGCGCCTGGAAAAGGAAACGGGTAAAAAATTTGGCGATAACAAGAACCCTCTCCTTGTATCGGTCCGCTCCGGTTCCCGCGCCTCCATGCCGGGTATGATGGACACAATATTAAACCTTGGGCTGAACGACAATTCAATTAAGGGTCTTATCGGAAAATCTGGCTCCGAACGTTTTGCGTGGGACTCATATCGCCGCTTCATCACTATGTTCGGCGATGTTGTGATGGGTATCGACAGACTAAAATTTGAGCGGATTCTTACCAAACGCAAGCGGATGACAGGCGCAAAGACAGATGCCGGCCTGAATGTGGAATCTCTTAAGGCTTTGGTGGCGGACTATAAAAAGGTTGTGAAGAGTGAAACCGGACGTGAATTTCCACAAAACCCGGCTGAACAGCTTCGGATGGCGGTAAGCGCTGTTTTCAATTCGTGGAACAATAAACGGGCCATTGAATATCGCCGTCTTTACAGTTTACCTGCAAGTTGGGGAACCGCCATTAACGTGCAATCAATGGTGTTCGGCAATATGGGGGACGACAGTGGCACCGGTGTGGCTTTTACAAGAGATCCTGCGACGGGCGAACGCAAATTTTTTGGTGAATTTTTAATAAACGCGCAGGGGGAAGACGTGGTGGCCGGTATCCGTACGCCTTTATCCATAGACCAGATGGGGCGGAAGCTTCCACAAGCCAAAAAGGACCTGGACAAAATATACAGAAGGCTTGAGAAGCATTACCGCGACATGCTCGATATAGAATTTACGATAGAGAACAAGAAGCTCTATATGCTCCAGAACCGCGTTGGTAAGCGGACAGCCGCCGCCGCTGTGCGTATTGCCGTTGAGATGGTAAATGAAAAGCTGATTACAAAAGATGAAGCGATAAACCGCGTTCACCCGGAACAGCTCGACCAGCTTTTACATGAAACTATCGACCAGAAGGCAAAAGTGGAAACTTTAACCACAGGGCTTCCGGCCTCCCCCGGAGCCGGCGTGGGGCGGGTGGTGTTTACCGCTGAGGAGGCCATCGACCTTGCCGCAAAAGGGGAGAAGCTCATACTGGTGAGGCAGGAAACCAGCCCGGAGGATATAGGAGGCATGAACGCCGCCCAGGGGATTTTGACCGCGACAGGCGGCATGACATCACACGCTGCGGTTGTGGCCCGTGGTATGGGTAAGTGTTGTGTGGCCGGGGCGGAGGAGTTAAAAATTTCATTACGAAATGAACTTTTCACGGTAGGTTCCGTGGCGATTCAAAAAGGGGACTGGATAACACTCGATGGCTCAACCGGCAGAGTGATAAAAGGAAAAGCGCCATTGGTAAAACCAAAGCTTTCAAAATATTACTCCACTTTGATGGGGTGGGCTGACAAGGCTAGAAGGCTGAAAGTGCGTACAAACGCCGATACACCTCATGACGCGCAGGTGGCGAGGGAGTTTGGGGCCGAAGGGATCGGGTTGTGTCGCACGGAGCATATGTTCTTTGAAGGGGACAGGATAGTCGCCGTACGGGAGATGATATTGGCCAAAAGCGGTAAGGAGCGCAGAGCGGCGCTGAAAAAGCTTCTACCGATGCAGAAAAAAGACTTCATAGGGATATTCAAGGCGATGGAGGGGCTGCCTGTCACCATTCGTCTTCTCGACCCGCCGTTGCATGAGTTTCTGCCCAAGGAGGAAGCGGACTACGCCATCCTGGCAAAAGATCTGGGCGTATCGATAGTCGATCTGAAACAGAGAGCTAATATGCTCCACGAGTTCAATCCTATGTTGGGACATCGTGGATGCAGGCTGGGCATCACTTTCCCGGATATATACGACATGCAGGCGCGCGCAATATTTGAAGCGGCGTGTCATATGGTAAAGAAAAAGAAAAAGGTTTTTCCCGAGGTGATGATACCGCTGGTGGCGCATGTAAAAGAGCTTAAGATTTTGCGAGCGCGTGTGGCGGCGGTGGCGCAGGAAGTCATCGCCAAAACCGGAGTCAAGCTTAAATATACGATAGGCTCGATGATAGAGTTGCCCAGGGCCGCCATTACGGCGGATAAAATAGCCGAGGAGTCCGATTTTTTCTCATTCGGCACAAACGATCTGACGCAGACAACTTTCGGCCTTTCCCGCGACGATTCCGGCAGGTTCCTTCCGTTTTATGTTAGCGAAGGGATATTGCCAAACGATCCCTTTGTTTCGATAGACCGTGATGGAGTGGGCGCTATTATCAAGATGGGTGTGGATAACGGGAGAAGCGTGAAACCGAAGCTTAAGATCGGTATCTGCGGTGAGCACGGGGGCGAGCCGGCTTCGGTTGAGTTCTGTCACGATATCGGGATGGATTATGTGTCGTGTTCGCCATATCGTGTGCCGATCGCAAGGCTGGCGGCGGCGCAGGCGGTGGTCAAGGAAAAGGCGTTATCCAAACCCGGCAAGGTAAAGAAAAAAACAGCTCCTAAAAGGAAACCAGCCAAGAAGAAGGCTGGAAAGAAATAATTGAAGGGGCGAACCTTGGGTTTTGGCTCGCCCCTTCCCCACCTTCCCGTCTGCTAGGGACGGGTTGGTTTAATCATGCTTACTTTTACCGCTCCGTATGTCACGGACTGAGGGGAAGTATAATCCCCCAATCGATTTCTGGAATTATTATCGAAAACGCATCGCAAGCGTTTCCAATGCCGTCGCCATCTGTATCCGCCTGATCCGCGTTCGCGTCGTTGATACAATTATCTACAAGATCGTTCACGCCGTCACCATCGCTGTCAGCAACGCCGAGATCCACTATGACTCCAAAATCA
>CAYNDB010000128.1:0-6207 GCA_964395915.1 uncultured Nitrospinota bacterium | reverse complement strand
ATCTTCTTTTCTGGCGGCGTCGGCGGCGCTGGGAGTGGAGCTTACAGCTCCTGAGCTTTCCCAGACCATCGTCATCACACGAATGGAAGGGAGGACGCCGATGCCGGAAAAGGAAAAGCTGGCCGATTTTGCAAAAACCGGCGCCACACTGGTTCTCTTCCTAAGCGTCACGATGATAAAAAAAGTGATGGACGAGCTTATTCCTCATTACGGGGAGGATTGCCCCGTGGCGGTTGTCCATAGGGCGAGTTGGCCAGATCAGAAAATTATCAAAGGCTTTCTAGGCGACATTGTGGAGAAAGTCAAAGCGGAAAAAATAAAGTCGCAATCGATCATCATCGTCGGCAGGGTTTTAAGCGGTGAAGGATTCGCCGAGTCGCGGTTATACGATGCGTCATTTTCCCACCAGTTCCGCAAAGCGTCGAAAGAGGGGTAACCTTACATGTCAGGAAAAAAGGAGCGCGGGTTGCTGATCGTATACACCGGTGACGGGAAAGGGAAGACCACCGCCGCGCTTGGGATCGTGTTCCGGGCGCTTGGCTGGGGAAAGCGCGTCGCCGTGGTTCAGTTCATAAAAGGAAAATGGAAAACCGGGGAGCGAAACTTCGCGGAGGGTCTTACGGGGCTTACGTTTCTTACCATGGGAGAGGGGTTTACATGGGAGAGCGAGGATGTCAAAAGGGACAAGATGGCGGCCATCAAGGCATGGGAGACGGCGAAAGACCTGATCGTATCGGATGACAACGACATCGTGATACTCGATGAACTGACATATGTGATGAAATATGGCTTCATCCCGGTCTCCGAAATCGTGTCGGCCCTTATAAATCGACCCGAAAAAAAACATGTCGTGGTCACAGGCCGTGACGCCCCGGAAGAACTTATTGAAAGCGCCGACCTTGTCACCGAAATGGCCGTTGTAAAACACCCTTATCAAAAGGGGATACCGGCCCAGAAGGGCGTGGATTTTTAAATGTCCGGTGGCGTCTCAATCCCCAGGATAGTCATAGCCGGAACCGGAAGCGGCTCCGGGAAAACTTCCGCGGCTGTCGGCATAATCGGCGCTCTAAAAAAACGGGGGCTTTCAGTGGCGGCGTTCAAGGTGGGGCCAGATTATCTCGATCCGACCTATCTTTCCCGCGCATCCGGTAGGCAGGCGCATAACCTCGACGGATGGATGATGAGTGAAACTGCGGCGCTCTCCACCTTCGCGACAGGCTCCGAGGGAGCCGATATCGCCGTAATAGAAGGTGTCATGGGCCTTTTCGACGGAGCGGGCCCACAATCTGAGGATGGATCCACGGCGCAGATGGCGAAGTGGCTGAAGGCTCCGGTCATCCTCATGGTAAACGCCTCCGGTATGGCGCGGACAATATGCGCCATCGCTCAAGGGTTTACATCATATGACCCTGGCTTGCGAATCGCCGCGATTATATGCAACAGGACGGGCGGCGAACGACACCTTGAATATTTAAAAGAGACGGCGCCATGCGTGCCAATAGCTGGTGGATTCCCGAAGTCAGACAACCTCGCTTTCCCGGAGCGCCATCTTGGCCTCCGCACGGCAAGCCGGAACGCTGTGCCGGACGAAATCATGGAGGGATGGGGCGCTCTTGCGGAAAAAAGTCTTGACCTCGACATGATATTTGAAATCGCGCGGTCTGCGCCACAGCTCAATATAGAACCTGTCGGACAAGTTAATACAGGCTCGCATATACGACCAAGGATTGGGGTCGCATTCGATGACGCATTTCACTTTTACTACGAATACAACCTCTCGCTTCTCAAATCATACGGGGCGGAGCTTGTAAGGTTTTCGCCTGTCAACGATGCGAAGCTTCCTGAAGTGGACGGGCTGTATATAGGTGGAGGCTACCCGGAAGTGTATGCGGAAAAACTCTCTTCAAACAAAACGATGCTGGAGTCTGTGCGCCAGTTATCCGCTGATGGCGCGCCGGTGTATGCGGAATGCGGCGGGCTTATGTACCTGTCCGATTCGATAGTCACCACCGATAACAAAAAATATACGATGGCGGGTGTCATCCCTGGCGTTTGCACAATGTCGGACAAGCTCAAAGCGTTGGGATACGTGGAGGCAATTACGGTTTGCGAGACGATTCTTGGCCCCCCGGGCTTATCGTTCAGAGGCCACCAGTTCCGCTATTCGGACATCGAAACGGACACGGTCGAACTTTCCTACCGCGTGACAAAGCGCAGGGACGGTACGTCGTTCGATGAAGGGTTTAGAATCGGAAACACAGTTGGATCGTACATTCACGCTCACTGGGCGCAATGCCCCTCAATCGCGGAAAACTTAGTTAAAAGTTGCGCAAAGTTTAGCCAGACAAGACAGGCTACGCGATAACCCTGATAAAAAGCGCGACGGCTGTGAAAACAATGCTAGTCATCGTGACAAGCCTGACCGTGGTTCTGATATGGTTCGCCGAAAGAGGGACAATATCGTCGCCCAGGTATGGAGCGTTGCGCCCTACCCCATCGTAACTGTTCACGCCGCCTAGCCTGACTCCCATCGCCCCGGCCACAGCCGATTCGGTAAGTCCTGCGTTGGGGCTTTTGTGTTTCCGCCCATCTCTTTTTAATATCTCCCATGACCGGGCGCGGCTTAGTCCGAAAAGGGGCGCCACTAACGAAACCAGCGGAGCCGTAAGCCGGGCCGGAATATAGTTGGCCGCGTCGTCGAGCCTTGCTGACGCCCATCCAAACAAAAGATATTTTTCGTTAGTGTATCCAAAAAGCGAATCCATGGTATTGACCGCCCTGTAAGCTATCGCGCCAATAGGACCTGCGACGACTGCGAAGAATATCGGCGCCGTCACGCCATCCACCAAACTCTCAGCCACGCTCTCGACACATGCGCGGGAAGTCTCCCGTTCGTCAAGATTTTTTGTGTCGCGGCCAACCATCATACCAACGTTTTGCCTCGCCCCTGCAAGGTCACCTGCCTTCAAGGCGTTGTATACCGCCAATGCGTGGGAGCGGAGCCCCCCCAGGGCAAAAGAAACATACAAAATATATATCGAAACAATGTCCTGAAAAAAGCCGCTGGAAAAAGCCGCCAGCTTAATCATGGCGGAAGCTACGATTACGGCAGTCGCAACGGTGGCAATAGCGCTAACCAACCCAGCAAGTTTTTCGTTGGATATAGTCCATCTCGTAAACGTTTCAAACCGTTTGGCGATGTCCGCAATCCCATTCACCGGATGGGGAATGTTTTTCGGGTCGCCGATGATAAAGTCTATCGCCAGCGCGATAATTATCTGAAGCTCCAGGCTCACTTCATCCCCAACAGCCTGTAGACGGCGTCAATATCCATATTTCCCCGGACCGTATCCGCAAGCTTGTCCAACGAGCTTTCCATATCATATACCGCCTGTACGGAGCCAAGCGGGTCAAGCCCCTTCCGTTCACGCGCCCGGTCTATAAACCACCGGCGAAATATATCCGCGTCGAACAGCCCGTGAAGATATGTGCCCCACACGTTTTTATCCGGGTGGGAATATCCCAACAGCCCGCCATCGCGGCCTGCGACACAGGCTGACAGGGAATCCCCATCACTTGTTCCATGATGTATCTCGTACCCATGGAGCGTATGTCCCGATACCATATGTTTCGCTTCGACACGGCGCACGATCTTGCGTGGATGAATCGTGGTTGTCATCGGCAAAAGGGAAAGCCCGGAAGCTTCTCCCGTGGTCGATTCAATTTTGTCCGGGTCGAGCGTCTTATTACCCAGCATCTGGAACCCTCCGCAAATTCCGACAACCTCCCCCTTCCCGCTTTTCGCATATTCATGGATAGCTCCCGCAAGGCCGCTATCTTTCAAGAGCCGCAAATCGCTAATCACGCTTTTGCTACCGGGAATGATGATCACATCGGGCGATCCAAGCTCCGCCACTGAACCTACGAGGCGAGCCGATACGTCCGGCTCTAAATAAAACGGATCAATATCGTTGAAGTTTGAGATATGTCGAAGGCGGATGAACGCCAAGTCGATGACAGCTTTCGGTTTTTTCTGGGCGTCATGGCGAGTGTCAAGTCCGGCGGAATCCTCTTCTGGAAGCGAAAGGTTCCGAATATACGGAATGACGCCAAGGGTCGGCTTTCCAGTATGACGGAAAGTATAATCCAAGGCGGTGTCGAGCAGACTTTTATCCCCTCTGAACTTGTTGATGAGGAATCCGGACACCATGGCGCGCTCCCATTCCTCCAGCGTCTCCATCACGCCGATAAACGATGCGAAGACGCCTCCACGGTCTATATCACCCGCCAGCAATACGCGGGCCCCCGCATGGCGCGCCATTCTCATGTTCACAATATCGTTTGCTTTCAGGTTAACTTCCGCCGGGCTTCCGGCGCCTTCCAGCGCCATGATATCGTATTCCTTCGCCAGCGAGTCGTAGTCCTCTTTCACAATCTCGAACGCCTCTTTCTTGAAGCGAAAATATTCCCTGACGGTCATGTTCTTGTATGGCTCGCCCCGGATGATGACCTGCGACCCCGTGTCGCCTGTCGGCTTTAACAGAACCGGGTTCATCCTGATATCGGTCTCTATACCGCAGGCTGTCGCCTGTGTAACTTGCGCCCTTGCGATCTCCTTTCCGTCCAAGGTGGAGTATGAGTTCAGCGACATGTTCTGCGCCTTGAAAGGGGCGACGCTGTATCCGTCCTGTTTGAATATTCGGCAAAGCGCGGCTGTTAGCAGGCTTTTGCCGGCTCCGGAACCTGTCCCCTGGAGCATTATCGCCGGTGTCTTGCTGGCGACCTTGACTGATGCAGATACGTTTCTTTTTTCAATTCCAGCTTTCAATACATCAACCAGGGCGATATTCTCGTCTTCTGTCCGTACGGCGATCCGGAAATAGCTATCATCAAGCCCCGTAAAATTTCCGCATAGCCTTATGGCGAAACCTTTGGATATGGCGAAGTTGAAAAGGTCTGTTGAATCGCCATTTTCAAGATGGGCGAGAATATAGTTCGCTTCGCCGGGAAATGTTGTGAGCCCTTCTATTTTCTCAAGTGACCGTAACAGACTTACCTTCCATTGCGCAGCAAGCCTGCGGGAGCGTTCCACGTATTCAGTGTCCTTAATCGCCTCCGCGCCGACGACTTGGGCCAAAGAATTCACCGTCCAAAGGGGGAGTCTTTCGCGTATTTTCTCCGCCAGATTATTATCAGCAATCGCAAACCCTATGCGAAGGCCTGGTATGGAGAACAGTTTTGTGAGGGAGACAACCACAATCACATTCTCCGGCCTGCTATATATCAGGCTCTCGAAACCGTCTACGAATCCGCCGAAAGACTCGTCGACCACGAACAGGGCGTTTTGATTTTTTCTGGCGATGGTACGCAGGCTGTCTGCGGACATAGTATGCCCTGTCGGGTTCTGCGGTCTGCCAAGGAATAGCATGTCCCCATCTTTAACCTCACCGCTCAACCGATCCTCGTCTATGGCGAAGTTGTTATCGGCCCTTGATTCAAGACACTTCACCGGGATGTTCGCCAAAAGGCATGCGCGTTCATAATCGGTGTACGCTGGCGCTGGTATGAGCGCGCGTTTTAAAGCGAAGGTTTGCGGTATGGCATGTATAAGTTCCGACGCGCCGTTGCCCGCTATAACGGTTTCAACTCCAATACCATGAGCCTTTGCCACAGCATTCCTGAACAGGTTAGCTGATGGGTCCGGATAGGACGACACCCTCGAAAGGTTTGCGCTGATGACGGAGCGAAGCCACGATGGAGGGCCGCAAGGATTTACGTTTGATGAAAAGTCTATTATTTCCAATTCGGCTTTTCCAGACGATTGCGCGTATTTACGGATGTTTCCTCCGTGGTCCGATATCTTTTCGAACATTGTCTACACCACCGCCGATATCGCAAGGAGCGTTATCGCTTCAACGGTTTCGCAAAGCGCGCCGTATGTGTCGCCTGTCATACCGCCTATTTTCCGCGTTGACCACGCGCCAAATACGAAAACGTACGATATGACGAGTATGGCTATGACGACCCCGTAAATCCCGGCTAGTATGATTCCGAAGATAAAAAGGAAAGCTCCCGCCCATGCGGCATGCTCTGATTTTTTATTTTCAGTGAACACGCGTCCTATCCCGCCTTCACCGCTTGTATATGTAAATCGTGACATGGCGATAAGCATGGCGCAACGGCCAGCTATCGGAGCGAGCAGTAACG
>CAYNDB010000127.1:0-6237 GCA_964395915.1 uncultured Nitrospinota bacterium | reverse complement strand
CGACTCCTCGGTATTCCTCAATGATTGAACTGCTCGTCCTTGATATGGACGACACCTTGTATCTGGAACGTGACTATTCTCTCAGTGGGTTTGCCGCGGCCGCAAACTACTTCGATGACGAGAAACTTGCGTCAGCGTTTCGGCAGGCTGCAACCACCATCTTCAACAAAGGGTACCTTTGTCCGTCAGGTTCAAAATCACGTTTTTCATCCCCTCGAAAATATGAGACGACTGTGATTGAAGATAGTCTGGAACCAAAGCGTCTATAAACCAGTCTTTAAACGACCACCTGTTTTCAGAGATGTCACGCACAAGCTCTACAGCTTCGTGTTCCTTGTCGGCAATCATTTCTTCTATCATATTGTGTGTAAAGAGGCTCCACGGCGACTCCTGACACTTGTTAATTTTCTGGACAAGCTTTCCGGCGAGGTCATATCCTTCGCAACCAAATTCCCTCGATATGGTTACAAAAAAAGTTCTCTGTTTTTTATCTTTTTCGAGGGCTTTTTTTCGTTTGGCTACCCAGTCCCTGTAGAACTTCAAATCGAGGACGGCATCCTGAAAATGTAAATCTCCCATCAGGTATATTTGTCTCCTATATGTCCTATATCTCTTAATGTACGCCCTTGGGCTTTAGTTTGGTCAGACGTATTGTATATGTTTATCATGCCAAATCAAAACGTATGTTGTTTTGGCAATATATCATTTTTCATAATTACTGTTTAGCAAGTTTTCAATCAGCTTCACGGCCGCCGGGCTATCCCAAGGCGCCGAACCGATAATTTTACCGGTTATCCGGCCATCTTTACCAATAATGTAAGTGGTAGGCAAGGCTGTCACTTCATACTCATTCCTGACTTCACCCTCTGGATCCAGCAAAACAGGAAAGCCGATATTGAACCGATCGCTAAATTCGCGGACCAAATCGCTATCGCCTCTATCCGCAGAAACCGACACTATCGTAAAACCCCGATTCCGGAATTTCTTCCACAATTTTGTAAAAGCCGGCATCTCTTCACGGCATGGGGCGCACCACGTCGCCCAAAAGTTGAGAAAAGTGACTTTTCCTTTGAACTCATTTTTGCTATCGAAAGTGGCTCCATTAATATTTGTCAGGGTGAAAGCGGGAGCCTCCACCCTGACTTTAGGTCTTATCACCGAAAGTTCATGGAACGGGTCAGCGCTTGCCTCAGGGGCAAGACAGAAAAACCATGCGAAAAACGCTATCGTCATTACCTTTATAATCAAACGCATTTCAAACAAACCTTTCCATAAACCCAGGCGTCTTCACGCTACCTTGAATTCCTCTTAAGGTATCCCAATATAGCGGACTTCTCATCTTTAGCCAGGGAAGCCATGCCCCTATGCCTCATTTCCTTATCCATCACATCAATCATACGTTCCCACTGGGTAATCGTATGACGTTTCGGATGTGGAATTGAATGACAGACCCCGCATTTATCCGCGAAAAGCCGGGCGCCACTTGATTGAGGTTCCGGTAGCGGTGTCTGACGCGCGGCGCAAGCCGCAAAAAATATCAACAGCAAAAGGATTGTAGCCTTTTTCATTTTCTTGATCTCCTTCAGATTAAAATCCAAGACGGCTTTTACCATGTTTTTTCTCGCCGGTGTAACGCACGCTGGATGAGGTCGGGGCCTCTATGTACCACGTGACCATCACCCGATAATCTTCCTCCATCTGGGGACCGTTAAGATCCTGATACACAGGTTTACCTACAGTCATGTCCAAAATGTGTAAAGGAATCGGTTGCCATTGTAGTCCAGCGGTCGCAAAGACGCTTTGTCCACCGTAATTGTCAGGATTCCAAATCGGGGTCATGTAGGCGGAGCCTGGGGCGTCTTTTGTCGCTCTGCCGGATTCTCCGCTTACCGCCTCATCCATTTCGCCTTTGATTTTGCCCCAGCTTCTTCCGTTAAGCTGAATCTGGGCAACGAGATCATAGCGCAACTGGTACATCGCATAAAAATCGAGCTTGAACTCATCGCCAAGACTATAGTCATGGGCGTTCTTATACCACCTGCCGGTGTATATCAAATTTGCGCCCCACCACCAAGGGGAGGCCGAGGC
Source organism: uncultured Nitrospinota bacterium (assembly GCA_964395915.1). Lineage (GTDB taxonomy): Bacteria > Nitrospinota_A > UBA7883 > UBA7883 > JAJRTC01 > CAYNDB01. Next base: position 4,149 of record CAYNDB010000127.1, on the reverse strand, counting down.
CTGATACACAACCCCAAGCATCGGGTCGAACGTTCCGGAGCCAAGTTGCATGGAATATGGTAACAATTCCGATTTTCTGGCGTCCACAGGGTGGTTCCTGTTCTTCTCGTTGATTGAGCCTGTGGGAAGGTTCAGCCCCATGAAGAGAGAAACCTGCTTCGTCGGAATCAACGGGTCGTCAGTATAAAGACGGTATTTGGACATCAGCATGGTATCAGCCATGCCGGATGACTCCATGGTAAAGCCGTCCTTTCCGGTCATGGATTTCATCATGGAGTTGAACTTCATGTTCATCATATTTTCTTTCCACATGAACATCAGGCCGGCAAAAAAATCATCAGTAAAGCTGTATCCGGTGGCGAAATTCAACATTCTCATATCCATACTCTCTGGAACAGCCATGAATTTTGCGTCACTGGACGTGTTCATATTCATTCCTGTCGCCATGTTCATAGGCATGTCCATGCCACCATTACTCGAATTCGTCTCCATGCTCGTTCCGCTGGAGCCTAGCAGGCTGTCGGAGTTCACGGAACTGGTTCCGTCACGCAGCCCTCCCATACGCATAATCATGGGGCTTATCTTGAAACGAAACTCATTTGTCTCCGGCACACCTGCGCCGAGAATGTTCATGGGCATGTTTCCACCGCATTTGCCACAGCAAAGCCCGATGAACGCGTCCGCAGGAAACGCATAAAACGAAATATATAAAACCACAAGTAGTGGCCATCCTTTTTTCATTGGTATCTCCTCCTGTTCAGAAGCGAAATGGGGCGGATTTTGTCCGCAATACCTCATCCCGCCAGCAAAATATTTTTTGTTTGCGCCCTAACGTATGGCCATATGGACGCATCTGCGGCGTCTTGGGCGCATTGGAGCGCGGAACAAAACCTTTGATTGGGGGTTTTACTAAACCTGAGTTCTGGAAGGAGGTCGAGGGTCTGGAGAGAGCGCCCGGTTTAAGGGAAACATAATATATTCCGGTATAAACATAAGATTAAAATCAATACCAGGCTTCATCACCGTGGTCATCAATGGCGGATCCGAACTGTTGAAAGAAATGATATGACGAGGCGTTTTGGGTGGACACCTTTGCATGCTGCAACTTTCCACTCCGCAATTGCAATCTTCCCCGCCGCCATTGATAGGGCAAAAATCAGATTTTCCATGGACAGGATGCTTCGAATGTAATTTATATACAAGTGTCGAATTCTTATATTCAAACACTTTGACCCCGTTCAGCAAATCATCGATATTCTGAAAAATTTCGTTTGCTTCGGTTTCATTGCTTACATGGGATTGATGCGTCTTCGGACTCATTTCCATAGCTTCCATGGTCATCACTGGCGACGCCAGTGAAGGTCGCGCTGTTGTAAACAAAGCTATAGCCACAATCGACAAAGTTAAAACCGGAAAGAAAATTCTTAGCCGCATTGTTGACCATAAATCCTTTATGAAAGATTCGCAAGACTCCCGCTACCCTATTTTCAATCCTACACTTTGTCACGATACGGGTCAACCGTTGCGCCCTAGCAGACTATATTACAAAAGGTTGCAGTTAAACATATGTGCCATGGGGCCTATTTCCAGGTAAAACCACAACTTTCTATGTCGTCCGGATACCAGGGGTAGCGATGGCAGATAACAGGCTTTTTCTCGGGTGTATCGTGGAGGGAGCAGCGACCGTCCGCCCCAAGCTTGTCGCATGGAATGGAAATCTCGAACAGAACTCTGTCTCCCCTTCTATCTGTTTCGGTGATCGAAATACCTCTGAATGAATAATATGCGCGCGCTTCGTCCAATGAGCCATGTTGCTCTATCAGATTGCTGTATATACCTGTGATCCGGAGCGTTTTGCAACATTCGCCACATTGGACACATTCGCCATATTTTTTCATGTTACTTTTCAGGCAAGAAGTCCTAAAAGCTCATCGAACCTGTCGATAATCTTGTCCACCTTAGCTTCCCTGATCTCCTCGACATCCCGAAAACCGTAAGTTACCCCCACGGTATACGCTCCTGCGTTTTTTCCCGCCAAAACGTCAACAGCGCCGTCTCCCACCATTAGCAAACGGGATGCGGAGGTGTTTTGCGACTTTGCGATCTCAAGCAATGCGGCTGGGTCCGGCTTTTTCACCGGCAACGTATCGCCACCATACACATCATCGCCAAACATGGGAATAAGCCCAAGGTCCTCAATTATTTTTTTTGTAAAACGCTCCGGCTTGTTTGACACAAGTCCCATTCCATAGCGCCCGTTCAAAAGCTCCAATGTCTCCATCACACCGGTAAACATTTTCGTTTCATCAAGAAGGTGATTCCAGTAATGTTCCCTGAAAATTTCCAACACCGTTCCTTCTTTTTCCGGGTGACCCGCCTCCTCCACGGCATTACGTACAAGAGGGACGATGCCGTTGCCCACAAATTTCTCTATCACGCTTAATGGAAGCGGGTCATACCCCACATCCTTAAAGGTTTGGTTTAGAGAGTTTGCGATATCCAGACGCGAATCGATAAGCGTTCCGTCCAGATCGAATACGATTGTATCAACATCGAAAAGAGCCATATTAAAAACTAACAGCCGGAAACATTTCGGATAATTTTATATCGACATGTCCCAATGTAACAGAACCTTGTTCTGGGGAGGATATGTTTCACCCCCCGCTTTCGTTCTTGCGGCGGTGTCCGACATGTCAACCTGAATCTCCATCCCAACCTTCATGTTCATTACAGGCATAATACCCAATCTCCACTGAACCATACCGGAGTTCATGCTGTCTATGCTGGTCGTAACACCGTCAACCGTTCTTTCGAAAGAATCTATTAAAGAAAAGCCATATCCTATACCGGTTTCGAACCATGAGTTTACATTCCATATAGCGGTAAGCGCAACTCCCGTCCTTTTCATATCCGCCTGCGAAAAAGTATGCTCCACTCCGTCAGAGCCTGTAGCCGCCCTGTCGCCTATTTGAAGGGCGGTCATATCCAGAGTGAAATCCACTTCAAACCGGGGATGGCGGTATAGCGCGGAGATGATAAACTCCTCTGTCTTTTCGTCTGTTTTGTTGATATCAGCCAGGAACTTTAGCGTCTCGCCGGAAGCGTTTACCGCGGTCTGGTCGAGGGCTCCTGTTTCATTTTTCCAATATCGAAAAGAAACAGCCAGCTTGTTAAAATCAGCGCGTCCCATGAGTGTGTATGCGAATTTGCTGTCATCCTCCGCGTCTCCGATAATTTGAGAACCGGTATAAATTCCCACTTCATAAGAAAAGTCACCGAAGTCTGGTCTGCCGTAAAAACGCAAACCAGTATCATTATGAGCGGCGCCCATACCTATATTACGGGCATTGCTTACATATGGGTTGCCATAGAAAGCGACCAGCGGCGACGTGAACCATTCCCGACCTATGCTGACAGCGTCGTAATCGATAACCCTCATCGCGCCAAAATCGACGTTAAGCGTTCCCGGGCCCATAAAGCTGACAAACCTCATATACGCCTGCTCTACGTTATCTTTACCAAAAGGCAGGGAAACCCAGTACCCAACATTTTTCCCAATCGACCCGCCTATCTGCGCAGAGACCGATGCGCCATCTATACAGCATAAATACTTGTCGGACTGTTTGTTCTCCGGCCCATCAGAAGGCTGTGTTACAGTCGCGCCGCCTTCAAGCCTTACCGATACGGGAGGGTTGGCCAAGCCGTAATCCAGGAACAGGTTGCTCGCCGGCGAAAGTTTATCGATTGTTCCGCCATCCTCACTTTTCGGCATTTGATAACCGTTAATTTTGAATTGATCGCCAACACTATTTAACCTTGGCCATGAGGTATGGCACAAAATGCACGGAGCTTCATATTTTTTAGAAAAAGCCGGAATAGCCATGGCGCTTTGTGGAAACAGAAGAAAAAGAAGTATGGCTGTGACAAAAAATATTCTTATACGCATTGACGATATTCCATGTAAATTTTAACCGCGAAGGTAGCACGTCACAAAGCTGGGAGTCAAGCTGTTTGCCCCTCTTTGGCGTTGTGAAAGAATAACTCTCGTGTTAAGTTAGTCGGTCTGACGGATAAAGTCGGGATGTGGCTCAGTTTGGTAGAGTACTCGCTTCGGGAGCGAGGGGTCGGAGGTTCAAATCCTCTCATCCC
>CAYNDB010000126.1:0-6360 GCA_964395915.1 uncultured Nitrospinota bacterium | reverse complement strand
CAAGGGAATTGTTTAAGGGGTTTTTGTCGTTTTTGGAACTTTTGACGCTGTTGGCCCTCTATAAATAGAAAGGGTTAGTAGTGAATAATTGAAAATAGATTGGCATATTTGGAACTATTGTATTATTGGGATTACCGATACTATTAATAATATCAGTGAATTTCAAACTGATACGCCGCTTTCTTATCCATAGCAAGTATTAACCCCGCACATTCTGATATCGTGTAATCATTTGATATCTTTACTTAAGGAGTATTGTTAAATATGTCGGTAAAAGAGATCACCATTATTGCGCCGGAAGGCATGGTCGCCGGCGGGAATACGAAAGGCGAATCGTTTGAATATTTCAACCTTGTCACAGGAGATAAGCTTGGCTTGTCTGACTCCGAGGCTAAAAATGATAAATCGTGGCATATTGCGTTCAAACGTTCGTTTATATGTATCAACAGCGGCCCTGCCGGCCCTGGCGGAGTTGTCGGCGCTTGTATAGACCCACCTGTAGACGTGTCACGTGAAGAGTTCGTAACGCTTACAGATTATAACTGGAAACAAAAATTCGACGCGGTGAAATCTATTTCCGATGACGCAAAGCTTGCGCCGGAAGGAATCGAGCCTGCGATATTTGGATGGCGTATCGAACGGGACGGGGAGTGGAAAGCGCCTGTAGGCAAAGGATGGAAAGTCCGTTGCGCCGATGGTGTGGGGTTTGCCAAAATGCGTGTGAAAGAGGTGGATAAAAATGGAGAGACGATCTCTATCCAGTTTGCGTATCAGCGGGAGAAGGACTCGAAGCTTGGTGAGGATAAAATAGCTGTCATTCGTCCTGGAGAGAGTTTTAGCTTCAAGACTGGCGGCGTAATTGAGCCAAGTGATATTGGCTGGGATATAAAGCATGGCGGGGACAAGCTGTATGTGAACAGCAGTGTGAGCGGACCGGGATCGGCGGGAGTGATCGGCTCGAACAAATATGGCGCAAAATGGAAAACAATCGATAACCCGAGCGATTCGATAGCATATTTTATGGACGAGTACGGGGCGGTGTTCCGTACGCCCAAATGGTATCGATACAACATCGACGGCAAGCATAATATCCACCCTAACGGAGCTGTTTACGGCTTGCAGACCGCTGAAGGCGATTTCAAGGCGCAGGTATATGATTATTTCGAGCATAAAGGCTCTGACCTTGGCAATATAAGGGTGCGATACGAAAAGCTTTAGACGCCTGCCCCCGGGAAGTAGAGCAATAGCGGCATGGGTGTATCAAGTGGATACAAAACATGAAATAGATGGTAAAATACAAGTCGATTGCACATTGACGGTTTTATTTATTTATATGATAATTACCTATAAATATGATGACACTTGTTCGAAATTACAGGAGTGATAAATGAAGTGCCCTCAATGCAATTATGTCAGCTTCGACTACCTTGACAGCTGCCGTAAATGTTCCAAAGATCTCACAGCCCATAAGTCCCAGGTCGGCATAGACTTCCTTGAGCCAATTCCCATTGGCGTTCTCGCTTTCCTGGAGAGCGGCGCGCGGGAGCCTGTCGCTATCGGAACGGGGGCGGCAAACTTCGACTCTGACGATTTCAAAGTCGCAGGTGATTCAACTGAAAGCGCCGTAAGCGTTGAAGAGACGGCGACAGCAGTGGAGGATGATGGGCTGGATGTTGTTGAAGAGGAAACGTTTTCTTTAGAAATACCTGATATCAAGGAGGAGAGCGCGGCGGATGTTGAGGAGACTGTGGCAGAGGCGCTTTCTGAAGAAAGTATAGAATTGAATATCGAGGGTGTCGAAGAAGATATTGGAGTTGCCGAAGTTACGCAAAGCGCTGAAGAGGCGACAGTTGAAGGCCTGACATTTAACCTTGATGAAAGCCTTGAGGAAGTCGCTGAGGAAAAGGCGGAGGGCGCCGCCGATACCGTTGATGAAATAAGCCTTGATACCACTATCTCCGGGATAGAGATTGACGATGACGAATTGAACGTGACAGCTTCAAACGATGAGTTCTCGCTAGACATCGGTGACGATTTTGACACTGAAACCCAACTGGGGATAACCGATCTTCCATCAATAGATGAAAGCGCTGTGCCCGAGCTTGCCGTTGCTGAGCCGCAGGAAAATTCTGATACCGTCGAGGAAGGCGCTCCTATGGCCGCCTCAAGCGATGATATTATAAGCATAGATACTCTTGATACGGATTCAGACCTGGATGTTTCGCTTGACGGCTTTGATGATGACAACGAGCAGGGTGGCTCCGACTTGTCAATGGCAGGGGAAGACCTTGACCTTTCTATTGATGGAGATCAAATAGACGGGCTTGACTTGAATCTGGAGGTTTTATCCGAGCCTGGCGATGCGGAGGAGGAAATTCAGCTTTCGCTGGATGATCTGGATAAATCCGAAGAAGACCCCAAAGACAAAACCGTATATTCAGACGATGATCTCGATCTCCAAATTGGCGATGACAATATCGACTTTAACTGAACGCTGACAGTTGGACAATTTCCCACAAACTCTTGCTGAAAATAACGAAAGCTCTAAGGTTCCGCCTGATATTCCTGAAGAGCCCATTGTCGTCAATGAGATAAAATACGCCTCATTCTCCCGCAGATTTACGGCATATACTCTCGATAGCCTGCTTCTGTTTGTGGTCACATTTGTCATCATTGTTCTGGCGATAAAAATATCGGGTTCACAAGCGGATGCGCTGGACCCAATCAACATACTGGAAAAGCTTGATGTAATCATCTGGCTTGTAATCGCTTTTAATACAATAGCGTCTGTGGGATATTTCACGATCATGATAGGATCGGGCGGGATGACCATAGGAAAAAGACTTGTGGGCATCAAAGTCATCGCGCAGGATGGCTCTGAAGTGTCGTATATAAAGGCCTTTGCCCGGTATACAGGTTATTTTGTCAGCGCCTTTTTTCTTTACATCGGTTTTCTTCTTGCCCTCATAGATTCAAGACACCAGACCTTCCACGATAAGATAGCCGGAACGGTTGTAGTGGAAATCGATTAGCGACATCGTTATAATCGGCAGGTTGTCTTTATCGAAAAAATCAAATGCCGTTCATGGCGACATTTACGCTTTGTAACGAACGGCCAAATTTATAGTGGAGAGGCTAATGAAAAAACGATATCTTATTTCCCCCGGGCCGACACCTGTGCCGGAAGACGTTCTTCTGGAGATGGCGAAGCCGATAATGCACCACCGCACACCACAGTTTTCCGCCGTATTCGCAGAATGCGCCGAAGGGCTAAAAAAACTTTTTAAAACCAAAAACCCTGTCATAACACTGGCGTCGTCCGGGACAGGGGCCATGGAATCTTCAATAACGAATCTTTTTTCACCAGGTGAGACCGTGCTGGCTGTAAACGGCGGCAAGTTCGGTGAACGATGGGGCCAGATAGCAAATACGTATGGCCTGAATGTGGAATGGATCAAGGTTGAATGGGGCCAGCCTGTGGCGGTGGATGCCGTAAAGGAGGCCATTGAGAAAAACCCTGATATAAGCGCGATCCTGGCACAAGGCGCTGAAACATCCACTACTACGGAACACCCTATACGGGAGCTTGCGGAGCTGACAAAAGATACCGACAGGCTGCTGATAGTAGACGGCATCACAGCCGTCGGCGTTATCGATATGCCGATGGATGACTGGGGTATCGACGTTCTTCTCACCGGCTCTCAAAAAGCGATGATGCTTCCACCGGGGCTTGCTTTTATCGCCCTTTCGGACAAGGCGTGGAAACGAAACGAAACCGCCAAGCTTCCGAGGTTCTACTTCGATCTTGCGAAAGAAAAAAAGAATGTCGCTAAAGACACCTCAGCGTACACTCCGGCTGTAAGTTTAATTCACGGCTTGCGCAAAGTGTTGGAGATGATGTTTGAGGAAGGGCTTGATAACGTGTATCAACGACACGACATGCTGGCGAAAGCGACGCGCGCTGGATGTGCGGCGCTCGGGCTTGCTCCTTTATCTCCTGTGACGCCGGCAAACTCGGCGACCGGGCTTTTTGTTCCAGATGGCATCGACGGCGCGGCGCTGGTAAAAGATTTGCGTGACAATTATGGCGTGACATTCGCTGGCGGGCAGGATCATTTAAAAGGCAAGATCATCCGCATCGCGCACCTTGGATATTTCGATTCGTTCGACATGGTAATAGCGTTGGGAGCCATAGAGATGGCGTTGTCGAAACATGGTCATAACGTGGAGCTTGGCAAGGGTGTCGGAGCCGCGCAGGCGGTATTAAACGAGCGATACAAGGGGTGATGGGGTTATGAGCGCAAAAATTCTGGTTTCAGACAAGCTTTCGGAAAATGGCGTCGAAATACTCCGTAATACACCCGGCATAGAAGTTGACGTTAAAACGGGAATGACGCCTGACGAGCTGATTAAAGTTATCCCGGAATACGACGGGCTTATCATAAGGTCCAGCACAAAAGTAACAGCGGACGTAATCGGAGCGGCGACCAGGCTTAAGGCCGTTGGTCGAGCCGGCATCGGGGTGGACAATGTAGACAGGGTGGCGGCCTCCGCAAAAGGGGTTGTTGTCATGAACACTCCGGGCGGCAACACGACCACCACCGCAGAACACGCCATCGCCATGATGATGGCGCTTTCCCGCAAGATTCCGCAGGCCACAGCGTCGGTGAAATCCGGGAAATGGGAAAAAAGCAAGTTTATGGGGAGCGAGCATTATAACAAAACACTTGCCGTGGTCGGAATCGGCAGGATCGGCTCGATAGTGGTCAAACGCGCCCGTGGCCTTGAGATGAAGGTTATCGCATACGACCCGTTTATATCGGACGAGGCGGCGGAGAATATGGGGGTGGAGCTTGTGTCACTGGATGAGCTATACGCTCGCGCCGATTATATTTCTATCCACACTCCGATGACTCCTGAGACCAAACATCTGATTGGCAAGGAAGCTTTTTCCAAAATGAAAAAGGGCGTGCGTATAATCAACTGCGCCAGGGGAGGGATCATAGACGAGGACGCCCTGGCGGTGGCGGTGAAAGAAGGAATAGTGGCTGGAGCTGCTCTCGACGTGTTTGAAAACGAGCCTTTGGGAGAAAACAGTCCGTTGCTTGAACTCGATGAGGTTATCATGACTCCGCATCTTGGCGCCTCCACCAGCGAAGCGCAGGAGAATGTGGCGATCGCTGTGGCGAAACAGATGGCGGACTTTTTCACCACCGGTCTTATAAGAAACGCGGTAAACGTGCCGTCTATAGACCCTGATGAGCTTGCAATGGTGAAGCCATATCTTTCGCTGGGAGAAAAGATGGGATCTTTTCTCGCCCAGACAACGGAAGGCGGGGCAAAGAGCATGGAGATTACTTATATGGGCGAGTTGACCGAGCTTGACCAGCGCCCGATCACACAATCGGTTATCAAAGGCGTACTGGAAGTTTATGTAGGCGAGTCGGTAAACTTTGTAAACGCTCCATACCTCGCCGAATCGCGCGGCATAGTGGTTTCCACCACAACAAGCTCTGTAAAAAGGAACTTTTCGGCGCTTATAGGGTTGCGGCTTGTCACCGACAAGATGGACTATTATATCGAAGGCGCTGTATTTATCGGCAACCAACCGAGGCTTGTGAAATTCAACGATTTTCTGCTGGAAGCTCAGCTTGAGGGGACTATGCTGGTTCTGGATAATGATGACAAACCGGGCGTTATCGGAGCCATCGGATCGAGCTTGGGAAAAAAGAATATAAATATCGCGTCGTTCGACCTTTCCAGAACGGAATTGGGAGGCAGGGCCACTTCCATTATTAACATCGATAGTGTTCCTACCAGTGAAGATATCAGCGATATGGAAAAAATCGAGAATATTCTTAAAATAAAGCTGGTGCGGTTATGAGCGTTTCAATTGTCCTTGGAGTACAGTGGGGTGATGAGGGTAAGGGCAAAATTGTCGATATGCTCACAGACAAGGTCGATATCGTCGCCCGATACCAGGGAGGGGCCAATGCTGGCCATACGGTGGTAGTTGGGTCGGAAGAATATATATTACATCTCATTCCTTCCGGCGCTCTTCATGAAGGTAAAAAATGTATGATCGGCAATGGTGTTGTTATCGACCCAAGCGCATTGATATCGGAAATCGACGAGCTTGAGAGCCGTGGCCACAATATGGATGGCGCTCTGTTTATTTCGTCGCGGGCGCACCTTATCATGCCGTATCACAAAATGCTGGACAAGGCTTCCGAGAGTAAAGCGAAAGGCGTAAAGATCGGCACGACAGGGCGCGGCATCGGCCCTGCGTATTCCGACAAGGCGTCAACTTTTTTGATGCCTATTGTCGCCATTTGTCCGTTGATTTCCGGACTAAAAACG
>CAYNDB010000125.1:0-6362 GCA_964395915.1 uncultured Nitrospinota bacterium | reverse complement strand
TTTTCAAAACTGCTTCTTTTGTCATGGTGACGCGCTGACCGGCGCCGGGCCCTTCGCTGATGGGATCAACCCGCCTCCAGCCGATTTTCAGGACCCTGGCACGATCGCCCAGTTGCCTGAATCATTTGTCTTCTGGCGGATCAGCACCGGCGGGCCGGGCCTCCCCAATGAATCGACTCCCTGGGATTCGTTCATGCCCCGGTGGGAGACGATGCTCACCGTAGAGCAACGGTGGAAGGTAATCCTATATCTATATGATCTAACAGGCTGGTCGCCCCGGACTTGGGGTGAGGCGGAGTCCGTAGGAGAGTTCGAGTCTGAAGAGGATGAGCATGAGGGAGACAAAGAGGGCGAAAAAGAAGAAACCGGTAAAGCAGATGGCGGGCAGGAGGCTATTCATAAGATTTACGTCAAACGCTGTGAGCCGTGTCATGGTGTAAAGGGTGAGGGTGATGGCCCGGCGGCGGATTTCGTGGTGCCGCGTCCCAGAGACTTTACATGGGGTACATACAAATTTCGCTCCACACCGAGCGGACTGCCTCCCACCGACGACGATCTTTTCCAAACGATCCGGCACGGTTTACCGGGCACCGCAATGCCGAGTTGGGATGAATTGAAGGATGAAGAGATAAAAGGTTTGGTCAAATACATTAAGAGTTTTGCCGCAGATGTATTCGAGGAAGAAGAGAACCCGCAACCGGTCCATGTCGGAAAGCCGCCCGAGGCGAGCCCGGAACTCATTGAAAAGGGCAAAGCGCTTTTCCTCAAGTCTAAGTGTTATGAGTGCCATGGAAAAAAGGCCAGGGGCGATAGTATGAAAAAACTAAAAGATGACTGGGGCTTTAAAATTGATCCTCGGGATTTAACCCATCCTTGGGAATACCGCCGTAAAGGCGGAGCGCTTGAGAGTATCTATCTGGCGGTTTCTACAGGCTTGGACGGAACCCCTATGCCTTCTTTTAAAGAGAAACCTTTCTCCCTCTCCGATGATGACCGCTGGGCTCTGGCTCACTACGTGAAGTCTTTACAGACAGAGCGAAAACTAGGCTACACTGTTCTGGCGCAGTTGGTCGAGAAGGTACCCTCTGATTCTGAGGATCCGATCTGGGACAGTGTGCCTTATATGGATATACCAATGGTTAGTCAGGTGATCATAGAGCCTCGGATGTTCACTGCTAGCGCTGATAATATGCGTGTTCAGGCGGTTTACAATGATAAAGATGTCGCCTTTCGGCTGGTCTGGGACGATACTACCAAGAGCGAACCGGATCCGGAATCCAAGATATTTGAAGATTCGGTTGCGGTTCAATTTCCGGTGACGATTCCGACTGGAACCAAAAGGCCCTATTTTTTAATGGGCGATAAAGAGAATCCCGTTAACCATTGGCGCTGGAGTTCAGAGCGGTCTAACGCGATTGAGCTCAACGCTAATGGGGCGAAGAATGTTAAGGTACAGGACGATAGTGGTCAGCAGGTGGCAGGAAAGCTTAAGTACGATGAAGGCCAGTATCGGCTAATCTTTAAGAGGTCTCTCTCTACGCCGGACAAGGATCTCGACATCCAGTTCGTGCCCGGTAAGTTTATTCCGATATCCTTTTTTGCCTGGGACGGCTCAAACAACGAGACGGGAGTGAGGAGCGCTCTTTCCTCCTGGTATTTTCTTTTGTTGCAACCCACCACGCCGGTAACGGTCTATATCTATCCTATCATCATGATTTTTGTGATGGGTGGAGCGGAATGGTGGGTCATCAGGAGAATTCGCAAGAACAAGGGGAGGGCAGTATGAAAAAGAGGCTTTCTGGCGTAGGCGCTTTGGGCTTGATCCTCGGCCTCATCGTAATGACCAATGGTTGCTCTTTATTTGAGGACAAATTTGTGGCCACTGGCAGGAAACTTTTTAACTACTACTGCTCCGATTGTCATGGAGAATCTGGTAAGGGGAATGGTTATAACGCCGAATTCCTTACTTTTGAGCCGAGGGATCTGACCGATTCGGAGGAAAAGAACCTTGTTGACCTGACCAATGAGGAGATATTTAATACTCTGTCCCGTGAGCTTGTAGATCCAGAGGAGGATCCTTCTGTTGTGCCTCTGATGCCGACCTTTAAACACACTCTTGCAGAAGCGGAAATATGGTCTATTATAGCTTATGTCAGAACCCTTCATCCGAACAACGCGCCCAAGATTACGCTGACACCGGAGATGAAGAGGAAAAGGCCCAGGTTCCCCCGGATCAAAAAAGTGGATATTGATCCCGAAGTCATGCAGAGCAAGGAACATATAGAAAATGGGATGGAGCTGTTTGCAGACACCTATGGCTGTATTACATGCCACAGTGTAGATGGTGAGGGAGGCAGGATCGGCCCCGTTCTGGATAGGGCCGGATTTATGTCAAATGCAGATTGGCTCTATCGCTGGGTCAAGAACCCTCAAGCTCTCGCGCCTCACACCAAGATGCCCACTCTTGGGCTCACGGATGAAGACGCGATGGATGTCGTGGCTTACCTCAAAACATTGCAAGCTCCAAGGGGGGAAGATCAGCCCGCGAAATAGGAGAGACGACGATATCTGTGAATATTTGACTGATCGCCAGTCGTGAGACTGTTGTTTTCTAGGAGCCAGATGAAAAATTACTCATTACGTAAGGATTTACTCTAAAATATGGGGCGATTATTATGAAAAAAGCGTTTTTTATTTATTGTCTGTTCTTCCTGGTTTTTCTTGCGGCGCCTGGTTGGGCCGCAGACGGCAAATCACTTGTTAAAAGCAACAAGTGTGGAAGTTGTCATAAAATGCAAGGGCCAGCCGTTAAAACAATAGCCGAAGTGCTGAAAAGAAAAGCCCCGGATCTGTTTTACGCAGGTAGCAAATTCAATAAAGATTGGCTTGTCAAGTATATCCAGAACCCGACCGTGATTCGCCCCGGGGGAGTTGTGTACATAAACAACATAAAATTGAATGGAGACCAGGATGAGCCGGCTAATCTTCTAAAGTGCGCCTCTAAGCTGAGCGCTGGTGACGCGGCGGCGGTCGGCGAATATCTTATGAGCTTGAAAGACGCCAAAATGAAGGTAGGGGTTTTTAAAAAGGCAGCAAAGCTTAAGAAGGCCAGGGCCAGAAGGCTGATGATGAAAGGCGAGGCTTGTAACGCATGCCATTCCTTTCCTAAAAAGGGAGGAGGCGTGTCATGCCCCACATTTGAGGGGATAGGAAGCCGCCTCAATCCCGACTGGATGTACAGCTTCATTAATCATCCGCAATACTGGGATCCAAAAGTGTGGATGGCGAAACGGGATTTGGATGACGCCACGTTGCAACTGATAGTCAACTTTCTTTCCTCTATGAAATAGGAGGGTTACGGATTATGAAAAATACCAACAAATCGATAAGGTTTTTAACTGCGGTTTTACTGGCCGCTCCGCTCATCATGGTTTCATTCGGTCTGGCGACGGCAAAAGAGACCGCCACAGACAACTATAAGCTTTACTGTGTTCAATGCCACGGGACGAAAGGAACGGGCAAGGGCATTAACGCGCCTTTTTTAAGCGTTGCTCCGCGAAACCATGCCAGCGCCAAGGATATGGCCGAGCTTTCCGACGATAACGTATTCAAGGCGATTAAATCCGGCGGCGAAGCTGTGGGGAAATCTACACAGATGCCTTCCTGGGGCGCGGTCATGACCGATGATGAAATTACAGATATGGTCAAGCACCTGCGCGCGATGTGTAAATGCGAGGGGAAGAAATAATAATAAACAGTATCCGCGCAATTTTATGAATACGCAGAGCGCTTGCGGTGGATGTAGCTAAGCGCATTCACCGCAGGCCTCTCAGCGTTTATGATATAGTTCATTATTTACCGCATAGCGGCTTTATAAATTAAGGCAGTGGCTATATGGCCAACGAGGCGGAGAGGCGGAGTTTAAAATCAGCTACAGTCGAAATTTGCGCCATCACATTCGTTAGTGACAGCAGAATGCCAAAATATTTATTGTGGTTGCCGGTCGCGGTCATTATCTGCGTAAGCCTTGCTGTTTCAAGCGTATACGCGCAGGATCTTTCCGACCATCACAAGGTCAACATAGATTCCTCTATGAAAAAGAAAATGAGCCCTGAGGCGCTCAAATCCGTCGAACAGTTTTTTTATGACGCCGAACTTGCGATAGAGAAGGAAAATCTTGGCGACTTGATGAATTTGTATTCGGATCATTATAAGAACGCCTCACATACGAAGCAATCAGCCAGCGCCATCTGGATCAGGATTTTTGAAAAATTTGATAATATGGCGTCTGTTCACAATATGCGGATAAAGACGTATTCTCCAGATAGCAATGTTGTTATTATCCGCTGTAGCGGACTCCTGATGGGCAAACCTGTTGGGGAGGCCGAGCTTATCACCATCGATAGCTGGACCAATGAGGATCACGTTTTGTCCAGGGCGAAAAAAGGAGACGCCTGGAAACTGATTGGAACTGCCGGTCAAAAAAAACGCAAGCGTCTCTGGTTCGATAAGCCGATGCATCCGTTGTTCTGACCCCTATTTATTAAAAGGGTCTGGAGCGCCGATAAATATAAAAGAAATTTCCGGCCCCCGGCCCCCGCCCGGCCAGTAGATAAACGCAAGCCAGCGTTAGATTATATCCAGGTTGAATCTCTTTTGTTAAACGGGCGTCTTATATAAAGCTTTTTTAACTGTGGGTTCGTCTGGAGAGTAGCTTATGGGAATTGAGATATTGGGCGGGAATCGTTCGATCTGGTCGGCCATCGCTCCCAAAAAGCTGAACTACAGGCACTACTTCGGCGGAATGGCCCTGTTGCTGATCGTCATTCAGCTTATCACCGGGCTTTACATGATATTTTATTACGAGCCCTCCCTGCGCGAGACGTATAAAACCGTTCAATTTTTTAACAATGAGACGACGCTTGGAGCGCTGACCAGGAATATCCACAGGTACAGCGCGTATTTTATTGTAGTCGCCATGTTTATCCATTTCTGGAGATCTTATTTCAGGCTTGACTATCAGGGAGGCCGCAAATGGCTCTGGGTGACAGGCATCCTCCTGACAATAATCATTTCCGGCTCCGTTATCAGCGGAACCATTCTGCCCTGGGAGTGGTAATGCTACTGGACGATGGAAATGTTTAACAACTGGCTTAAGACCATCCCGGTGATAGGCGACGGTCTCTACACCTTTTTCATGACAAGCTACACGCCCACGCGAAACTTTGTTCTTCACGACATAATGCTTCCGATAATCGCTTTTATCCTGCTGGAAATTCATTGTATAGGAAAGCTCAGAAAAAGAGGGCTAACAGATTATTTTCTGCGTCACTTCGTCGCCATAGCGCCTTTATTGTTTATAATAGCCGCCTTTAGCATCCTGTTTCCCATTCCCACCGAGGACCCGAAAATCATTCCACTACCTATGGAAGGGCAATACATTCCTTCGCCAGAGTCATTTTTTCTCACTTTTCTTCTCCCCTACTGGTACTTCCCGCCCCGGTCATTTAGCATTTATCTATTCTGGATTCCATTTATTTTGTTGATACTTGCCCTGCTATTGCCGTTCATCATCAAAAAGAAGAGCAAGGCAAAGCTTGCTTTGGAGAATCCGCTTCGCAGAAAGCTTGCTAAGATCACATACGTTGGAGCCGGAGGCCTACTGCTCATTTTTATAGCCGCCGGTTTTTTTTGGGGAAGCGCAAAATCTCCCTGGATGGGCTGTAATAGCTGTCACAACACAGCGATGGGCGCCCGAATGGGTATCCCACCAGTAACCTATAAGGATACGGTTAGAAACCCTCTACTTCTGGACAAAAGATGGATGATAAGGCATTGGTATGAGCCGCAAGTGGTCTGGTAAAAAAATATTCAAAGCCGGTTTTTATATCGCCGTCGCGGCTTTCGCTTTGGGAGGTTGCGACCAGAAAATTCCCGGTCATCCCGAAAAAATCGCAAGCGAGTATATAAAAGCTGTGCAAAGGAATGACTTTCAAACAGTTTATCAGCTTAACTTCGACACTTCCAGAAGCCGCAAATACCTCAAGTGCGCGGAGGAGAAAGCTGAGGATAAAATCTGCGAAGACAATTTCAGGGAAAATAAAACCGCTTACCAAACCGCCGAGCTTAACTTCTCTCCAGGGGTGCGCTGGACTGAAAAGCATTATTTCCCAGCGTCAGCGCTGGTGGATATAGGTGAGCCATATCCGCCCGTTGCCGCTGGAGAGGATGATGTAAACGCCAAATATGAGAGGTCGGTGTCGGTTTTTGTACCGGTAACGCAGAAATGGTTCGAGCTTTATCGACAATTAAAGGATATTACGATTACGGATTATTCCAGCCAACACAAATCGCAGCGATTG
>CAYNDB010000124.1:0-6487 GCA_964395915.1 uncultured Nitrospinota bacterium | reverse complement strand
ATTGAAGATCAAGGATGGCGTCAGGGTCAAGGAAGGCGATGTTCTGGCCGAGTGGGATCCGTATACGATGTCGATTCTCACCGAGGTTGCTGGCACAGTGGCGTATGGCGATATTGTTGAGAACGTAACCATGCGCGAGGAGATTGACGATACCACAGGCCATGCCGAGAAAGTTATTCTCGATCACCGTGAAGAGAAAAAACAGCCCCGCATATCTATAAAGGACGAGAACGGAAAGACCATAGGCCGATACATGATGCCTGCGGGGGCTCACCTTGACGTTATTGAGGGACAGGCTATGACGGCTGGAGGAGTTCTTGCCAAAATACCGAGGGAAAGCACCAAGACCAAGGATATTACAGGTGGTCTGCCGCGCGTGGCGGAGCTTTTTGAAGCGAGGAAACCGCATGAGCAGGCGACTATTACCGAGGTCAACGGAGTTGTGAAATTCGGCGGTATCGTCAAAGGTATGCGCAAGGTCATCGTGACCACGGAAAACGGAGAAGAGCATGATTATCTTGTTCCGAGAGGCAAGCACGTAAACGTTCATGAGGGCGATTACATTCGCGCCGGTGAGGCGTTGGTGGATGGAGCGGCCAACCCGCATGATATTCTTGCGGTTCTCGGTGAAAAAGAGCTTCAGAAATATCTTGTCAACGAGGTTCAGGAGGTCTACAGGCTCCAGGGTGTTACGATAAACGATAAACATATCGAAGTCATTGCGCGCCAGATGCTTCGCCACCTTACTATCGAGAGCCCTGGTGACACCGATTTGATGATAGGTGAAACCGTAAACAAGACTATCTTCGCCAGAAAAAATAGAGAGATCGTGGAATCTGGCGGTGAGCCTGCTAAAGGCCGCCCGATACTTCTTGGAATTACCAAGTCATCCCTTTCCACTGAAAGCTTCATATCCGCAGCGTCTTTCCAGGAGACAACGCGTGTGCTTACCGAAGTGTCTGTGTCCGGTAAGCTTGATATGTTAAAAGGCCTTAAAGAAAACGTTATCATGGGACGGCTCATTCCTGCTGGAACAGGGGCGCGATGCTATAGCGGATATACATTAAAGGTTACCGATATCCCTCAGTTCTTGAAAAAGGATGTGGAAGAAGCTCCCGAAGAGGGTGATGGAGAGACCGTGGAAGTTGTGGGAGCTGAGGCGCAAAAAGAAACCGAAGCTTCTGAAGAGAGCTGATTGACGAAAACATCACTGGCGTCCGCTTAACCCGGGCGCCAGTGTAACATTCTTCGCGGTTAACATCGCCCGGGATGATTATCCAAAATGTTCAAGAGTGTAATCGCTAAGAGTCTGAGAGAATATTTTTCCTCAGCTTTCCAGACAAGATCATCCAGAGAACATACGTTTCTGTTGTTTACAGCCGGGGCTCTTGGTGTCGCATGCGGCCTTATGGCTGTTTTGTTTGAATGGCTGATAAACGCGTTCGAACATATCTTCTTTGATAAATCGGCAGAGTTTTTCGCGCTGTCCCCGACTATATATCACTATCTCATAATCCCGCTCATACCGGCCCTTGGCGGGCTTATTGTCGGTTTTCTCACATACCGTTTCAAGATGGGCTACGAGTCCGCCGCCGCCGCTGAAGTTATGAAATGGGCGGCTGTTGATGGTGGCGTAGTGAGACCAAGGACTATGTGGTTCCGCCTGGTGACAACAGCCATATTTTTAGGTTCGGGCGGCTCTGGCGGGCGAGAAGGCCCTATAGCGCAGATATGCGGAGCTATGGGATCTGCCGTCGGACAAGTTTTTAAAGCGTCAACGGAACGTCTGAGACTCCTGGTCGCTTGTGGGGCCGCCGCCGGGCTAGCCGCGGCGTTCAACGCCCCTATCGCAGGAGTCATCTTCACCGTGGAGCTTGTATTGGGAGACTTCAATGTAACTTCTTTTTTGCCTATAGTCATAAGCTCCGTCATGGCTACCACAACAAAAAGATTGCTGTTGGGAGATATTCCGGCGTTTGTCGCTCCATCATATTCGCTCGTCTCCCCATGGGAGATCGGTCTGTATGCCGTTCTTGGTGTTCTTTGTGGAATTGTCGCATGGCTTTTCTTCAAGATGTATTTCTTGTCGGACACATTTTTCAAACCTAAAATCAAGGCCCATCCAATGTTAACACCTGCGCTTGGCGGGCTTGTTGTCGGCATCATAGGCATATTTACGCCGGGTGTGTTCGGCAATGGCTACAACGTGATGGACGACATGTTAAACGGTGACATGTTGTGGACTATCGCCCTGTCGCTTATTTTTTTCAAAATTCTTGCCACTGCGATATCGTTAGGTTCCGGCGGTTCCGGCGGCGTGTTCGCTCCGGCTCTTTTCGTAGGATGCATGACAGGCGGCGTGTTCGGATATTTTGTTAATTACATGGCTCCGGATTTAGTGGCTTCCCCCGGCGCGTACGCCATGGTGGGGATCGGCGCTGTAATGGCGGCTGTGGTGCACGCTCCTCTAACCAATATTTTGATGGGATACGAGCTTACGGGAAACTACCAGATCATATTGCCGATCATGACAGCCTGCATGATGTCCACCTATATTATGACGTGGCTGTCGGAAGAGTCTCTATATACAGAGAAGCTGAGAAGACGCGGTATCAGGCTGTGGCGCGGGCGCGACCTTTCGGTGATGGACAGAATAAAGGTGCGGGAGGTAATGGCTGGATCAGTTACGAACATACCGGAGAACCTTCCCTTCGGAAGAATTATGGAGCTTATGGCCACCTCAAGAGACAACTACTTCCCCGTTGTAGATTCTGCCGGAAAGCTGACGGGAATTATCTCCATCCAGAACGTTCGTGAATTTATGCTGGATTCCGCCGCTCTTTGCGATCTTGTGGTTGCGAAAGAAATAGCCACAGAAAAAGTCATTACAGTTACTCCCGATAATAACCTGAACGAAGCTATGGAGAAGTTCGCCGCAAAGGATATAGAGCAGTTGCCCGTGGTGAAGAGTGACGACCCATATACTGTGATCGGGATGCTTCGACGCACAGATGTTTTAGCCGCGTACAAGAAAGATGTTTTGCGCAAGACCGAGGTAGAGGAAAAGACGCCTGCGACCTGATACAAGTTAACTATGCGAAAACTAAAAGTGGTGGAGTTTACACCAACGCTCGGTTTGGGCGGAACCGAGAAAGTCCTCTACGAATTTTGCAAACATCTGGATAAGGACAAATTCGATGTGTGGGCCTGCGCTTTTGAGAGCGTGGAGGAGTCTGGCGGAAAACAGGCTTTAACCGATATCGGAATAGATGTGCGGATATCGTCCAAAAATTACCTTGCCGATTATCTTAAGGGGCTGAACGCTGACATATTCCACATACATCATGGCGGATGGGGTGATATGGGTGGGGCCATCAAGGCGGCAAAACAAGCCGGTATATCGATAATCATAGAGCATAACGTTTTTGGAAGGGTAGATACTTCTGATGAAAATGACCTTATCGATTGCCACATTTTCGTTTCATACAGTTGCGCCGCACGATATCAAATGTGGATTGGCAAGCCACTTGTGGGGCCCAAATATGAAGTCCTTTACAACCCTTTGGACATAGACGTTTTCGACGCATTCGGGTTTGACGGCCGTGATTACTCTAAAAGGGCGATCGGCAGGATCGGCAGGGACGACAACTCTAAGTGGGATTTTAAATTTCTTGAAGCTATTCCGCTTGCCATAAAGGAAATGCCGGATATCGAATTTCATGTAATCGGGATCACGCCTGCGGTAAAGGAGTTTTTCAAAAAAAACGGGTGCGAGAAAAATCTGGTCGTCCATCCTATGACAACGGATACAGCGGAGATAATGAAGTTTTATAAAGAGATATCGGCGCTTACCCATTTTGCTGAAATGGGCGAATCGTTCGGGCTGGTGTTGGCCGAGGCGATGGCCGCCAAATTGCCAGTGGTGACCCACTACACCCCGCCACCCAAGGACTCCGCGCAGGCAGAGCTGATCGATAATGGCTACAACGGGATTATCGCCCAGAACGCCGATCAATACGCCGACGCCATAATCACCCTGCTGGCAAATCCGGGAAGTGGCCGTAAACTCGGCGAGAACGGATATCAAAAGGCGCGAAGCTGCTACGATGTAAATAAAATCACACGAGGGTTGGAAGACATTTTCTTACACCACGCGAGGCTTAAAGAGCTTATCGACTGAGACCTGCAAATATATAATGGAAAAAGAGCTTACAAAAAGGTTTTACAATAAACCAGCCTTTTGTGAAGCAATTGTCATCCCGCGCTCGACGCGGGATCCCGTCATTTATGAATTGGCGTCCATATCTTTTCCGCCGGGATGCCGGATCGGGGGTCCGGCATGACAAATCGTAAACAGAAATGTTGTTAAGGCCCCCTGTAAATAAAACTCATACTTAATACAAGTTATGGGGTGGGGTGATACTTTATAATTTACTTTCCAATATCCGCAGAACAGCGGTTTCCACCTCGTCAACGGTGATCGCCGTCATACACTGGTGATCTAAAAGACATTTGCGTTTCCAACATGGCGCGCAGACGGCCTTGCGATAGATCACTGTCACATTGTTTCCAAGCGGCTTTGTTTCATCCGGAGACGTGGGGCCAAAAATGACGACCACTGGTGTTCCAAGGGCTGAAGCCAGATGCATAGGGCCGGTGTCGTTGGATAGATATACGGAAAAACTGGAGAGCGCCGCCGCAAGGGTTGGCAGGTTTGTGCGTCCGACCAAAGATATTGGTTTGGAAGTGACCTCGCTTAACACACGTTGCTCGATTTCCTTTTCTGCGTCCGACCCGATCAGCACAACTTGCGCAACTTCACTTAACCTATCGATAAGCATTGCGAACCTTTCGGCGGGCCACATTTTTGCGTCGCCATATGTTGCGCCAAAGCCTACGCCGATCTTTGGTTTATCCGATGATGAGGGTAAAAGCTCATCCAGTTGATCAAAATACTTTTGCGCTATATCTAACGCAGGTGGGCTTAATTCAATTTGAGGAAACGCTTTGCGAGCGAGCCTGCCATAATAGTCCGACTGATGCAATGTCCCTCGCAAAGGGCGCTTTACAGCGCTGGTAAGTAAGAGTGATCTCAGTTGCCCGGCATAGCCGATTCGCTCCGGCGCGTTCGATTGCCATATTTCATAAGCCGACCTGAACGAGTTTGGCAGGATAAGCGCCGTATCGTATTTTCTGTTTTTGAGGTTTTGTGGAGAAATCGTGTTGTCGATATAAGGCAAAATATCACCCAGTCCAGCCAGGCTGTCTTTTATAGCGATATCGATAGTTCCATTCGGAAACAGGTTTTTCAAGCCTTGCAGGATGGGCAATGACATAACACAATCGCCAAGCCAGTTAGGCATTCGAACAACGATTTTAGGTTGGCTTGGTACTGATGGCATTGCTATGTCAGACGGCGCCGACTTTTTTCTTTTTTTCGGCTTTAGCTGAGTTGATTATTTCTGTTTCTTTTTTCATTGCTTCGATGTCAGTTTGCAAGGGCTCCGTTTTCCATCGTCGATGCACCCATAGCCATTGCTCTGGAGCTTCACGGATAGCCTCCTCCAGAATATCGGTAAGGTGGGTCATTATCAAGCGAATATCAGCGCCACGATCGCCTGTTTTTTCAATTTCCACAATTGGGTAAATTCGAACCCTGTACGTGTCAGTAGCGTCGTCCCGGAAAGACAGAACCGGCAGAATAGGCGCTCCTGTTCTCATTCCAAGTATGGCGGGAGTGGTGAAAGTGGCCGCGGTTTTTCCGAAGAAAGGAATGAACACATTGTTGAACGCGGCGTTCTGGTCGATATTTATCGTGACTATATGTTTTTCCCTAAGATGTTTCAGGATATCTCTTGCCGCTTTTTCCTTTTTAATAATACCGAGGCCGGAAGTGTGTCTCATGCTGTCCAATAGAATGTCTATATCCTTGTTATCCACCTCCCTGATAACCGACCAGACAGGGTGTCCCTTTAGCGCAAAAGCCACGTTGGCCAGTTCGAAATTGCCAAAATGCGCAGTAGAAAATATCACCCCTTTATCCTGTTCAAGCGCTTTGCGAAAATGTTCCAGCCCTTCAAATCGGATAAGCTTCTCCATTTTTTTTAGAGTAAGCTTTGGAACCATAAAACCCTCCATAAGAAATCTGCCGAAATGACGGCAAACCTTGCGGAGAAGCGCGGTAAGCTCCTCGTCAGATTTTTCCGGATAGAGATTCTGCATGTTGTCGATGGAAAAACGCAAACGTTTTCGTTGAAGTTTCAAAACGGTAAAAAAAAGCCAGCCAATGCCCGATCCTATGATGAGCATCACACCTCTCGGCAGAACGAGCGCAAGCAGGGCGAGGACTTTCAGAGGAAAGTAGGCGAGCTTGTCTGCGACAAGGCTTCTTTTTCGTCCCATAGATTTACCCTGTTATGCGCGCGAAGTTTTTCAGAACTTTTAGCCCTACGCGCTGGCTTTTCTCTGGATGGAACTGCGTGGCGAA
>CAYNDB010000123.1:0-6773 GCA_964395915.1 uncultured Nitrospinota bacterium | reverse complement strand
AGCCCCATGGAAATAACCCCCCCCTGCCCTGATCCAAAAATAGCTACGGATTTAATCGCATCAGCGTTGACTGGCAAAATAACAGCATCTGGCAATAGCTCACGGATCACAGAGTCATAATCCAGCACTTGATCAATAAGCTTATCCGATTCTTTTTCAACTCGCTCCCATTCAGGCGAGATATCTTCGGCGTGGATCCGGATTTTATTGCTCAGAAAATACCGGTTTATTTCATCGGTATGGAACAAAACCAGCCGCACGTATTCGTACAACTGGAATCGTTGCGACTTGATAAGGTCACCAAGCTTGCATGCCGGGCTCAACTCAAATGCGGACAGATCATCGGAATCGGTAACAATGTGATAGGACTCGATATCCGGACAGGCTTCGCCGACAAAATTAGCGTCGAAACTAACCGTTGGCAAAATACTCTTTTCTTTCGGATACACCATCATCAGGTGCAGGTGAAAAAACCTGGCCAACAAGCCCGATTCGCTGACACGCCAAAAAAGCTGAGATGAATTCAGATATGTTTCCGAATCGATGATATAGCTTTTAGCGATCGGGTGTAAGTGTCTTAGCGCAAGCGCGGTTAGGTCTCGCGGCGGAATAGGTATCCGGCCTTTATTATTTCTAAATTGTTTAACGAAGTCCGGAATAAAAGTTTCCTTGTTAAGCCGGAAAGAAGCGATAGCCAACACACGCTTTCCTGCTTCGGCGACATCGCGCATATAAGCGAAGGAACCGTCCGACCAGACTTTGTCCGGAGGAATGAAAACCGCCGCCGCGTCCACAGCGTTTGCAGCGGCGATGGCTTTGCAATGGCAACTGTTCATGGAAGATATGACATCCCCATGCTCCCCCGAGCCTTGCTCCTGCGACGAATGGTATAAATCTTCCATCACGCAGATATCTGTCGGCAAAATCTTTTGAAGCTCCACAAAGTTGGGATGACTGGAAATTGTTTCCACATCGTCGGGCGCCGTATAAATCTGATACAGCGAATCGGAGTCCCCGGCAAAGGCGAGCAGATTTCCTGGGGTAAGCAGGTTTTCCAGCGCAACGTTGAGAAACGTTTCAACATACGACGCGCCCCACACCGGCGTAATAAAATGATATTTCAAAGTAGGCATGTCCTTTAGCGCCCCAACACGCTCAGAGATTTTTCGTCCATAAATAAGAGCTTATATTTTATTAAACGATTCTGCCAAAACCCGGATGTGAGCGTTTCGCGAATCGCGTAAAGTTTCCGCCTGCCGACCTAGCCCGTAGTCGAGCAATACTTGTTCCGCAGGTGAATAATATATACTGATGTCCTCACCTTCACGACCGGCGCGCACCCAATCACAAAAAACCTTGTGAAGCGCCATGAGAGACTCTTTATCCTGGCTGGAACGACCAGGGTCCGCTCCGGAGCCCTCCCGTTTGGTGGAAAACCTTTCCGTGCTATTTTGATAAGTAAACAGACCGGTGAACGAATCTGGATAATATTTTGGCGCCGCTTCAAAAACACGCTCAAAATCCTCAAGAAAAGAAATGTAAGCGGGAGTCGTTCCATTGGAGTCAATCATGCGCGGCTTACTATAATTCTTACGGGCATGGAGGCACTTGAGCGAATAACTGACCTGATCGAAAATAAGCGAAAAGAACGCCAGCTTGGAAAGATGAAGCCATTTCAAACCATCGTTGGCGCCGGACTCTTCAATGGACTCCACACGCCGAACAAAAAGAGCGTCGGCATACAGGGTAAACCCGCGCGAGCGAAAACCGATGGGGCTGTAATGTGGATAAACGTCGTTCATGCGGGAAGTCGGGCTGTCAAAAAATGTAAACGTTACGAAATCGAAGCCATGCTCATTTGCAAGCGAACTTACGTCCCCGAAAAGCTTCTGTCCACTGTAGAGTTCATGCAGCTCCGTTTCAAGCGTCATGGCGAGCACATGATCGCCCAGACAGTTTTTGGCGCCGCGCAATATATCGAACTCGGCGCCTTGCGTGTCCAGGGAAAGAAAGTCAGGGTGTGGTATCGAAACCCCGGGCATCGACATAATTTCGTCCAGGGAGCGGACATCTACCTTGACTTGTTTCATCGGTTTAAAAGTTTCGCCGAAAATATAATCGTGATCATATCTTAGGAAACTATATTCATCGTAACGGCGGTTAAATTCGTAGAGCGAGCTTGTGTTTGGATCGTAGCCTAAATTAAAATCGGTAGATCGAGCGCTGTCGGACACGCAATAGGGAAGCACATGCAGCTTCGACTTGTTGCGGCTGTTCTGTTCACGAATATGATCGAGACAGCTTTTGTCGGCGTCATATAGAACATTTATGACATCTTTTTCAAACTGGTCGAGAACAGGAAAAGACCTGGTTCCTGACCGGCCACCAACATGGTGGATGGATAGAAGCGAGTTATTGCTAGTCATGTATTAGACAAACCCCATATGATCCGCGTCAATTTCGGAGTGTTCTATAAGCAACATATTTTTCGTGTTGGAAACACAATGATGCTTACAATGTTTGGAAGGGTTAATAGTAAAAAACTTTTTTTTATCGGCCATCCAGAAATCCTTAAATCGCTTGTCACTGATACTGCCTAAAACTCCACATGAAAGATTGTACGCCTTATCCTGACAGGAATAAACGTTCAAGTCGGCCCCGATGATGGGAAGGATTTGCAAGTATGGGCACCATTGGTAATTTTTGTTAAATTTTTCTTCAAGCATATGGTATGAATCGAATAGATCAAAATCTTCATCGACGAGTTCTGAAGAAATTTTCTCAATCTGGCTTTTCACAAGTTTGAAAATAGACTTGTGATATTCGTTGCTTTTCTCCCCGTCGTTATTGGTGACACAAGGGGAAATTTTCAAACTTTGAATCCCTGTGTCTTTCAGCATAGAGGAAAGCTCATACACATGCTCAGCATTTGCGCGGTCAACGATCACCACCGCTCCAAGATGGCATGGGCCACTAAGATCGCTAAAAGCCCGGATGTTCCCGATAACACGATCAAATTCTTTTTCATTTACTCCCCGGTATGCGGCATAGCTTTTGGAATCCCAACCATCGATGGAAATCCGTATCCAGCTTGCGCGCGTTGAAAAAAATCTCGCCAATTCTCCCTCAAGGCGCGCCCCATTGGTAAGGCTGGAAAATCGGATATTGGTGGACGAAAGTTTTTTAACCGTTTCAAGCAAATAGGGATAATAAAATGGATCCCCTCCACCGCTGAAGGTTACAGCCTTTACACCCATTTCCTGCAGGTCGTCGATTATTTCCAGCATTTTTTCCTTAGGAATGGTGTCACGCTCTTTCATATCCTGACCAAGCTGAACACCGTCAAGCCGATAAGAACAGTAAGAGCAGTTGTGCGCACAGACATTCGTGGGCTTGATCCGTATATGGATGGGGGGCAATATTTGATCGCCGTCAGGCGGCAGGGAATCGATCTTTTCCTTATAGTGGAAAATTTTTAATGGCGAATAGCGCAACCCCATATTGTTGATCCTTTTACTCGAAAAAAATAAATTCGTAGTCGCCAGTATAGCCAAAGCGTTCAAAAAGCCAAACCCACTCATCCGGTGTAAAAAAGCACTCGCAGGTAAGGGCCCAGCATTGCAAATTGTACAACTCCGCAGGGTTTCGATAGCTATCCAATGTTATATACTTTTTCCTGCTCACGCGCTCTATCTCGGAAAGCGCCGCCGCATGGTTGTTAATAGGAAGATTGTGCAGCGTAGTAAGCGATAATGTAAGGTCAATCTCATTGTCCTCAAACGGCAACGGCTCTTCAGCGCGATGATGAAACAGGTTTGGCTTGACTTCTTCCTTGGCGTTATCCAAAGCATAGCTCGAGATGTCGAACCCTGAGATCATAGCTCCAGGTAAAAGCCTGGTGAACTCATAAAGTAAAAACCCCTTGCCGCACCCAACGTCCAGTATTTTTGCGCCATCGGAAAGTTTATATCTATCAATAAGCTTTTCCGCGACCACGGCCCATCGACCATCGTAGCTATAGCCCCCGTAGCCGTAATTTCGTTTTCCGTCCCAAAATTCCCTGTCGAACCTGCGCGCAACTTCCATGGAATGGATTTTATCAGCCGCCATGCGTTCGGCGTAATCGCGTGACGCGCTTTTATGAAGCGGCGTTATTATATTCAGAAGCTTCCCCATTTTAAAAAGGCCCCGAAAAATAAGGATCAGGGATATCACGCGGCTCCGTGTCATTATCAAGTTCCGCTGTATCGATAGTTACACCGAGCGTTTTTCCTATGGATTGGCATAGCTGGATAGCCGTTGGATAGAAATGCTCAGACAGTCCGGGGCTGGAGGGAGAAGGCGCGTCGGGCAATCCGATACGAATAATATTTGATTTTAAAACGTCAATACACCGTTCCGCCGCAACAGCGGCTATCTCCGATGACACTCCGAAAGCGAGCCACCCTGAATCTGCGATTAAAAGACGCCCGGTTTGCCTGATCGATGTCAGGAAGGTTTCATGGTCAAGCGGTTTGATCGACAGCGCATTTATAACTTCGACATCGATTCCGTGTCGCGCGAGAACTTCCGCGGCGCGTAACGACTCTATGACCATATCCATGGTGGCGATAATGGTAAAGTCTTTCCCTCGCCGCATGACCACAGCTTTATCGAGCGAACCCGTATAATACTCTTCTGGAGTCACCCCGACACCGTTGTAAAGCCACCGGTGTTCTAGCACTATAACCGGGTCGTCCGATTCGATAGCGGCAAGAAGTGTTCCCTTGGCCTCGGCAGGGGTGGTGGGCGCAACAACACGCAATCCAGGAAAGTGAGCGAAGATGGCGGCCAGGTTTTGAGAATGTTGTGGCCCTTGACCCCATCCTCGTCCGATGACCGCTCTAATTGTGAGAGGAACACTCTGCCTGCCTCCAAACATATATCTCCATTTTGCGGCGTTATTAACCAGTTGATCCATCGACATCATAATAAAATCGACACGCTGATGGGAAAGCACCGGCCGCATACCACGAATGGCCGCTCCGACAGCCACACCAGTAAGCGCATTTTCAGAAATAGGCGCGTCAAAAACCCGTGTTGAGCCAAATTGCTTTTCCAGCCCGAGGGTCGATCCGAAAATACCTTTCGGATCAGGAGCCCCGAGGCCCATGACATAGACACTGTCATCACGCTCCATAGCCTGCCTCAGAGCTTCGTTCACCGCCTGAACGTAAGTGATGCTACGTTCGCCCAACTTTATCGAGCCAGGGTTATTGACCGGCTTCGACTGTGGGGCGTATACGTCTGTAAAAACTTCTTCCTTCTTTGGAAATGGGGCGGCTTTGGCGGCGGTGATTGCGGAACGGATTTCCACCAGGGCCGCTTCAATATCGGCGTCTACCTCGTTTTCCGCCAGGTCGCCACGTTCGATAAGCCGTGTTTTCATAAGTTTCAGCGGATCATTTTCAATCCAATACGTTCTCTCAGCCGCAGGGCGATACTCGAGATCATCGTCCGCATTGGGGCCGCAATGTTCTATATGGCGGTAGGTATGAGCCTCAATCAGGAACGGCCCACCTCCGTTACGGATTTGTTGCAACGCCGAAACGGTGGCATCGTGAACTTGCCGAACATCGTTGCCATCAATGATGCGGGACGTGGCAATCCCGAGCGACTCCGCTACATTTGTTATCACCCTGCCGGGTGGCTGACGAACAGAAAGCGGTGAATAAACACTATAAAAATTGTTTTCACAGACAAAAAGAACAGGAAGCTTATGGAGCGCCGCGAAGTTTATGCTTTCATAAAAGAGGCCCTCTTCAGTCGCGCCATCACCGAAAAATACGGTAGAAACCGCTTTGGAGCCTTTCAGCTTGTGCGCAAACCCAACGCCGACACCGACGGAGATGACCCCTGCTACAATGGAGGTTGAGCCAAGGAAATTGACAGAGGTATCTATTAAATGCATCGACCCACCCTTGCCACTGGAGCAACCATTTGCCTTGCCGTACAATTCCGATACAAGCGCATTCAGGTTGCCGCCTCGAGCGAGGTAATGGCCATGCGCTCTGTGGGGGCTTAATATCGTATCGCGCTTTTCGAGAGCCGAAACAACCCCAACTGCGGGAGCTTCTTGCCCGATACAGAAATGCACGGGGCAACGCATCTCCTTTTCGTTGTAGACGCGAGCGAGCTCACTTTCAATGACTCGAATTCGCAACATTTTCTTGAACAGTTCGAGGTCGTCGCATAAGGGTTGTAGCGAATGGCTGGCAAAGTCCTTTTGCATTACACCCTCTTTATGGCTCATATCTATTCACTTTAAGCGACTATCCCTGTCAACTTGCATCTACCCTGCATTCTTCTTTGAATCATATAAAGTTCACATGTTGCGGCGGCGACTTTATCCCCCACAGGTATTGATTTATCGCATCCATCCGGCAGTTGGTTCTGCATCCTGAGGCGTCCATTTCCTTTTCCACCCACTCAAGAGAGGCGCGTCGTCGCTCACCCTCCCAGATTTCCTTAAATGCGCTTTCATAGATGTTGCCGTAGAGGAATCTTTCATCGCCTAGAAATACACTGCACCCCCACACATTTCCGCTTGCGTCGATGTATGACCAAAACGGAAGCGCGAGGCAACGGTTATACCCTTTTCCATTTTCGTTCTGCTTCTCCATGGCGCTTACTCGCACCACCACGGAAAAGCCGTTTACGTTATATTTCTCTGTTTCATCGGCCAGGAGCAGATAACCAGAATAATCTATATCCTTATATTTGTCGGTTATGCT
>CAYNDB010000122.1:5306-6804 GCA_964395915.1 uncultured Nitrospinota bacterium | reverse complement strand
TCTTCCAGATTTTGAGAAGACGTCAAAAGCGATGCGACCCAGCGCAACGTTGAACGCGATAATTGACGGCATCTAGATAAATAAGGTTTTCTCATCCCCGTGGCTATTCATCTGGTCACGGGGTTTTTTTTTATAGTCAGAAGCCAGGTTTCCTCAGCGCTGAATAAAACAAATTCCAGTAGTGAGTTCCTGGTGGCCTGGAAACGCCAAATCAAGCAATACCGTAAAACAGATACATTGTCCCGATCATAACAACCAGGAATAAAACGGTCATAATTGATCCGGCTCTTAAATAATCAATTGTTTTATACCCTCCTGGCCCCATGATGTATGCGTTTACCTGGTGCGTTGGAAGAATAAAAGTGTTGGAAGCGGCCACCGCGACAGTCAAGGCCGCCATACGAGGATCGGCGCCTCCTACGATCGCCATATTAATGGCAAGCGGAACAAGCAATACCGTGGCCCCAACGTTTGATACGACAAGCGTAAACATTGATGTTAGCAAGCCTATAACCGTTAGAAGAAATATTGGCGACACATCGCCTACAAAATTTAGAACGTGCGTCGCTATAAATTGTGCGGTCCCAGATTTTTCAGTCGCCACACCAAGCGGGATCAAGCCAGCCAAAAGGAAAACAGTCCTCCAGTCAACCGCCTTGTATGCTTCGTCAACGGATAATACTTCTGTAAGTATCATCAACAGCGCGCCTGTCATAAGAGCTACGGATAGGCTCACATAACCTGTAATCACCAGAACAAGGGCTACGCCAAAGCTCGCCGCGGCCATGGTAGCCTTGCGCGTCCTTGGAATATCGGTTTCCAAAGACGTAATAAATGAAAAGTCGGACGACTCCTGTAAAACGGTAAACTTTTCCCACAAACCCTGCAACAATATTACATCGCCTTCCTGGAGAGGAATATCTGAAAGGCCACCAAAATACACCTTTGCCCCTCTTTTAATTGCGATAGGATTAACTTGATATTTTTGTCTGAAATGGGTATCCCTCAATGTCACCCCCTCCAGGTTTGATCGCGGAGGAATTATCACCTCCACCATTCCGGCGTTTGCCGCCGCCAAATCATCCTTAAAAACATCTAACTGACTTATAATTGAAAGATTAAAATCATGCGCAAACGCCTTTACACCGCTACTTGCGCCGACCACGGCAATGGTGTCACCAGGCTCCAGTTTCATATCTCGCGTCGGGGCAAATATTTTCAACTTACCATTTTGTTTTGCTATCGCAACGATGCTGATAAGGTATTGCGGACGCACAGCCATCTCTTCAAGGGTTTTGTCAATTTCATAATTTGGCGGAACCACCAATTCAAATAAACCTTCAGCGGAATGGTATCTTTTACTAAAGCTGATTGTGTTCTCTGTTTCTGATATATCACCGCGGGCCGGAAGCACAAAACGCCCGAAAATAACAAAATACAAAAGCCCGGCTATGATAAGGGCAATACCGATCGGAGTGACATCAAACAAACCAAACGG
>CAYNDB010000122.1:0-5206 GCA_964395915.1 uncultured Nitrospinota bacterium | reverse complement strand
CCGGTTCTATCCAGTCCGGAGCCGATTATAATAACGGCTATAATTGAAATCACAGCATTACTGCTAAACCCCGCAAACGCGTCATTCGCCGTAACCAGCCCAAGCAAAGGTAAAGACACCATTACAATAATCGCTACGACATCCACCCTCACCCATTCGACTATAAAAAGAAAAACGGTGACCACTATTACAGCCATCACCATCATCATCTCTACAGTTAGCATTTCCACTTATTCTTCCCGTTCATGAAAAATCGGTAGCAATCGCTATTTATCGTTATCCAGAGTATAGACAGGAAAATTCCCTTTTATAGGCTCCTTGTTTGGAGCGCTTTGTGGTTCTTCGATAACAAAAGATATTCTTGCTGTTTCCTGGTGAATTTCCCTGATCGATTTATCGATATCACCCAATTTGACTATGTGGGTGAATGAGATTTTTGTCACATCTACAACTTTTCTGAAGGAGTCAGCCTTTTCTTTAACCTTCGCCTGAAGTTTTTCCTTTATTCCGGCGTCTAAAAATAAAGATAACCGGCGGCCCATCGGTATGATGTTAAGAGCGATAATATCGCAGTCCATTCTGTCCGCCATCGATGTGGCATATGAAACAATCTCATCGGAGAATCCTTCTTCTCCTCCAACGATCAATATTATATTTCTTTTGCCTTCATCAATATCCGCGCTGCTCATATTCTTTCCCTCGGCATATGGTCTCTCGGTAAAAGCTAAAGTTGGCTATTATAACCTTATGTTATCGGTATACGATAATTGGCTCCCTTAAGGCATTGAAATACCATGTAATATGACACTATATTTTCGCTTGATTATAAAGTCAGGCCGCCCCTGCCCTTCTGCGCTGTTTTTTGCGATCTTCTTCGTGAAGGAATTTTTTGCGTATTCGGATGGCGTCCGGAGTAACTTCAGCAAGCTCATCGTCAGCAAGATACTCCAGACATTGCTCAAGCGACATTGCTCTGGGAGGAGTAAGCTTGATCGTATCATCAGAGGACGCGGCTCGCACATTGGTAAGCTTTTTACCTTTTGAAACTTTTACGACAATATCGTTTCCTTTGTTGTATTCGCCAACAACCATTCCTTCATATACTTCCGTTCCAGCCCCGATGAAAAACTCTCCTCTGTCGGACAGTTTGTCCAGAGCGTACGCCGTCGCAAATCCGTTGTCCTGACTGACGAGCGACCCGCTGCGCCTTCCTTCAATAGGGCCAGCCCACGGAATAAGCCTGTGGAAAGAGTGGGTGACCACAGCGGAGCCGCGTGTCTCTGTAAGCAGCTCTGAGTACATACCTATAAGCCCTCTGGCCGGGATGGTAAACTCAAGCCTGATCTGCCCTTTTTCCATGTTCGACATATTTTTAAGCTCTCCCCTTCGCTTGCCGAATTTCTCGATCACCTTGCCGGAGTATGGCTCGTCCACATCAACAATAGAAAACTCCTCCGGCTCCATTACGGCTCCATCGACTTCACGCGTGATAATCTGTGGCTTGGAAACTGAAAGCTCATATCCCTCACGGCGCATGGTCTCGATCAGGATGGAAAGGTGAAGCTCTCCCCTGCCCGACACTTTAAACGCTTCCCCCCCTTCCGCTCTTTCCACCTTTAGCGCAAGGTTAGAGCGAAGCTCCTGTGTGAGACGTTCTTCAAGATGTCTGCCGGTAAGCTTGTCTCCAGACTTTCCCGCAAAAGGAGACGTGTTTATAGAAAAGTTCATGGAAATTGTCGGTTCATCAATCTCGATTGTAGGCAAAGCCTCCGGAAGGTCTTTGTCGGCTAGCGTTTCGCCGATATCGAGCCCCTTGAATCCGGCCGCAATCACTGCGATGTCCCCAGCCGTGGCCAAATCAGTCTCCCTCTGTTTGATTCCCTCGAAAACAAACAGCTTCTGTATTTTCGTGAAGGTAATATTCCCTTCCCTGTCAATTCTGGCGATTGTTTCTCCGGTGGAGACCTTTCCCCTGTCTATTTTCCCCACCGCCAT
This sequence comes from uncultured Nitrospinota bacterium, assembly GCA_964395915.1. Classification (GTDB taxonomy): domain Bacteria; phylum Nitrospinota_A; class UBA7883; order UBA7883; family JAJRTC01; genus CAYNDB01. Next base: position 3,211 of record CAYNDB010000122.1, on the reverse strand, counting down.
TCGCCCAAGATAGTTGTCGTATTCCACCGACGTCGCCAGCATCCGAAATGGCTGGTCCAGGGAAACTTCAGGTGGATCAACGTCGTTAACTATCGTGTCGAGCAGTGGCGCCATTGATTCACCGGGAATATCCGTATCGAGCGTGGCGATACCGTTTTTCGCTGAAGCGTAAACTGTGTGAAAATCGAGCTGCTTGTCATTTGCGCCCAAAGCGACAAAAAGGTCAAAGACCTGATCCAAAACCCAGCCGGGCCTTGCGTCTGGCCGGTCGATCTTGTTTATCACAACTACGGGGCTTAGCCCTATTTCCAAGGCGTTTTTCAATACATACTTGGTTTGTGGCATAGGGCCGTCCACAGCGTCCACAAGGAGCAACGCCCCATCTACCATTTTCATTATACGCTGGACCTCACCGCCGAAGTCGGCATGCCCGGGGGTGTCTACTATATTGATCTTAACCCCTCTCCATGTGACGGCGGCGTTTTTCGAGAAAATGGTGATACCTCTCTCCTTCTCAAGGTCATTGGCGTCCATTAGCCGCTCCACAACAATCTCGTTCTCGCGGAACATTCCCGCCTGTTTGAACAAGCTGTCGACTAGTGTAGTCTTTCCATGATCCACGTGAGCTATCACGCAGATATTCCTTATGTCTTTTCTTGGTTTCATTTGTATTATGCTACTTTTTAAAAAAACGATTATTATAACATAAATTAGAAAATAGTTGCTTAATATGAGGAAACCAGCGGCGTATCAGTCTTTAAAAATGATTTTATCGAGTTTCGATTGCGGGGATGTAAGCCGGGATTCGCTTTGTAAATAAAGCCGCTTAACCGCTATGACCGGAAGGTCAATTGTGAGGAGGAGGAGTGATTACCGTAAATAAAACAAAAGCTGAAAAAGCTGTTATAATCCGTTTAGCCACTTAAGCTTTTGCGCTTATTGTTTACAGATATATTTTGCCAGCTTTAAAAATAATAGTTCCAACTATACTTGACGCGGTATCAGCGACCTTTTTTAACCCTTTATACACAATCCCCCGACCCTCCGAATCTTTAAGGATGCCGCGTCTGTTAATAATATTATTTTGAATAAACTTTGCGAACTGTAAAAAACGTCTGATATCGTTTTTTGATAATTTATCGTTACCCATCACAACCTGATGCGCATTGATATAATCATAATCAATGTCTTCTATAAACTCTTTTGATATAGCCCAGTCTCGCAATTTTGTTCCGGTCAGCGGGGAAGCCGCCGTAAATTGTATCCAGTCGGTTTTTATTTTAAGCGCCAGCTGTATCGTGTCCATAATAGATTTTGCGCTATCCCCTGGCAGTCCGATAATAAAAAAGCAGAACGTCTTGATCTCAAGGTCTTTACAGATATCGAGTTTCCTGATTATTTCATCGGGTGTAATCGGTTTTCTGCCAGATTGGAGCTGTATGTCGGGATCTGAGCTCTCAATACCAAAGTTTATGCCAACACACCCAGCCTGCCGCATAGCTTCAAGAGTGTCTGGCTCCACGCAATCAAACCTCGTCTCACATTTCCAGAACACCTTTATTCCCCTGTTGACGATATCTCCGCATATTTCCTTCACCCATTTCTGGTTCAATGAAAATACGGGGTCTCTGAAAACAATATAGTTTACGCCAAGTTTTGCAGAGAGTTCTTCTATTTCATCAACAACATTTTGAGGTGAACGAAACCTCCACTTGGTTCCCTGCGCTATAGGGTATGGGCAATAGTTGCATGCGTATGGGCACCCGCGCGACGCGACCATCGGGAGGAACTTAAGCTCCCCCATGGTTGATGACTTTGGGATTTTATAAGCGTCATGCGGCATCCTGTCCCACGCGGGAAAAGGTAAACTGTCGAGGTCTGTTTGCATTTGCCCCATGCCTGTTTTTTGCCACAATCCGGCGCTGTCTTTATATTCCAGATTAAGGATATTTTGAGGGTCGGCGCCATTCATAAGCGCATGCGCTGGTTCGTTCGCTTCTCCAAGTATTAAATAATCGGCTCCACCAGAGTTTTCGATTATCTCTTTCCTATGCTCAACTACAGGCCCGTAAAACGCTATCGTATGTTGTGGACAGCTCTTTTTTATCTCAGCGCCAACCAGCGCGTCGCTCTTGATGGTGGGGTCTGATGTTCTTATGATTATCAGGGAAGGCTCTTTTATTTCATTGATTTTTTCTATGAGCTTGTTTTGATCCCACTCATACCCAAGACATTCGAACACCTTTACGTCATGCCCCTTAAAGTCCAGATAACTAATGAGGTAAGGCATGTCAACAGGCGGAAAAAATGTTGCGCCAACAGGATAAAGCTGACCGAAGCCCCCCATGGAGTCCTTATTGGACACATACCCTGCTGGACTCGGAGGGTTAACAACTATCGCAGACGCAAAATTCATTTTTTTCCTCTGGATTCTTTGATGATTTTATCACGAAGGTAAGCGACTTTGATAACGTCATCGACGCTAAGCGGGCTCGCTGTTTTTGATCGTATAGCGCTATAAAACTGTTTTACCAATAATCGGAGGCCGGGATAGGCGGGCTCATTAATAACAGCTCTTTTACCGAGATTAAACGTCGCTGTGGCGAAACGCTTGGCGGAAGCTTTCAAAGGGTTGAATATTTTATCGGCCCTGGATACCCTTCCGCCAACCTTATAGGCATATCGATGAAACAGGTCGATGTGAAACGTTCCTTTGTCATCGACAATTTTCATTAAGCATTCTGTTGGTCGAGCGCTCATGCTTATGTTTATCGATAGAGTCGAACCATCAACAACGGTCATCGCGCGCAGCTCTCCTTCCGCCGGGCGTTGGATATTCCATTTACCATTCATAAGCGGAGAATAAAACGCCTGTAGTAATGACAGCGGATGCGGAAGAATATCGTCAACAATATCATCCAGCTCCTTAGCGCCCCTCCCCTCGCCACCAGCGGAGAAAACCGTAATTTCCGTATGAACCATTTTCCCGACTTCTCGAATATTTTCAAGAGCCCATGCGGAGCCATCCTGAAACAGAAACTGGTGTACGGGACATAATAGCAGGTTCTTTTCATTCGCAAGATTTAACAGATGTTCTGTTTCCGGCAATGTGGAAGTCATTGGCTTTTCAACCATAACATGGACATCGTTTTCAAGAGCCATTTCGACTAGCTCAACATGCTTGGAAAGCGGGGCGCATATATGGACAACA
>CAYNDB010000121.1:0-6968 GCA_964395915.1 uncultured Nitrospinota bacterium | reverse complement strand
CTGAGCCTTCGAACGCTGACGCTTACAGACGAGGAACGCACACGCCGCTCAGATTCGTTTTGGGCTTAGGCGGAAACATCGAGCGTCTTCACTTCACCAGTGTCAATCTCGCCATCAAAGAGGCCAGGCATTGGCTCTCCACCGCCACCTGATCCCGGCAAAACCACACTATTCCCATTGTCGAATGAGCCGGCGCCAAAATATTTTTCGCTTTTACCGGCGCTGGATGGATTGTCGCCAAGCGTATCGATTTTCTCAACCTGTTGCGCTTTGAAAGACTCTTCGGCGCTGATTTCCTTAAACCCCACGTTGCCCGGCTTGGGTCCAAGAAAATAATCTTCAGCTCCAACCTTCACCCCTGGGTTAAAAGCGTCGGCGTAAGAGGATCCGAATATCGGCGTTTCGTTGAATTTGGGGCCATCCTGTCCTAAAACCTGCGGTTCAGCGTCTTTTGAGCCGGAGCCGTTGAGCAGGTATTCATTGAAACTTTCGCGTGTTTTAGAAGTATTTTGTTGAAACGCTATCTGGTTCGTCACAGACACAAACTTCGTAGCCGCAAAATCATATGGCTCTCTGGAGAATCCTATTCGCGGCCTGCCATACGAATCGTATTGCTGTGTAAAATGGATCGCGGCATTGTTAACCTGCCGACCTTCTTCCTGCGTAACGATCACATCACTCTGCTTCTCCGGTGTGTAATCGATATTCATTTTTACATATCCCTGCGGCGCGCCTGTATACGCAGAGAAATCGAACCGCTCCGTCACCCCGTTGGCGCCAAGCTCTCCTCTTGTCATGCTATCGACAACATTCGCCTTACCCAATTTGCCTGTGCCAGGAAGGGGAATAGGATCATAACGGCGCCTATTCACTTCCGTGGGACCGCTGCCAGGCAGGTTCATTTCAAACGTAACCCGTTTACGCGGTTTCGGAATAAAGACAGCGCCTTCAGCTATTGAAGTTGTGACCTTATATTTTCTTGACACCAACCCCATCCGCTGTGGGGGTTGTCCCATGGCAAACTTGGAATTAGTTAAACCTAAGCTCATGGCCTTATCCTCCAACATCCTTGTTGTTCAACCATTTCGTCCAGCCACATGTAAGACGAAAGGCTTCGCTCATATTTCCTGAGCTTTATGGCCCACCGCTTGTGAGCCGTCTATGGTTACTATTCGGACAGGGTCAGGGAAATCTTTAGTGTGTGTAATTACAAAGAATGCAACGGTTGGTAAAGTATGGATTTCAAAGCGTTACAAACACGTAAAACATGGAGGGCCAAGGGGGTTATTGCGACCCCTGCTACTCTTATTTCAGATATTTCAGGAAAGGGCTGTCCTGCGAAAGAATGATCGTGTTTCTTTCAACAAGAGAATTCTTGTATGCCTCAATCGACCTTTGAAAAGCGTAGAACTCCGGGTCTTTCCCAAACGATTCCGCTGTTATTTTTATGGATTTAGCGTCTCCATGCCCTTTGATGGCCTGCTCTTTCCTGCGCGCTTCGGCAAGGAGGATTACCTTTTCCTTATCTGTCTTGGCCCGTATTTTCTTCGCTTCCTCTTTTCCTTCCGAGCGGAACTGCATCGCAATCCTTTTACGTTCCTCGCGCATTCGCTGGAACACCGCCTGCTGGTTCTCCCGTGGCAGATCAGCCCGCTTGATCCTTACATCCACTATCTCAATACCGATATTTAACTCCTGAAGTTTTGCGTTCGACCGCGCGGTCACCTCTGCCATCAACTCAGGTCTTCTTAAAGACACGATTTCGGCGAGGTCGTGTGAGCCAAACGAAAGCCTCAATTCCGAGTACATGATATCGCGAAGCCTGTCACGGGCGACACGCTCCGTTTTTACACGTGTGTAAAATGCTTCCGCATCGACAATGCGCCATTTGGCATAGTTGTCCACAACCAGCGTCCGTTTGTCCTTCGTCACAACTTCCGTCGGCAACACGTCATGGTCAAGAAGTCTGTTATCGTAGAAAATTGAACTTTGTATAAACGGCATTTTAAAATGAAGCCCTGGATGGGTTACCGTACGTATGAATTTGCCGAACTCCACAACCACCACCTGCTGATTTTGGTTGACAATAAACATCGCCCCCTGCGCCAGATAAACGACCATCAGCAAAATAATTATGAATATTGGAAGCGCGGCTTTTTTAAACATTATTAATTCCCCTTACCGCCAAGCGCTCCGATGGCGCCCAAGGGCAACAAAGGTAGCGTTTGTCTGCCAATTTTTTCGTCTATTATAATTTTGTCCACCTTGGACAATACAGTTTCCATCATTTCGAGGTACAATCTCTTTCGAGTGATTTCCGGAGCCTTTTTATATTCCTCCCATTGGGAGATAAAACGCGCCGCCTCACCCTGAGCCTTTTTGATCCTCAGTTCCCTGTATGCCTCAGCGGCGGCTACAATTTGCGCCGCCTCACCTCTGGCCTCAGGTATTACTGAGTTGCGATAACCTTCAGCTTCCCGTATGAGCCTGCTTTTATCTTCTTCGGAGTTGTTGACATCCCGGAAAGCCTCCTTCACCTCCTCCGGGGGATGCACGTCCTGAAGCTGAACTAGGCTCACCGATATTCCGGCGCCGTAACGGTCGAGAAGTTTTTGCATATGGTCATGTATATCCTGCTGCACCACTCCCTTACCGACGGTAAGGATGTTGTCTATATTATTTTTTCCGACCACTTCCCGCAACGAAGCCTCGGCGACTTCTTTTACAGTCTCATAAAGCCCGCGGTCAACCAGGATTCTAGATTTGTCCGAAACACCAAAAAGAAACTTTACAGGATCGCTTATTCTGTATTGGACAGACATGTGGATGTCTATTATGTTGGCCCCTTCGGTGAGCATGAGTGACTCTCTTTTCAACATTTCACGGGAAATCTGTGAGCGTTCCGTACGAAAGCCTATCTCCACTCTTTTTATCTCTTCAACACGTAGCTTCACAACCTTCCCAAAAGGCGAAGGTACGTTCCAGTGTAGGCCGGGAGCGGTTACATTCACCTGCTTGCCTAAAATTAAAACAACAGCTTTCTCCTGCAATTCCACTCTGTACAAACCAGTGGCAAGCCAAAGCAGAATCAAAAAGGGAATTATCACGTAGAAATGCGCCGGCTTGACAGGAGGAACCTGCAGCTTTTTAAAGTCTATCTCAGGGATATTGTCGAAACCGCCGGAACCACGTCCGGGCTTGTCACCCCAAGCCATTTTTTTTCAACCTTTTTAAATACATAGGAAAATGAGTATAGCTAAGCGCAATATGCCAGTCAACACGAATAAATTTTTTTCTTACAATACCGTGGCCGGGTCCATGTCTACGGCGATTTTTATCCCCTGACCAAAATGCTTCGGAACCTTATCCACCTCTGCGAGGAACCGGCGGACACCGCTGGACAAGGTGGCGTGATTGGCGCCCTTGAAAAGAACCCTCCAATGATATTTGTTACGCGCCTTGAAGACCACCGCTTCAGTAGGGCCAAGGCATGTCAACCCTGGCTCCTCCCTGCATATCCCTGAAAGTTTGGATTCAAGCCATTTCACAAAGGCTTCCCCCCTTTTTGTGGTAGAAGCTTCAATTCTTACAAACGCAAGCCTTACATATGGCGGATATCCGGCGGCTTTACGGATCGGAATTTCGGTCGCATAAAACGCCTTGAAATCGTGTTTGGCGGCGGCTGTTATGCTGTGGTGCGTTTCACTTAACGTCTGGGCCACGACAAAACCTGGCTTCTCTCCCCTTCCGGCCCTGCCAGCCGCCTGGGTGACAAGCTGGAAGGCTCTTTCAGACGACCGAAAATCTGGAATATGCAACGTATCATCGGCATTTATTGCCCCTACCAATGTAATCCCCGGATAGTCATGCCCCTTTGTCACCATCTGCGTGCCGATCAGGATATCCACATTCCTGCTTTCGACAGCGTTGAGGATTGAAGCTGATGAACGCCTTTTAGACGTAGTATCCTTATCCATTCTTGCGATCCTGGCATTGGGAAAAAGCTCTTTTGCCTCAGTCTCCACCCGTTCAGAACCCGACCCTCCCATATAAAGGTCGGTCGAGGAGCAATCCGGGCATTTTGCGGGTTTTTCCTCCACATAACCGCACGTGTGACACGACATCTGGCCCGAGGACATATGAAGCACGAGACTCAGGGAGCAGTTACGGCATTCAAACACATGTCCGCAAGCCGAGCATTTAACATATCTTGCCATACCGCGCCGATTGATAAACAGGAGCGCCTGCTCACCATCCGCAAGACATTTATCTATTGCCGCTCCCAGTATTTGCCCTATTTGTCCAGGCTTGTCCGGGTGAGCGATACGCACATTCGGCAGAGGTCTTTTATCGATACGATGTGTTAATTCTATGAGGTTATATTTCCCGTTCAACGCATGATGATAGCTTTCCAGCGAAGGTGTGGCGGAACCCAGAACCACGGGAACATTTTCCATGGCGCCACGCATTATCGCCACATCACGCCCATGATACCTTGGAGCGGTCTCCTGTTTGTATGAAGGGTCATGCTCCTCATCCACCACGACAAGCCCAAGGTTCGGCACAGGAGCGAACAGAGCCGACCTTGCGCCAACCACAAGCTTAGCCCCCCCCTCAAGGACTTCCATCCATCGCCTGTTTCTCTCTCGCGGCGCCATATCGGAATGAAGCGTCACAGGTTTCACGCCAGTCCTTCGCTCAAGCCGCACAGCCAGGGCGTCCGCGAGGGCTATCTCAGGAGCCAGCGCAAGGGCCGACATGCCCGCTTGCAACGCAGCGCTTATGAGCTTGGCATACACCTCCGTCTTGCCGGATCCTGTGATCCCGTGAATCAGATGCGTGTTGAAACGACGTTCCTTTATATCAGGCAAAATCCGCTCCACGGCATTTTGCTGCTCATCAGTAAGCTCGACAGGCGCAAGCTTTATAGCGCTGGTTTCAAGCGGTGTCTTGACACTTCGTATGGCGACGCGTCTTGCCGCCTGCGATTGTTTAAAAGACTGGCGGGCGCTTTGGCTTGTTAACGCCTTGGTTAGCGCGCTTGCCGTAATTTGCAGATCGGAGGCAAGCAGCGTAAAGCGTCGGCGGCCGTTGTGCGCTTGCAACGCCTCGTACACCTCCACAAGAATTTTCGAGCTTTTCGACGGGCGGCCTTTAGCTCCAGCTTTTAGTTCGACTACCGTATCAATACGGATATCATCCTTGGGCAATATTATCGGCATAAGCTCACCGGGAGCGGCAAAATAGTGATCCGCCGTCCAAAGGGTAAGCTTTAGAAGACTTGGCGGTACTACCGGCTTTTCATCGAGAATCTGTAATATAGGCTTTGTCTTTATATCCGTCGTATACACGCGTCTTGCGATAAGGCCGATAAGCTTGCGCGATCCGAACGGGATCAGGACTCGTTTCCCCGCAACAGCATAGGCCCTCATCGATTCCGGCACGGAATAGGTAAACAGCGAGCGTAGCGGGCGCGGAGCCATGACCTCTGCGTACGGTTTGTTTAAAAGATCGTTTTCAACCATAGAGATTGTATTTAAAGCCAAACCAAGTGAATTGACAAGGGCGTAACGTAAGATATAATCACCTCTATCGGACAAAATATCACCTTACAATTTCACAACAGGTAACACCATGGCATATAGCGCGTGGTTTGAGTGCTTTAACGATCAGTGTCGTAAAAAATACGATCTGAGCGAAGTCGTATACAACTGCGAGGATTGCGGCTCCCTGCTGCAGGTCGTGCACGATTATGACAAAATCCTTGAAACCACAGCCGAGGAGTGGGTAGACCTTTTTGAAGAGCGTAAACGCCGCAACCAGTGGCCATACGGCTCCGGCGTATGGAGATACAAGGAATGGGTATGCCCGGAAGTCGCCGACGAAAACATCGTTTCCATGTACGAGGGAGAGACGAACCTTTTCTGGGCGGAGAGGCTCGGAAAAGAAATCGACGTTCCGGGACTTTGGATAAAAATGTGCGGCAACAGCCACACAGGCTCATTCAAAGACCTCGGCATGACTGTTCTCGTCTCCATGGTAAAGCAGATGATAGCCGGTGGGAAAGAAATCCGGGCAGTGGCCTGCGCTTCCACCGGAGACACATCGGCGGCGCTTGCGGCTTATTGCGCTTCGGCCGGAATACAGTCGATCGTATTTCTGCCATCGGGCAAAGTGTCGAACGAACAGCTTATACAACCTATCGCCAACGGCGCTCTTGTCATATCACTCGACACCGATTTTGACGGATGCATGAAAATCGTCCAGAAAATTTCCGAGGACAAAACGATCTATCTCGCCAACTCTAAAAACTCGTTGAGGATAGAAGGCCAGAAAACCGTTGGCATGGAAATGGCCCAGCAGTTTGACTGGGATATCCCGGACGTAGTCGTAATACCTGGCGGCAACCTGGGCAACGTGTCGGCTCTTGGCAAAGGGTTTTTGCTGATGGAAAAAGCCGGATTGCTGAAAAAGCGCCCCAGGATAGTGTGCGCCCAGGCGGAAAACGCCAACCCGCTCTATCGTTATTACAAAACCGGTTTCAAACATTTTGAATCAATTCAGGCGAGCAAAACTTTCGCCAGCGCCATACAGATAGGCGCCCCTGTCTCCGTTCACAAAGCTGTGGCCATATTAAAAGAATTTGACGGCATTGTAGAACAAGCGACCGAAGAGGAGCTGGCCGACGCATGCGCAATGGCGGATAGAACCGGTGTGTACACCTGTCCGCACACAGGAGTTGCGCTTGCCGCCCTGTTCAAGCTTGCCAAAAGAGGCGTAATCTCTTCGAAAGATAAAGTGGTGGTGATCTCCACGGCGCATGGCCTGAAATTTTCCAAATTCAAACTCGACTATCACGAAAAAAACTTGCCGAACATTGCGAGCCGTTACGCCAACCTGCCGGTTCAGGCGCCAGCCGATCTCGATACTGTGAAAAGAATATTGGATAATAAACTTGGCGGGTAAAA
>CAYNDB010000120.1:0-7313 GCA_964395915.1 uncultured Nitrospinota bacterium | reverse complement strand
CCGCCAAAATAAATATCTGGCAGACTGTGAAAGTAGCGCTTACCTTAACCTCCCTCGAGGTGGACGGCCCGATAGTCAACATTCTAAAACGGAGGGATGGTTCATTCAACATCCCGCTCTTAAACAGGGCTGCTGCCAGAAAGCAGGCTCAAGGAATGGCTGGAGCCGCTGTGGCGCTATTAGCTGTTTTTGAGAAAGTTAATGTGGAAAACGGGACAATGCAATGGGAGGACAGGCGCGCTTCCCTTGCTCCTGTCAAAGCGCGTTTTTCCGATATCGTGGTGAACTTTGAAAGAGGAAAGAAGTTTGACAACGGGTCGTTGAGTATTACAGGAACTCTTAAACAAAGAAACGAGAAGCCCACTCCTTTTCGCCTCTCCAGTGAAGTAGACAATATTAAAATAAACGATAGCGGCGCCGAAGCCTCGTTTACCGCGCAAGTGTCCGTCAACGACCTGAATGTGGATCATTTCTGGCCATACCTTCGACGCCACATCCCTTTTCAAAGGTTCAACTGTCTTTTATCATGGAACGGCTCTTTCACCGGTGAGCTGGGGAGTAGCATAAAAGCCAAGGGAGATTTCACTCTTGCCGGTATGAGGCTCCGATTGAAAGAAGCGTTCACAACCGACATACGTCCTCCAAAATTGACCGTTGCATATGATGTTTTGATCAACCGGCAGACGCTTTTGGTAAACAATGCCATCGCCCGAATGGGCTCTATCGAAGTTGAAACAAAAGGAACGATAGAGGAATATAAATCAGCCAACCCGAAAATTCTGCTCTCCATAGATACAAACGATATAAATATAAAAAATCTCAAGAAATATCTTCCGGATAAAGCGCTTACAGCCCAGCAGACGGAATTTATAAAACACCATATAGAACGGGGTGTCGTGGCCCTTAAAAACTTCCAATTCGATGGAGACCTGGACAAGCTTCGTTATCTCAACACTCCTGAATCGCTCAGGTCTTTTTCGGGAACATTACAAGTAAGCAAGCTTAAAATAATGTTTTCAGGCCTTACCTACCCCTTCGAAGATATCGAAGGCTCCGTTTCGCTGTCTGGTGACCAGCTTTTGTTGTCCGGAGTAAGTGGCCGCTATGGCTCAAGCGTACTTCAGGAGATATCCGGCCCGATATCGAACATACACGAGTGGCCCACGTACACAATTTACATGAAAGCCGATGTTGACCTGATGGAAGGGAAAAAGCTTCTTGCGGGCCTGACCACTGCGCCAGAGCTAAAAAAACATATCGAGCAGATAGAGCAAATGAGCGGCGAGGTAAAAATGGATGTGATCGTGGCCGGAGCTGTGAAAAATCCGGTTACCAGCCTCACAATAGATGGAAAAATCTCGTTTGAAGACGTGGGGATGAGCCACGCCCTGGTAGGCGTTCCTATAGTGGGAATGAATGGCATGGTTGAGCTTAACCTTAACGATATGAATATAAAAAAGCTTGAGTGGAAAGCGGGTGAATCTTCTTTCACTTTCGCTGGCAAAATTAAAAATATTTTTAAATCCGACCCAAGTTTTGATTTGAGACTGCTCTCTAAACTGGCTCTTGACGATATAAACAAAGTCCGGTTCATAACATTCGGAGAGGTATACGATCACTCCGGTCATGCCATGCTTGAAATGAATATTAAAGGAAATTTCGACGCCTTCGAGATATCAAACCTGCTTGACATGACCAATGCGCGCTATCGGCTGATGGATATCATTCATAAGCGGGAGGGTTTACGGAATATCTATACATTCACAGGAACTGTAAAAAAACGTGAAAAATTAAAAATTGAAAAGCTTGTAATGGATCTTGGCGAGTCTCGCATTACGTTGCGGGGCGAGGTTGGAAAATTTTTGGAAGGAGAGGGAATCAACCTTACACTGGACTCGGACGGTGTCCTTATGAACGACCTGGACAAGTTCCTGCGCCCCTTTGAAGATATCGAAGCTGGAGGATATATAAGCGGAAAATTATCTATCATTAAGGAAAAAGGCGGGGAGGCGCCTAAAATGTATGGAAGTCTGCGTTTTGAAAACGCCGATTTCAAGCTTCCCATCTTTAGAGGTGTGTTCAGGGAGTGTAACGGTGTTTTTGAACTGTTGAACGACTCATTATTCTTAAAAAACGGCTCCGGAAAGTTCAATGGAGGCAAATTCCGGCTTACCGCCCGTGGGAAGATCAAATCCAAACCGGAGTTTACACTGAATGTAGACGCAGATTCGCTTAACCTTATCGACCTCATAAAAGACCCGGATAAAGAAAAGGAAAAGGATAAAAAAGAACCGCATTTGTGGAAATGGGAGGTTATAGGAAAATCAAAGAAAGGGACTATTGGTGATATACATTATCAGGACCTTGGCATGAAAATGATTTTTAAAGACAAAAATTTTCACTTTAAACCCCTCACTTTTACTGCATATGGAGGGAATTTCCGCTGGGAAGGGGATGTCGCCATCCTGAAAAACGATAGAATCAGCATCGATTCCAAAATTGATATCCAGGACATGGAAATGGGAGAATATATTAAAGATATATCGAAAAAAGAGGGCGTTATATCCGGCAAATTAAATATACGCGGGCCGGTAAAAGGGTTTGGCGAAAACTGGGGCGCCATTAAAAAAACGCTTGAAGGATCTCTCTCGGTAAGCTCTGGTGAAGGCGTGATACGAAAATTCAATGTTTTGGGGAAGATTTTCTCTTTGCTAAATGTTTCTCAATATTTTAAACTTAAGGTTCCGAATTTATCGGTGGATGGTATGCCGTTTGAAAACATAACGGCTAATTTTAAAATTGCGTCCGGTATGGCGCATACCGCTAACCTGAAGATAGATTCGGAATCGATGCGTATCGCCGTAACTGGCGCTTATAATATCAGCGATACAAAGCTTGATATGAGAATAGCTGTTATGCCGTTTGTGGCGGTGGACAGGATATTGAGTAATATCCCTTTGGTTGGGCATATTCTTACAGGGGGGCAAAAGGCGCTCATCGCGCTTTACTTTGTTTCAAAAGGGCCGATTAGCGATCCGGATACGAAGGCTATACCGTTCCAGTCGCTGGGGCTTCAGGCCGCTGGAATTATACAACGTATTTTGGAGTTACCGATAAAAGCAATCTATATATTGAGTGGAGACGAAAACGGCGGTAATATATCGACTGGAAAATAATTTTAAAATTTCGCAAAAAAAATACTATGGAATATGACAGCATAAAAAAGATATATAACGGGTACTCCGGTGTATATGACCTTTTGTTCAAAAAGTTTTTTCATCCGCGCCAAAAGCTCGCGATACAGGGCCTTGATTTCAAGCCAGGGGATAAGATTCTCGACGTGGGCGTTGGCACGGGGTTATCGCTTATTCTCTACCCGGAGGATTGCCATGTCACCGGTATTGACATATCCGTTGACATGCTTGAGCAAGCGCGTAAAAAAGTTAAGGAACATGGCTTCTCAAACGTATCGCTGCACGAGATGGACGCTTGCGACCTTCGTTTTGAAGATGACACGTTTGATTATGTTGTGGCCACTCACATAATCAGCGTAGTGCCGGAGCCGACAAAAGTCATTGATGAAATGCGCAGGGTGGCCAAATCCGACGGCAAGCTTGTGATCGTAAACCATTTTGTATCCCCAAACCCGGTTCTTGGCAAAGTGGAAAACTTTTGCGACCCTTTCTTTCGCAAGCTTGGCTGGAGAATGGATATGAGCTTAAACGACCTTATCAGCGCCACTAACCTGGACGTTTATAAGACTTCCAAGCTCAACAAGATCGACTTATGGCAAATCGTGCACGCCAACAACAACAAATACGTTTGTCAGGTAGACAGCTGAACAGCAAACGAAACGAAAGCTGGCTGAAAAGTATTTTTACACATATTGCGGCGGCGCTTATTTTCGCTTTAGCGGCAAACGCAGAAACACTACCTATCCCTCCGGAGGAGTATCCGCTTCCTTTTAAAGAAGGTGAAAACCTTGTCTTCGATATCTCCTGGATGACAGTAGTGGCTGGCGAAGGAAAGCTCCATGTTAAAAAGCGGCTGGACTATAACGGATCAGATGTCTTAAAAATAAACATCTCAAGCAAGTCGACAGGCTGGGTGCGAAAACTGCATAAAGTGGACGATACGACTTTCACTTATTTCGATATCGATAAACGGTACAGCCACATGGCGGATATTCGCATATCCGAAGGCCGCTATAGAAAACATAAGGTCATCACGTTCGACCAGAAAAGCCACAAGGCCCTGTATAAGGTCAACGCAAAAGAACCAAAAGAGTTCGACATCGCTCCTAACAGCCAGGACGCCCTCTCCGCGCTATATTTTCTGCGCACCATGCGGGGAAAACTCCTTGTAGGGAAAACCGTTCTTATCCCTATGTTTGACGACAAAAAGAAATATATGCTCGAAGTGGAGGTATTAAGAAAAGAGCGGATCAAGCTTACGCAAGGGATGGTCGACACTATTGTGGTCCAGCCGTTTCTTAAATCTGAGGGAGTGTTTCAGCGTAAAGGTAAAATGTGGATATGGCTTACAGATGACGAGTTCCTGACGCCGGTCAAGATACGTTCCAAAATCCTGATAGGATCGTTTTACGCCACACTGCGCCATAGCAGCGGAGTTGACATAAACTATATTCCGTACAAAAAAAAACCGAAACCTAAAAAACAATGACAACATCCATTCGAGTCGCGCTTGCCCAGGCAAACCCAATCGTGGGTGATGTAAGCGGCTCTGTTGATCTTGCGCTATCTTTTATAACAAAAGCCGATGCGGCGGGAGCGGACATTGTTATTTTCCCGGAGCTTATGGTGTCCGGATATCCACCGGAGGACCTGCTCACCCGCAAAAGGTTTATCAACCGATGTGAAAACGCGATAAAAACGATTGCCGACGCCACATTAAATGGCCCTGCGGCGCTGATCGGGGCTCCTGTAGTCGACAATGGTGTTCTCAAAAACACGGCATGCATCCTTGCGGGAGGAAAATGGCAAGGCTCTATTTTTAAGCAAGAGCTGCCAAACTATGGAGTGTTTGACGAACAAAGATATTTTGAACCTGGCGCCAATGGCCCGCTTGTAAAAATCGGCCCGGCCGTTGCCGGCGTTACGATATGCGAAGATATATGGGTCGAGAACAACATCCTTTCCGACCAGGCGAAGTGTGGAGCGAACCTGTTTATCAATATTTCCGGCTCGCCTTATTGGGTGGACGCCCACCCTGCGCGAAAAAATATTGTTGAACGTAACGCCAGGCGTTTTAAAACACCTTTCGTATACTGTAATCTCGTTGGCGGACAGGACGAGCTCGTTTTCGATGGACGATCTTTTGTGTGCGACGAGAATGGAGAGGTTGTGGCTCTGGCGGAAGCGTTCAGCGAAGACCTGCTTGTTATCGATATCAATGTTAATGAGACGCGACTTTCCATTAAGCGCGAGACAATCGACATTTCCGTTCGGCAAAGCCCAAAGCCTCCCGTCCCTATTGTAAAACGCCACGAAATAACCAGCGAGAACGAGGAGATTTATGAGGCGATAGCTCTTGGGCTTAAAGATTACGTTGATAAAAACGGGTTCAAGACAGTGGTTGTGGCGTCTTCTGGCGGAATAGACTCCGCGCTCACCCTTGTCATCGCCGTGGACGCTCTTGGCCCGTCACGCGTACGGTCGGTCTCCATGCCGTCACCGTACTCTTCAGAGGGGTCTGTTACCGATGCAAATAAACTGTCGGAAAACCTTGGCGTGGAAATGATCTCAATGCCGATAGGCGATCTTATGGACGTGTACGATAAAACTCTGGAGAACGTTTTCAAAGATCGTGAAAAAGATATAACAGAAGAAAACATTCAGGCGCGAATCCGTGGTGCGCTTATTATGGCTCTCTCCAACAAGTTCGGTTGGCTGGTTCTTAGCACTGGGAATAAAAGCGAGATCGCCGTGGGATATTGCACATTATACGGCGATATGGCTGGCGGGTTTGCCGTGATAAAAGACCTTCTGAAAACCAGGGTATATGATCTTTGCCGCTGGCGAAACGAAAAGGAAGGACGAGACCTGATCCCTCAATCTATCATCGCAAAAGAGCCTAGCGCCGAGCTTCGGCCAGACCAGCGTGACACAGATTCTCTGCCAGAATACTCGCTCCTGGACCCCATACTAAAAGAATATATAGAGAAAAACAGAGACGTTGATGAAATTGAAAAACTCGGTTACAGTAGACAGCTCGTTGCGCGCATAGCCACAATGGTCGATCGAAACGAATACAAGAGGCGTCAGGGGCCAATGGGGGTAAAAATCACTGTCAAGGCCTTCGGAAAAGACAGGCGGCGCCCTGTTACCTGCAAATTTATTGAAGAATAACCAAAGATATATTTTGGCTTATATCGTTGATTGAGGGAATTGGCGGATGAATCTTGTTCCAAAAAAAATGTTTTTCACAAACGGAGTTGGCTCTCACAAGGCCGAGCTTCGATCTTATGAGCTTGCCTTGCGCGACGCCGGCATACAGAAAGTAAATCTCGTAGACGTATCGTCAATATTACCGCCCAATTGCAAAATCATATCACGCAGAGAAGGGCTTAAGCTTTTACAGCCAGGCGCTATCACGTTTTGCGTCCAGGCCCGCGCTTCGAGCGACGAACCACACAGGCTTCTTTTCGCTTCTGTAGGGTGCGCCATCCCCACAGACAAAAACAGCTATGGCTACTTAAGCGAACACCACGGCTTTGGCCAGACAGAGCAAGTCGCCGGAGATTATGCGGAAGACCTTGCGGCGGCAATGCTGGCTTCCACCCTTGGAATTGAGTTTGACGAAAATGTTAATTGGGACGAAAAAAAAGAAGTGTTTCGCATGTCCAACAAAATCGTTAAAACAAGAAACGTGACCAAAAGCGCAGTCGTCAAAAACGGCTATACAACGGTGGTCGCTTTTGCGGTGTTTTTATTTTAACGAAATTTGTCTATTCTCTAAATCATTTCAGTAAAAAGGCGGCGGCCAAAAGCTTGAAGCATAGCTTGGCGGCGGCAAACTCGGACTGCGCAAAGCCTGGAACAGGGCATAATTCCACCACATCGGCGCCTACGATGTTTCGCTCCTCCCCTACCCTTCTGATCGCGTCGACCGCGTCCCGCCACAATAACCCTCCAGGCTCAGGGGTGCCAACGCCCGGCGCGACCGACGGGTCGAACCCGTCCAGATCAAAAGTGATATACACATTTTCTTTCAACCCGTCCACCATCCGGTCTATCCATTCGCCCTTGCCGACAATATCCCACGCATAAAAAACAGGATGGCGGGAAGTTTGT
>CAYNDB010000119.1:0-7358 GCA_964395915.1 uncultured Nitrospinota bacterium | reverse complement strand
CATCGGCGGCAAGCTGGGCGCCGTTATAGGCGTAGCTGACACGATCAAGCCGACCAGCCGCAAAGCGATAGAAAATCTCCAGCGTATGGGAGCTGAGACTGTCATGATTACCGGCGACTCGGAGCCTGTGGCGAAAGCCATAGCAAAAGAAGCTGGAATTGAAAAAGTAATCGCGGAAGTTCTTCCGCAGGACAAGGACAAGGAAGTGCAAAAACTTCATGACGCTGGCAGAAAAGTGGCGATGGTGGGAGACGGCATAAACGACGCGCCTGCGCTGGCAAGAGCCGATGTCGGAATCGCGATGGGAACCGGCACGGACGTGGCTATGGAATCGGGTGATATTGTTTTGATGAGCGGCGATCTGGGTGGGGTGGAAAAAGCGCTTCGGTTGAGCAGGGCGACTGTGCGGAACATAAAGCAGAACCTTTTTTGGGCGTTCTTCTATAATAGTCTTGGTATTCCTATTGCCGCCGGGGCGCTGGTTCTGTTCGACGGACCGATGCTAAAGCCCGTCTTCGCCGCCGCCGCCATGAGTTTCAGCTCCATATCGGTGCTGCTTAACGCGTTGAGATTGAAAAACTTTAAATGATAGGAGAATTTGGTTATGAAAAAGACATTGCATATTGAGGGTATGACCTGTGGCAACTGTGTGAAACACACAACCGAGGCGCTTGAGAAACTCGACGGGGTTACAAGCGTAAACGTGGATCTGGCCGCAAAAAGCGCCGTTGTGGAAGCGGACAAGGACATCACAGACGACGTTTTCAAAGAGGCCGTCAGCGAAGCCGGTTACACTGTCACATCCGTTAACTAGTGGGGGAGCCCATAATGCTCGAAGAGGTTAAGAAGTCCGCGTTGCTTAATTTGAAGACCGCGAGGGGCCAGATCGAAGGAATCATGAAAATGATCGATGATGACAGATATTGCATCGATGTTTCGAAACAGATCCTATCGGCCCAGTCGCTTCTGAAAAAAGCCAATCTTGAAATCCTGCGTGGACATGTAAAGACATGCGTTAGGGACGCAATAGAAAAAGGCGAGGGAGACGAAAAGATCGAGGAAATTTTCAACATCATAGAAAAGTACGCAAAGCCGAACGGTTAACCTGGTCTCGTCCAAGGTTGCAAAAAAATCGGGTAAACAGCCAGTTTTTCGATCAGACGCCGGGTCATGATGGTGAAGATCATGACTCAGCCGTAGACACAAAACACCGTGACCCTGTTTACGGAATGGATGTCATCTCCGACGTAAAAATACATAAAAAACCTCCAACCACATCAGTTACTACTTCTCTTCACGCAGTCACTTTGGAAAATTTTAGTGGATCCGGAAGCATCTCTTAATGACCAAAGATCTGCGATTTTGCCTTAAAATCATAAAAGTGGAAAAAGATAGAGCTTAACATGGCTTTATTACCAGTTTTTTTTTATGGAAAAATTTCTGCTATATAGGGAATATGGAGCCTTGCCGGAAGGGTGATCCACACAGATTTAAAGTTGTAACTACTGTAGAATTAGTGGGTTAGACCTTAAAATTTTTCCGCAACCAATTTACAAACATCGATTCTCATATTTGGGAATCAATCGACTATAAAAATACTGTGGATAACTTCAATAAAATGGAACAAATTAAGATATACAGTGTTTATACTTGGAAGCATCATAAGTAAAGATGTATGAGCTAATTTACCTGTGTGTAAGTATTAGATTCATTTGAAGCTTTGACTACCGCAGGTGAGGCGTTACAACGGGATCTTTGAATTTTTGAGGAGGAGCTATGAGAAGCATCAGTATTCGCAAGGAGAAGTTTGTTTTTTTAATCGTTTTATTTTTTCTATTATCTATACCGCTTGGTAGTAACGAAGCCTCAGCGGTACCTGCATTTGCAAAACAGTATGAAGCGGAATGTACGTTGTGTCACACCGCTTTCCCCAAACTCAATGATTTCGGCACAAAATTCCGGATCAACGGATACCGCATGGAAGGGGATACAGGCAAATACATATGGGAACAGCCCCAGACTCTCGGATTTGTAGGAAGCGCAGTTTACGAGAACGTTGACAAAGAGATGGAAATGGACATGGGTATGGGCCCGGTGGCATCTAAGTCAAAAGATTCCAGTTTTGACGCAGGCTCACTGCTGATATATTCAGCGGGCACACTTGCGCCGCGTGTATCGTATTTCGCGCACATGGTGGCCGGCGACGATGAAACGACATTGGGGCTATACAATATGTCATTTATGGATATTGTTGCAGACGCGGCGGTTAACGTAAAGCTCGGTGTAATGTCTGTGGATCTGCCGTTCCTTTCAAGCACCCGTAGGCTCACAATAAACAATTATCTCATACAGCTTGGAGCTGGCGGCGGACATGGCGGACACGGCGGTGGCGTATATACGTGTTCAGCGTGTGGAGCAAGTTTCACGAATTCCGGAGCCGAGGTTAACGGAGTGCGCGATTATGGAGACTATTCTATTCAATACGCTATCGGAGCGGGTAACGACAGCGTCGAAGAAGCGGACGACAATGTTGGCGCTTATTACGGATGGGCGTATTTAAACTGGCAGGGTCAAAGCCTTGGGTTTGTATACAAGCATGACCGGACCGGTGACACTCAGACCGAAAGGCAGAACGCCGATGCGTCTGGTATCAGCGTGGACCTGAATTTCGCCGGGCTCAATCTGGTGGGATCATATAACTTGTTCACACAAGGGCAGGCAGCGGGCAGCGATCTTGAAGTAAACAGCGGCACCATTGAAGCCATTTATCCCTTGGTTGAGAACATTCTTGGTGTTGTCCGGTACGATTTCAACGATGTGCAGGATTCCGACAAGGAGACGACCCAAATGGTGGCAAGTTTGATTTGGTATCTTCAACCGAACGTAAAGGTGCAAGTTGAATATGCCCAGAGCAAATACACCAACGCTTCTGGAACCGACTTTGATTCCAGTGGTGTGTTCGCCGCGGCGACCGCCGGATTCTAAATTCTTTAGAAATTAAGCTGAATGGGACCCCCGTTATGAACCCCCCTTCATAACGGGGTCCGGTTCGGCGTTTTTCGTTTGTAGAAAAAACATCTGGATCAGCTAAGGCTACTTGGCGTACATATCCTTAAACACGGTGGCGATCTGTTCAGGAGTTTTGCCATCGTCTGTCATCTGCTTCGCAATAAACGCTTCACGCATACACACTCCGCATTCGGCGGCATGGTTGCCTGTATAGCAGGTTTTAAGGCTCTTATGCTTAAACCGTGGGTTTATCGCGCAATAACAGTAGCAAAAAAGCTTGTCGAGAACATGCGGTATCTCCTTGGCGATCTGGTATGCTCTGTGCTGGGTAAATTCACGAGCATAAATCGCCGGATCTAAAATAGGTTTGGTTTCCTGCGTTGTCTTAGCTTCCAGAAGCGATTTCTGTATCATTTCCGCGGCAAGTTTTTTTGACTGGGCGGCGGCGTTTCCAACAAAATATGCGATAGAAAAAATGAGTAATAGAGTAATAATTCTTTTCATGTGACCACACTCCCATAATAGTTTCTGAAAAACGCGCCGATAAATGACGCGAAAAAGTCAAAAAGGTTATCAGATTATTATAGCCGCTCAATAGACTTCATAAATGGGAAATAACGATCAGCGCTCTTGCGATACGGTCAGCCCGTTCTGGCAGTTTAAAAATCAGCTTGAACACGCAGCCCATAGATCACCACCGATCTTTTTTCTTCTCTTGGCAGATTCTTATGAAACTGCAGGTCTGGTGTGATTGAAAGCAGGGAGTTGATACGAGCATTGTAATATATCTCCCAAACGGTCTGCCCCTCGTCAAAAGGAGGCTTGAGCCTGTCGTTGGCTTCTAGTTGAGCGTATCCGATTCCCAGAAGATCATCCGCCCTGCCCCACAAGCCGGCCGAGAGAGTGACTCCGCCGGAGAGCATCGAGACGACCCTGTTGACCAGCAGGGAATTGTCATGAGTCGCATAGCGAAAGAAAATACCAATATGATCGGTCACATACTGGTCGAAGTTAAACCCGTACAATACATCGCCTTTATAGGCGCCAGATTCATCTTCGTAGTTCCGGCCATCGTATGTGACATAGGCTCTGTAATTGCCTTCCAAATCACCAAACCCGGGCTTCACCGCCAGCTGGAATACCATGAACGGGTTGTTGGTAAGATCGTCCACGCCTGAATGCGAGTAAATAGCCTGAGCCTCAAGCCATGTGATAGGTGAGTACAATAGCCTTACCGCAGGGCTGTAATACTTATTCAGCTCACGTCCAACCGTGCCAACGGCGCGGACAAAAGCTCCGGAAATAAAGTTTGTAGTTTCATCGGAAGCTAATGCGTTGTTGTCATAGAGAGCGTGGACGTCCATTTTACCGATGTTAACGACAAAACTTTTATCAAGAAAAAGCCCTTCGATATACACCTGAGATATAATCACATCCTGATAACCTTTTGCGGACGAGTGGTAAGGATCATAATTGGGCTCTATGTCGGAAGGAAAGTTGTCATTTATTCCATTGCCCTCGCCCGCCTCCATCGCGATCACCACGTAATATCGCTCATCGTGGTTGTAGATAAGCTCAAGATCTACCGTGTAGGAAAAATCTGTCTGGTCTTTGGTGTCGCTCGACGAGACGCCTGACGTGCTTTGAAACAAAGAGGTTACGCCGCCTGAAAATTCAAACCCGTTTGAGCCCTGCCATGAGGAGGATTCGATCAGGTCGATATCGCTCGGCAAGATGCCTATTCCGGGATGTTCCTGAGTTACTGTCCGTTCATCAGACGTATCTGAAAACGCATCGTTGGCGGACAAAAATAGCGAGAAGAACAACACCAGAAATGTCGAAAATCCAAGCTTAAGCGATTCCATTATATGCTGTTAAATGGCTAAATTTTTTTAACTATATCAGAAAAAACAACAACTAAAGGAGTTTAAAACCCATTTTGCATGCTGTAAATATAGAATTTATTTTTCAATTCCGCCAAGCGCAAACGCCGGATTTTCGTTACCGTTACATTCAGCCATCGCTCGGCCCAAAAACATACTGAAGCGAGGATCTGAAAGTAAAATCGTCCGTGACATCCGTCAGGCTGAATCCTGCGCCCACGCTAACTGTGAGAGCTCTTGTTACGGCAATATCGAAATTCGGAACGATGGTGTGGTTTTGCCGGTTAGCGAATCTCAAATTTTGAGCTTCCCCCATGAAACCATGAAACTCAAGCCCAAAACCCACTTTGTCGTTTATACTCATCAATATTGCGTTCGCATAGCCGTACGTCCATCCGGAAAGTTCCCCAGGGCCGGCGATATCCTTCACAAGCATTGGGCCGAGGACAATAGAGAACCACTCAAAGCTTTTTTCGAAGATGAACCTGAACTCAGCTGTATCAGCGACTTTCGACTCGCCGTACGCGGTAATCTTGTTCTTCATCGCTTTGGCAAGCTCGATATTCAAACGAAAATCGACAAATTGTCTGCCTTTCTCTGAAAATGTGAAGTTGAACTCCGTTTTAAGAGCGGATACTTCGCTGATTTCCGGATGCCCGTCAATGGAGGGGGCGTAATCATAATCAATATAGATCGACTGAAGCCAGTGTTTTGTAATCGTGCGTTCGATTTCGACTTCATGGAGGGTCGGGTTCCCGCTTTCGTATCCCGCTTTCGGGCCTGATATATGGTCGAAGGTGTACGTCACTTGCGTCGCCCCCACCTCAGGAATATCATAAGTGTAGAGTTTCAAATGCTTCGCCTCAGCCGTTCCCACGCTCATAAACATAAACAGAGCCAATACGAAAAAAGGGAACGCCTTGACGGTTCCAAACATAATTTATCCTTTCAAATAAAGGTCCTGCAAAAGGGGGTCGGTCGGAAAGATGATAATATTGCGCACTCACACATCATCTTCGAGCAGAACGTTATAACCTGCGCCTGTAAAGTATAACCTAACACTTATGTCATACGCCGAAACAAACGGATCGCGCTCCATTTGGACACCGCGCACTTACCATTGGTGGAAGTAAAACCCCTAGCTTCTCATAAGTGGTGTCCGTAAAACGACACGCAAAAACGGGGAGTCATGAGCATGAAAGTCAACGTAACAAGGCACCACACCAATTATTGTGAACGTCCATTCAAAAGCCTCAAACCGTTGAATATCACAAGGAGAGAGGCTCCCATGTCGGCGGCGATGGCGGCCCATAATGAAGCATGGCCAAGAAAAGTCAGAACTACAAACACAACTTTAACGGAAAGTGAAAAACCGATATTCTGTCTGATGACAGACAATGTCCGGCTCGAATGCCGGATGAGCCACGGTAGCTTTGAAAGATCGTCGGACATGAGAACGATATCGGCTGTCTCAATCGCGGCGTCACTTCCAGCCGCCCCCATGGCTATTCCTAAAGTGGCTCTGGCCATTGCGGGAGCGTCGTTCACCCCATCGCCAACCATCGCCACCGAGTTATAACGGGCAACCAGGCTATCCACCGCCGCTATTTTATCCGCCGGAAGTAACTCGGCCTGAACTTCGTCTATGCCGAGTCCTTTGGCGACAGCTTTTGCGGCTCCTTCGTTATCGCCTGTTAACATAACTATGTGTTTTACACCCGCCCCCCGCATGTCCTGGATAGTCTTTTTGGCCTCCGGCCTTATCGTATCGGATATGGAGATAAAACCGCACACATGCGTATCATTTCCCACGACCACAACAGTGCTCCCCTCCTTAGTCATGGCTTCCAGCATTTGGTGGACTTCTTCTGTTTCCTGGCCCCGCTCCTCTAGAAAACGGTGCGACCCCAGCCAATACCGATCCCCGTTAAAACGGCCGGTTGCCCCTTTGCCGCGAATGGCTTGATGATCCTTGGCGGGACGTATCGCAATGCCAAGCTTTTGTGCGTGTTCCACTATCGCCCTTGCCAATGGATGCCCGCTATGCGCCTCGATGGCGGCGGCGCGCTCCAGCAATTCCTTTTCATCGTGGTCGGAAAGCGGAACGATGTCCACAACAGAGGGTTTACCTTCGCTTAACGTGCCGGTTTTGTCGAGGGCAACAGCTTCCAGCCGGGCGGGCGCCTCCATATACGTCCCACCTTTTATAAGCACGCCGTTACGCGCGGAAGACGTCAGCGCGGCGACAACACTCACAGGAGTGGAGATGACAAGAGCGCAGGGACACGCGATCACCAGCAACACCAGCGCCCGGTAAAACCAATCCTCCCACATCCCGCCAAAAGCGAGCGGCGGAACAAGCATGAAACCCAGGGCAAGCCCCATGACCACGGGAGTGTAAACCCGCGCGAATTTTTCGACCCATTGCTCCGAGCGGGAACGTTTTGAAAACGCTTCCTGTGTAAG